>NZ_JBMPQB010000002.1:255811-660796 GCF_049725185.1 Pseudactinotalea sp. Z1748 | reverse complement strand
CCCGGAGATCCTGTGTCAATGTCGACCGCACGTCCGATCCACTCCCGGCTCCGCCTCGCCGCCGTCGCCACCGCCGGCGCGCTCTTGCTGGCTGGCTGCAACCTGTTCGGCAACGGCGATGCCGAAATCGAGGACGATGACGGCGGCGGTACCGCCGCGCAGGCCCAGGGCGGGCACATCACCGTGCAGCTGACCAACTTCGCCCACATCGACCCGCAGTCGATCACCTTCGGGATGTGGCTGGTGCAGATGGGCCTGTTGGAAGGGTTGGTGCTGCAGACCGCTGACGGCACCGACGTTCGCCCCGCGATGGCGCAGGACTGGGACGTCAGCGACGACGGCCTGACCTATACCTTCCACCTGCGGGACGCGAACTGGTCCAACGGCGAGCCGGTCACCGCTGAGGACTTCGCGTGGAGTTACCAGCGCCTGCTCGACCCCGCCCGCGGCACCGGCGGGATCGCCACGGGTGACTCCTCCTATCAAGCGAACCTGGGCATCCTGAACGCCGCGGAGTACAACGCCGGGATCGTGGAGGATTTCGAGGAAGTCGGCATCGAGGCCGTCGACGAAGCCACCCTCGAATTCACCCTGGAGGCGCCCAACCCCGGGTTCATCATGGGCCTGACCTATCCCTCGATGCTGCCCCTGAATCCGGGCGCGGTCGAAGGAGACGACAGTTGGCAGCAGCCGGAGAACTGGGTGGGTAACGGCCCCTACAACCTGGTGGACTGGGTCTCGAACTCCTCCATGCGCCTGGAGCGCAACCCCGAGTACTGGGACAACGACAACGTCGCCCTGGACAGCATCGACGTCCAGCTCATCGAGCAGGGCTCCATCACCACCACAGTGCCGTACGAGAGCGGCGAAGTGGACATCCAAGCACTCGCCGAGCCCGCAGAGGTCACCCGGTTCATCAACGACCCCGAACTCAGTGAGCACCTGATCCTGCTGGAGAACTCCGGCACCACCTACGTCACACCACTGCACAGCCAGAACACGATTCTGCAGGACCAGGAGGTGCGGAGCGCGTTGAACCTGGGCCTGGGCCGGGAGCAGATCGCCGGCATCTCCGAACTCACCGAGCCCGCCGCCACGCTCCTCTCCCCCGCCACGCCTGACTGGGGCGAGGACCTGGCCGCCCACGAGCAGATGTGGGGTGATGAGGCGGTTGCCGAGGCCCAGCGGCTGCTTGCCGAGGCCGGCTACCCCGACGGTGAGGGCTTTCCGAATCTGACGTTGCTCGCCGGGGCCGACTTCCCGCAGCTGGACGCGATCGTGGACACCTGGCAGACCAACCTGGGGATCGATGTCACCAAGGATGTCGTCGAAGTCGGCGTGTACGTGGACCGACGCTATGACACCCACGATGAGGACTACTTCGGACTCTGGTACGGCTCCTTCTCCGGGATCAGTACCTGGCCCTACCAGGTCCAGCAACTCTGGGATCCGAACATGACCCGGGAGGCCGGGCTGGACATCGACTCCTACACCGAGCTCCAGGAGGTCCAGTCCGACGAATCCCTGAGTTCCAGCGAACGCACCGAGGCGGTGGAGCAGATCCGCCACGACGGTACCGAGCCGCTCGCGCGGGAGTTCGCCGAGCGCGTGCTCGACGCCCAGGAGACCGTGGACGAGAACGAGCAGCAGTCGATCCTGCGGGACGCAGCCGCTATCCGTGAACGCTCCGAACTGTTCCTGCCGGTGGTGTGGAACAGCATGTACTACATCGCTCAGCCGCATGTGCAGGGTCTGGAGCTGCGAGCCCAGGCCGACCGCTACTACTTCAAGGATCTGTGGGTGGACGAGGACGCCTAGAGACCAGCCCGCCGTCACCAGGCGGCAGATCGAACGAAGGAGCCCTGCGATGATGCCCGGATCCACACCAGGAATATCGCGACGCGCGATCCTGCAACTGGCTGCTGTAGGTGGCGTCGCCGGCCTGACGGCGGCCCGGTCCCCCGATGCTGCGGCGGCGTTCGGACCTGCTCCCGCGAACCTGACCGGAGGACCGGTGAAGACCCGTGCCACCTACTACACCCCGGAGCGAGTGCAGGCCGCCCGGGCCAATGTGGCCGAACTGGCGTGGGCGGGCCGGCTCCGCGATACGGCGGTGGCGGCGGCGCAGCAGGCCATCGATGCCGGTCCGGAGTGGTTGTGGGAGTCGGTTACCACCCAGGGCCTGCCGCGGAGTTTCGCGGTGAACCAGGACCTGGGTTCACCCATCACGGGAACCGAGATCTTCGAGTACGGCAACTATCCGTGGCTCGCCGATCCGTATGCGCAGCCATGGAAACTCACCGATCCCAGTTCCGGTTACACCTTCCCGACCAATGACTTCGCGGCCTTCTACGCCAGCGCGCTGGACGCGAACGGCAATTTCGACCGTGACCTCGGGGACCCGCAATACCTGGTGAACACCGCCTACCCGGAGCGGGGCCCGGACTGGGGCGTGGACGACGGTTGGGGATGGGTCGACGCCGACGGTGCGAAGTGGACGTTCTGCGCCTACTACAACCATTGGTTCCTCTGGTATGCCCCGTTGCCGGTCGGCGATCACGAATTGACCAGCATCCGGCGAGGGTTGGAGGCCCTACGGGACGCCTACCTCTACACCGGCGATCTGACCTACGCCCATCACGGGATCGTGCTGCTGGATCGGTTCGCCGACGCCTACCCCGCGATGGACACCTCGGTGTACACCGTCGCGGACGGCTACCGGAATTCCGACGGCGGTCGAGGCAGGGGCAAGGCGGTGGGGTCGATCTGGGAGAACGGCCTGGTCGGCAGCCTGATCACCGCGTACGACGCCTTCTACCCGGCCCTGAGCGAGAGTGATGAGGCAGGCGTGCTGGAGTTACTCTCGGCCAAGTCCGAACAGTACGGCCTGGCGCCCAAGGAAACCGTCGCGGACGTCCGCGCCAACATCGAGCACGGCGTGCTGCGCCAGATCTACCCGGCGGTCCGCAGCGCCCGGATCTTCGGCAACTTCGGGATGCACCAGAACACCCTGGCCCAGGCCGCCGTCGTGCTGGACGAGCCGGAGGCCGCGAAGGAATGGCTGGACTTCGTCTTCGCTGCCGGTGGTCTGGTCAACGAGGGCGGGGGCAACTGGTCGGTCACCGGTGGGAACGTCGCCCCCACACTGGTCGACAGCGTGGACCGGGACGGCTGGTACCAGGAGGGCGCGCCCGCCTACAACATCCTGGCCATCAACAACTTGCGGAACATGGCCGACACCCTCGACGGGTTCGACACCTATCCGGTCGCCGACGTCGCCAGTCATCCCAAGTTCGAGGCCATGGTCGCTGCCCGCCCGCGGCTGACCATGCTCTCGGCCTACACCCCCTCGATCGGCAACTCCGGGCAGACGGGCCGGCCGTTCCTGCTTGGCTCGCCCGACGACTACGTGCGCGCCTACGAGCGCTACGGGAACGTCGTCGATGCCCAGATGGCCTATCTGGTCAACGAGAACAGCACCGATGGTCTGCGCTCCGATGTGTTCAGCCCCGACGCCGCCGGCATCGAAGAGCACATTGCAGCGGTGATCGAGCACCACGGCCAACTCTCCCTGGGCAGCGAGGACCTCACCGGTTTCGGTCTGGCGATCCACCGCTCCGGGCACGGAAGCGCCGAACGGGCGATGACCACCTCCTACAGTTCGAATCACTGGCACGGTTATCGCACCGCCCTGGCCCTCGGCCTGTTCGGGCACGGCCTGGATCTGATGCCTGGCATCGGCTCGCCGGAGTTCACCGACACCAATGCGCGCCGGTTCGAGTGGGAGTCGAACACCGTGGCCGCCAATACCGTCGTCGTCGATGCGACTCCACACGCGTCGATGGTGGTAGGCCGTCCCTTGGGCTTCTTCTCCGGCGGTGAGGTGCACATGAGTGACGTCGAGGCACCGGGGGCCTACCCCGAGGCCGAGCGGTACCGGCGCACCACGGTTTTGGTCGACATCGACCCCCAGCACTACTACATCCTGGACGTATTCCGGGTCCGCGGCGGGAGTGAGCATGTCTTCTCCTTCCACACCGCCGAGGGCCCGGCCACCGCGAGCGGGGTCGATCTTGTCGAGCAGCCCACCGGAAGTTACGCCGGTGCGGAAGTCGAACCACCGGACCCGGCGGGCGAGCCCCGCCCGGGAGCCAGCGGGTTCGATTGGCTGGGAAACGTCGAGCGCGGCAGGCCGGAGGGTCCCTTCAGCATCGACTGGGACATCGTGGACACTTACGGCGTGCTCGACGGCGACCCGGACCTGCACGTGCGAATGACGGTGCTGAGCGACGTGGAGGAGGTCGCGCTCGCCGACGGCATTCCACCGCGGAACAAGCCCGGCAACCCCGAGTCGCTGCGCTATGCGTTGCTACGCCGCACCGGCGAGGACCTCGACAGCATGTTCACCTCGGTGTTCGAGCCGTTCGTCGGAGCCAGCGCGATCGCCCGGGTTCGTCCACTGCCCGTTCGTGGTGACGACACGGACGGCGTCGCGGCCGTCGAGGTGGAACTCGCCGATGGCACCAAGCACTGGCTCGTGCACGATCCCGACGGGAGCCGGGAGGTCACCGTCGATGACCGGGTCACGGTCACGGGAACCTTCGTGATCATCCGCTTCGACAGCGACCAGAACGCGGTCAGCATGGACGGCTACGGCATGCAGGACATACGCGACGGCAGTCGGCTGCTCCTCACCGGCCGAGACCGTCTCCAGAACCTGACCGGGGTGGTCACCGAGCGCAGCGAAGAGTTGGATGCCACCGCCACGATGACGGTCCAGTTGGATCCCTCGGTCGCACCGGTGGGTGGGCAGGACCTGGTGGGAAGGTACGCCTACGTCGACGACGACGGGGAGCCGAACGCGGTGTTCCGCATCGCAGCCGCACGCAGCCGGGGTCTGCACCTCGAGCTGGACGTGGACACCACGTTCGTGCGCGAGTACATCGATGCCGCAGATCCGGACGCCGGGTACGTCTACGACGTCGAGCCCGGTAGGCGGGTGCGCATCCCGGCGTCCGCGCACTGGGAGTCGTGACTCAGCACGACTGAGGCGGACGCGCGGGCGCGTCCGCCTCAGTCGTGTTCCCGGCTCCTCAGGTAAGGTCGGCCAGCAAGGTGCGTGCCTGCTCGCGCAGGTCCTGCTGTGCGACCTCACTGAGGGTGTCCGGCCGCTTGGGGTTGTCCAGGTGGCCGATGAACCGCTCCAAGGCGCGTGCGGCCGGGGTGGTGTCCCCGGCCTCCAGGTGCTGTTGCGCCTCCGTAGCCGCACTGGTCAGGCGATTCGTGATCGGCCCGGCCACGTCCCCGGACTCGATGTAACCCTCCAGGCTCGAGGTCAAGGCCTCGATCCCACCGGGCTGCTCACTGGCCTGCGGCACGATACGCAGCAGGGTGGTGGCGGCGTCGCGCGTGTACAGGTTGCCGTAATCGTCGATGGTCAGGAACGGCCCGGCCCCGTCAATCAGCACCTGCAGGTCCTCGGCCGCGCCGGCGCGCAGGGTTCCTGCCGGGTCGAAGCCGAAGACTCGCCCGCCCGCATTGCCGTAGATGGTGCCGTCGGATGCGGTGGTCATCTGGGCATAGTTGCCCGCGATCCGCGAGCCCGGCTTGTGATCATCGAAGACCTCCTCGGTGTGCACCCACTCCAGCGTCTGCGGGTCCATCCCCAGCAGCCAGCCCTCGGCGTAGAACCACACCGTGCCCTCCGCGTCGGTCGCCGAGGCGCTGACCGCCCGAAGGCCGGGCACCGGCAACTCGATCTCCTCGATCTCCTCGGTGCTCCCGTCGAAGACCAGCACGCTGGCCTCCTCCTGCAGCGGCAGGCTGGTGTAGGCGAAGAAGATGTTTCCGCCGCCGAAGATCCGGTCTCCGCTTCCGGTCAGGGTGTCCACGGACTGGTGACCGATCGGACCTTCGATGGTGTGGCACTCACCGGTGTCCAGGTCGAGCCAGCCGAAGGCACCGGCATCGGCAGCCTCCCCGGCCTGGGACCCGAAGTAGATCCGGTCATCGACGCCGAGCAGGCCGTAGGGACGGTTCTGACCGGCGCCGATGGTGCACTCCGCTCTGGGGGCCTGTCCGTCCTCGAGTTCGGCGGCCGTGAAGGAGGTGATCGTCCCGCCCGGGTAGTTGCCCTGGTAGATGCGCCCGTCATGAAGGATCATCTCCTCGGCTTGGCCACCGAGCTGCCAGGACTGTTGCCGGTCCCCACGCATCGGCGATTCCGCGGCGATTCCGCCGCCGAGGTAGCCGGCTGAGTAGATCCGCCCGTCCGCCCCGGTGGCCAGGCTGTTGATCCGGCGGGAGACATCGGGAACGTCCGGGACCTGTTCGACGTCGATCGTCTCGGTATCGATGTTGTAGCGGGTGAGGAACCCGTTCGCGTTGATCCCGACGAGGGTGGCGCCTGGCCACTGCGGGTCATCGAGTTCGACGATGTCCCACTGCCGGGCGAGGATGACCACGTCCTCGGGGAGTTGGGTCTCCTCCCCGGTAAGGATGTTGTAGCGGAACAGCGGCCAGCCCTCGTAGCCGGCCTTGGTGTAGTAGATGTGGTCGTCGTGGATGGGGCTGGAACCGGGGTGGGCCACACCGCGGATCTCATCGACCACCTCGACTTGCAGTTCGCCGTCGTCGGTACGCTCCACGTCGAGCACCACCAGCCAGTCGTTGCCGGCGCTGGTGGCGTCGCCGACCCAGGCCAGCACATGACCCTGGCTCATGACGATGTCCCGGACCTGGACGGAGTCCTGGATCTCCTGATCGAGTAACGGCGCGAGGTTCTCGCACTCGTTCGTGTCGATGCTGCAGGCGAACAGGTTGACCTGATTTCCGGTGCCCACGAACACCGTGCGGCTGGCCTCGTCGTAGCCCATGGAGCGGGTGTAGTTGGCCTCATCGGTGAGCGGCATCTCCCCGAGGATGCCGGTGAACCCCTCGCCCTCGGTGAACGTGTAGACCGAAGCCCCGGGATAGCCGTCGGTTGGCTCTCCCCAGCCGCCACCGTAGGCGTTGCCCTCCTCATCGAAAGCGACGTTGAAAGCGAAACTCCAGGCCGGGATGTCCGGCTGGCCGGCGTTGACCGCCTCCTCCTCCCCGGGTGTGTACAGCCACAACGCGCCGGCACCATAAGTTCCGACGTACACGGTGCCGGTGACCGGGTTCTGGTTCACCGCCCAGCCTCCGGTGGCACCCGGTAGCCGTACCGATCGGGTGACCTCCCGGGTGAGGATGTCCGTGGCAATGAGGATCCCCGGATCGTCCTCGCTGCCGGTGGCCATCCCCCAGATCACGTCCCGGCCGTTCTCATCCACGCCCGCCTCGCTGGAGAAGAACTGCGGGCGCTGATTGATCTGCGCACCGAGGCTGGTGTGCGCGGCGCTGATCAGGACGTTGTCCAGGCTCACCGCGCCGGTGGCGGCGAGTTCAACCTGAACACCGGCGGCGTCCTCCGGCGCGTCCGCGTCCACGCGCAACCGCTCGGGATCGGCATTGCCGCGGGCGGAGTCCAGCACATCCCCGTCACCATCGAGCCAGTGCAGGTTGAGCAGCGCCTCACCCTCCCCGGTCACGTCCGCCCAGGCGGTGTAGCGCACCCCGCCCTCGATCGGTACTGCCTCACCGAGGGCACCGACCTGGTCGCACGCACCGCTCGCATCGATGGCGAGCGCCTGGGCCCCGTCGGTGGACCAGTCCGTCGTGACGGACAACGCCGCAGCGCACTCCTCGCCTGCGACGCCACCGTTGCCGTCCGAGACGCTCCACCCGGCCAGATCCTCCTCGAAACTGTGATTGGTCACGAGCGTGTCCCCGTCAACGACCGGGGGATCGTTCTGCGCGTGCGCCGCTACCGGTGGCACCAGCAGCGCCGCGGACAACAATGCGGCAGCCGCGAGCGCGCCCGCTCGGGGAACGGGAATCTGGTCACGCGTCTTCGCGTCCGATTCAGACATGTCTCTCCTGACTTCGGTGATGTTGATCGAGGTGGTCGGTGTCCGCGCTTGCGCGCCGTGATTCAGCAGCTGATCCGGGCAGGCGGGCTAGGCCAGGCCGTCCAGGATCGTGGCGGCCTGGTCTCGCAGGTCATCGCGGGCCTGGTCGCTGAGGTTGTCTTCCTCCTTCGGGTGATCGAGGTGATCGATGAACCGCTCCAAGGCCCGGACGGCCGGGAGGGTGCGCTCGGCCTCCAGGTGCCGCTGGGCCTGATTGGCCGCACCGGTGAGTTGGTCGGCGATCGGGCCGGCCACGTCCCCGGACTCGAGGTAGGCCTCCAGGCTGGAGACCAGGGCCTGGATCCCACCGGCCGGCTCGGCAACCTCGGGCACGATCCGCAGCAGGTCCGTGACGCCGTGGCTGACGTAGAGGTTGTCGTAGGCGTCCAGTGTCAGGTGCGCACCGGCTCCGTCGAAGAGCACATGCAGGGTGTCCTCCGCCGAACCCGCTCGCGCTGCCCGTTCGGGGTCGAAGGCGAAGACGCGGCCCGCGGCGTTGCCGTAGATGGTGCCGTCCGTGCCCGCCACCATCCGGGCATAGTTGCCCGCGATGCGGTCACCGGGCTTGTGGTCGGGGAAGACCTCCTCGGTATGCGTCCATTCCAGTGTGTCGGGGTCCATTGCCAGCAGCCAACCCTCGGCGTAGAGCCAGACCGTGCCATCTGCGGCAGTGACGACGGCATTGATGGCCCGCAGGTCATCGACGGGCGGTTCGATCTCCTGGATCTCCTCGGAGGCCTCATCGAAAACCATGAGCGTGGCCTCGTCCTGCAGCGGCAGCCCGTCCCAGCTGTAGAAGATGTTCCCGGCACCGAAGACCTTCCCGGCGCCGGATGTCACCGAGTTGATCGACTGGTGACCGATGGGCCCGGCGATAGTGGCGCATTCGCCGGTGGCGGAATCGAACCATCCGAAGGCGCCTCGATCCTGCCCTTCGCCTGCCTGGCTGCCGAAGTAGATCCGGTCGCCCGAACTGTGCAGGGCATAGGGTCGGTTCTGGCCGGCGCCGATCGTGCAGTCGACCCGGGGCTGGGATCCGGCCGCCAGTTCCTCGGCGGTGAAGGAGTTGATCGTGCCACCGGGGTAGATCCCCTGGTATATCCGCCCGTTGTGCTGCAGCATGTGCTCGGCCTGACCGCCCTGCGGGAATGTCTCATGCTGGTCATCGCGCATCGGCACGGCCTTGCCGATGCCCCCGGTGAGGTAGCCGGCGGAGTAGACCCGCCCGTCCTCACCTGTGGCCAGGCTGTTCACCTGTAGCGCCACGTCGGGAATGTTCTCGGCCGTGTTGCTCTCGAGGTTGCCCGTCTCGATGTTGTATTTGACCTGAATCCCGCCGGAGTTCCAGCCGACGACGGTCGGTCCCGGCCACTCGGGATCCTCGAGGTCGATGACGTCCCAACTGCGGGAGAAGATGCCCGTCGGGGCGTCGAGTTGGATCTCCTCTCCGGTGACCACGTTGTAGGAGAACAGCGGATTGCCTGCCTCGTTCATGTTGGCCTTGGCGTAGTAGATGTGATCGTCCACCACCGGTGTGGAGCCGTTGAAGACGACCCCGGCGATCTCATCGACCACGTCAACCTGCAACTCACCGCTGTCATCGCGGTCCACCTGCAGCACGAGCAAGGCGTCGTTGCCGGTGCTCGCACCGTCACCGGCCCAGGCCATCACATAGCCACCGCCGGCCCTCAGGCCGTAGACCCACGGCCGTTCCTGCAACTCCTCACTGAAGAGTGACGTCAGGTCCACGCACTCGCCGTCGTCAATGCCGCAACCGAAGAGGTGCATCTGAGTGCCCGTACCCGCAAAGACGGTGCGGCTGACCTCGTCATAGCCCACGGCACGGGTGTAGTAGGCGTCATCGACGAGCGGCAGGTCACCGAGCACTCCGGTGAAACCCTCTCCCTCGGTGAAGGTGTAGATCGAGGCTCCCGGGTACCCATCGGTCGGCTCACCCCAACCACCGCCGTAGGCGTTGCCCTCCTCGTCGAAGTCCATCTGGTAGGCAAAACTCCAGGCCGGGATATCCGGTCGCCCGACGTTGACCGCCTCCTCCTCCCCCGGGGTGTACAGCCACAGCGCGCCGGCACCGTAGGTCCCGACGTAGACGGTTCCGGTCACAGGATTCTGGTTGATCCCCCACGCGCCTGTCGCACCGGTGAGGCGGACCACCCGCGTGACCTCATCGGTGAGGATGTCGGTCACGGTCATCACCGCCCCCACCGCTGGTTGAGCAGTCGCCACGGCATAGGTGACGGCGCGGCCGTTCTCGTCCACGCCCGCAGTTGACCCGAGATAACTCGCACGATTGGTGATCTGGTCCGCGAGCACGGTGTACTCGGCGCTGATCAGCACGTTGTCGGCGTTAACGACACCCGTGGCGCCGACCTCCACCCGCACCGCGGCCGCGCCCTCGGGGGCGAGCGCAGCCACACGCAACCGACCACCCTGGACCTGACCGCGCTCCCCGGCCCCGTCGATCAGGTCGCCATCGCCGTCAAGCCAGTGCAGTCCCAGCCACGACTGACCCTCGCCGGTCACATCGGCCCACACCGTGTACTGCTGGCCGGGCTCAACCGCGGACGCTCCACTGAGTGCTCCGGCCTGCTCACAGCCATCGATGGCATCGATCGCCAGCGCCTGAGCCCCATCGGTGGACCAGTCCGTGCTGATGGACAACGCATCTTCACACGCCGCACCGCCGCTGTCCCCATTGCCGTCGGAGAGGCTCCACTCAGCCAGACCCTCCTCGAAGCTGTGATTGCTGATCAACACATCGCCCTCGGCGATCACCGGGGTGGGGTCGGCGTGCGCCGGAGCCCCACCCGGAGGCACGAGCAGCGCAGCCGACAGCAGCCCGGCAGCGGCAAGCACACCACCTACCCGGACCTGGTCACGCTTCTTCTCGACCGAACCGGACATGTCTCTCCTTCGGTGATGCTGGGCGAGGCGTACGGCGTCAGCGCCTACGCGGTGTGGTTCAGGTAGGCGATACCGAGGGCGTGCGAGCCCTGGGAGGGTTCCAGCGGCTCGGCCTCATAGACGCGCCGCACATGATCGTGGATGGCGGGATCCACGTCATCCAGCATGAGCCACCGGGCTGACTGCACCGCGTTGGCCGGCGCGGCGTCCTGGGTCCCGTCCACGCGGAACCAGACCGAGTCCTCATCGCGGATCACGTTCTGGGTAAACGTCGTCGCGAGTTGTTGCCGCATACCGCCGAGGTCCTCGATTCCGGCATCGTGCACGCTCTGGAGGAACTCCAACGTGATGGCGGCGTGGCTGATGTCCTCGGCGACCCGGATGCCGGAGAACCACGGGGTATAGGTGGACAGGTCCTCCTCCACCGTGTACCCGCGGTACTTGGCACCGTAGGGCTGCCAGTACGGCCAGATGATCGCGTCGCCGTCGGACTCCACGCCCGCACGGAAGGATCGCATCATGGCTTCCAGGCGCCTGCGCAGCGAGGCCGTGGGGGTGAGGTGGTAGAGCTCGGCATACACCGCACCCATCGCGTGCCCCTGGTTGTAGGGCTGCATCAGTCCGTCCCACGGAATGGGCGCGTTCCTGGCCCACCAGAAGTCGCCCCGGCCATGCTCATCGACGGCGAACTCCTCCCAGTGGAAGTCCACCGCCTCCTGAACCGCTCGGCGCACACGTGCGGCGAACGCCTGACGCCGGGCGTACCGGGGCGATCCGAGGACGGTGCGCACGTAACGGGCCAACGGTCGCACCACCATGCCGGTGTGCACACTGAAGACGTAGAACTGCGGCTCGAAGTCGATCGAAGAGGCCGCCACCCGGTCGCTTTCGTCGTGACTCTCGCGATGATCGAGGGCGGTCCAGCGCCTGGTCCCGTTGAACAGGGCATGAACCGCGTCGACCACGTAGTCCGGCGAGGCAGGGTCAAGGCTCACGCCCGTGAGCGTCTCGGATGAACTGGGGTGGGAGAGTTCAAGATCGAAGCGCTCACCGGAGACGTTGGTGACAGTCGCGCGGGCCTCCGCGGACCGCACCCCGGCCCAACGGATCTGGATGCCGGGTGACCCGTCGGACAACGCGAACTCGGCGTGTCCGGCCGTGTAGTTGCCGGCGGCGCGCCACCCCGGGCCGGAGACGCCGCGGTAGTCGGTGACACCGCGCGCGGCGTCGGTGCTGGCCAGCACATGGCGCGCCCGCTCCTCGAAGGTGTCCAGGTAGGCCTCGTCCTCGTACCGCTCGTACATCAGCAGCAGGCCGAGGAGATAGTAGGACTCCCCCCAGGCGTACAACCCTGCCTCGTTGTGCTGGGCACCCAGGTCCAGGTAGGCCTGCTCCGCGACGGCGAAGGCTTCCGGCGAGGTGTAGTCCAGCATAGCGGCCGGGGCGGGTGCGCCGAGGGCGTCCGGTGCCCTGCCCAGGAGTGCCAGGGCCAGTGTGGAGGATCCACCGACCATCAGGCTGCGGCGGCTCAGAGTTGGGAGGGACATCATCGACCTTTCCGTCACGCTTCATTTACGGTGATCCCAGGACAGTATTAGAGCCTGACCGTAATGGTCAATAGATCCCGTGGAATCACATGGGCCGGGAGTGCGGCGAACCACCCTCCCGGCCCACCCTGCTCATGGCCGCTTGGCTGCGTGGACCTTCGACAGTGCCGCACCGATGTCCGCGACGTCGTCATCGCTGTAGTTCTCGTTCCAACCGATCACCAGCAGGCGCCGGTCGATCAGATCCTCGGTGTTGGGGCAGAGCCCAGGAGCGTAGTCCGGCACCGCAGTGGCGGGTGGTACCAACAGCGGATACCCGGACTCGCCGTATGTGCGGCGCTCGGTGAACACCGGTGTCAGGTACAGCGGGCGGACGATGTAACCACCATTGGCCGGGATTCCCTCGGCAGCCAGCGCCCTGGCGTAGTCGGGTGCGTCACCTCCTGCGTTCTCAGGATCGATAAAGATCGGGAACTGCCAGTAGACGGTTCCGCGCGGGTCTGCGGCACTGAGGCCGTCCAGGCCGGCGACCGTCCGGGTCAGGAGGGCGGCCGCACGCTGCCGGTCCTCCACCACACCGGCGAGTCGGGGCAGTTGTGCCCGGGCGACGGCCGCCTGCATTTCGGTCATCCGGTAGTTCAGTCCGAGGAACAGGTGGCTGCGCTCATCGGTGTCCCGCGGCCAGGCCTTGTCGGCGAACAATCGGGCCCGTCGGGCCAGATCCACATCATCGGTGATCGTCAGCCCGCCGTCACCGGCGGTGATGTGCTTGGACTGTTGGAGACTGAAGCAACCGATATGGCCCACCGTGCCGGCCAGCGCGGCATCGGGCCCCACCGTCGTCAGGTACGCCTGGGCGCAGTCCTCGATGACGACGATTCCCAACGGGTCCGCCAGCGCGCGCAACTGGGCCACCGGGGCCGGTTGACCGAAGAGGTGGACGACGATGATCGCCTTCGTGCGGTCGGTGATGCGGGCCGCGACGGCGTCGACGTCCAGGTTCCCGCTTGCCGGATCGACATCAGCGAAGACTGGCACCGCGTTCTGCGCCAGGATCGGCAGCACGGTGCCGGCGTCCGACAGACCCGTGGTGATGATCTCGTCACCAGGCTCAGGATCCACCGCGGCTACGGCAAGATGGATGGCCGAAGTCCCCGATCCCGAGGCGACGACATGATCCACGCCGTAGTACTCGGCGAACTCACGCTCGAATTCGCGGGTGACCGGCCCGACGGTGGAGTTGAGTTGGCCGCTCCGCAACACATCGAGTACGGCCTCCTCCTCAGGGGTTCCAATCCGACGGCCGGACGCGTTGGATACGGTCGGAAACGGACGGTCACGGACAGGTTCGCCACCATCGACGGCAAGGCGATTAGGCATCTATGCCTCCTAGATCGGTTGATCGGGCATGACTACCCTATCGACGTTCGCAATTATTGTCGCTAGCCTAATGCCATATCCGGACAGCCGAAATGGAGAACACCCCTGATGACCTCGACGCTCGCTCTGCACGGCGGTTCCGCCGCACTGGCCGATGTGCCTGCCCTGCCTCGCTGGCCCCAAGGCGGACAGGAGGAGGAACAGGCACTCATCGATGTGCTCCGGTCGGGCGCATGGGGCAGCACCCACGGCGATGTGGTGCGCTCCTTCGAAGGCGAGTTCGCGCAGTTCCAACAGACCAAGCACGCGGTCGCCCTCGCCAACGGCACCCTTGCCCTGGCTGCGTCCCTTCGCGCCACCGGGGTGGGCGTGGGTGATGAGGTGATCGTGCCCCCGTACACGTTTATCGCAACCGCATCCGCCGC
Organism: Pseudactinotalea sp. Z1748; assembly: GCF_049725185.1. Taxonomy (NCBI): domain Bacteria; kingdom Bacillati; phylum Actinomycetota; class Actinomycetes; order Micrococcales; family Cellulomonadaceae; genus Pseudactinotalea; species Pseudactinotalea sp. Z1748. The sequence goes on along the minus strand of NZ_JBMPQB010000002.1, from coordinate 646,531 downwards.
CCTGTTCGTCGGTGCTATCCCGGTCTTCGCCGATGTCGACGAGCACACCCACCTGCTGGATCCGGGCGCGGCCGAAGCCGCGATCACCGAACGCACCAAGGCAATCATTCCCGTGCACCTGGCCGGAAACGTCGCGGACATGGACGCGTTCGCGGCGATCGGTGCGCGTCACCAGGTGGCCATCATCGAGGACGCGGCCCAGGCAGTCGGGGCCCAGTGGCAGGGACGCGGGGTCGGTGCCGTGGGCGACGTGGGCACCTTCAGTTTCCAGACGTCGAAGAACCTCAGTTCCGGTGAGGGCGGGATCGTCACCACCGACGACGACGCGCTGGCCGCCTCCCTCTACTCGCTGGTCAACGTCGGGCGGGTGCCCGGTGGAGGCTGGTACCAACACGACTCCGTCGGGTACAACCTCCGCCTGACCGAGTTCCAGGCAGCCATCCTGCGGGTCCAGTTGCGCCAGCTCCCCGAGATGCAGAGCAAGCGGGCCGCGAACGACGCCCTGCTCCGCGAACTGCTCTCCGACGTGGACGACGTGCAGATCGCCACCCCGGATCCGCGGGTCACCAGCCACGGGCACCACCTGTTCATCTTCCGAGTGCCCGAACTCGGGGCCCGGGGCAAGCGTGATGCCGCAGTCAAGGCACTCGCAGCCGAAGGTGTGCCCGGGGTCTCGCCCGGCTACGTCCCGTTGCACCGGAACGAGGCGGTGGCCAACGAGAGCCGCGCCCTGACCGAGCGTCTCGGTCAGCCGTTACCGCAAGCGGCCTGCCCGAATGCCGACCGCGTCTCGTCCGACACCATCTGGCTGCCGCAATTCTCGCTGCTCGGCTCCAATGAACAGACCGAGGCGATCGCCACCGCGATCACGAAGGTCGCCGCGGCCAGCAACGATCTCTGACCCCACGCGACCTGGTCGAGGCGATGATGACCCATCAAGCGCGCTCGCAGTTAGAAACTGTCATCCTGCCATTCTGGCTGGAGCGAGGCCTCGATGACCGGCACGGCGGATTCTTCACGTGTTTCGACAACCGTGGGCGGACCTTGGTCTCCACCGACAAGTTCGCGTGGTCACAGGGCCGGTTCGTGTGGCTCCTGGCACGCGCGGTGGATCTGGGCCGGCGCGGATTGCTCGACGTCGACGCCGAAGAGTTGCTGCGCCTGGCGGAACGCGGCGCTCGATTCCTGAGCGACCACGTGATCACGGACGATCACACCACCCGGTACGTCGTCGGCCGCGACGGAGGCACCCCCCAGACCCCCGGGCAGCCCGATCGCAGCGTCTACGCCGACTGGTTCGTATCGCTGGGCTTGGCGGAGGTGGCCCGGCAGTCCGGTGAACCACGCTGGCTCGACCACGCCCTACCCATCCTGGACCGGGCGCGCGCGGACCATCTGGCCGGCGCCGCCCCCACCCCGCCGTACCAGGTACCACCTGGTCACAGCGCCTTCGGTCCGAAGATGCTGCTGGTCAACGCCCTGCTGGTGGCCAGCCAGGCCGCGAGGACGTTCGGCCAGCACAGTCACCTGGAAGCCCAACTCGGCCAGGCCGTCGATGATGCCCTCACCCATCGCCTCCCGGACGGCACCTTCACCGAGATGGTCGGCCCCGACCCCCGGACGCTGGTGAACCGGCATCGCATCCCGGGCCATGCCATCGAAGGCCTCTGGATGATCCTGGAATCGCTGGACCTGCTCGATGACGCCCGCGACCGCTCGCCCCTGCTCGCTTCGATCTCGGCACTATGTGAGTCGGCCTGGGACGCCGAACACGGTGGGCTGTTCCGGTTCACCGATGCCGGCGGCCCGTATCAACCCACGGGCACCCTCACCGGCACTGACTACGAGAACCTGGTGCGCGACACGTGGGCGGTGAAGTTGTGGTGGGTGCACACCGAAGCAGCGGCTACCACGGCGATCGCGGCGCACAGGTACGCAGACGCCGGGGCCGGAGCATGGTTCGAGCGCATCTGGGATTACACGCTTCGCACCTTCCCCGGGGGCGCGGACGGCGCGGAGTGGATTCAGATCCGGGACGTTACCGGACGCCCTCTGGATCAAGTCGTGGCCCTACCGGTCAAGGATCCGTTCCACATCACGCGGAACCTCATGCAGATCCTGGAGTTGTCCGGTCGCGGTCACTGACGCCGAACAGCGCCCACCGTTCCCCTGATTTCCAGGGCGCCGTGCAGTGTCACGGTGCTGGGTTTGGCACCGTCGTCACACGCCGAATTCCGCGCCTCCTCCGTGCCCGCCGATCACCTAGGGTGATCGAGATTCACCGTAACGCCATCGGCGCACCGTCCGGGCCAGGCACCACCGGGGCCTCACCAGTGCTGTTGGCGACCACCCTCGTCCGCACTGCGCTGCGCGAGAAGCGCCACCTTCGTGGCCAGCAGGCTGCTGGCCGTGCTCACCTCGGGTTCGGCTCCGGCATCGATCGCGTCGAAGAAGTACTGCGCCGGACGCTGCGGCTGGCCCAACGGAACATCCCAGGTTCGGCGCTCATGTGTGGTGACACGTAACGAGTGGTAGGCCCAATCCAGTTCCGCGGTCCCTTCCGAACCCGCGATGCGCATCCGATAATGTCCGTGCACATCGGCGGCCTCGGGCCCCAGCCAGTTTGCCTCGATGGTGGCGACCACCCCGCCGGCGTGCAGCAGCACCGCCACGTGGTCGTCGAAACCGGGATGATCCGCGGCCCGGGCGTTGCCGGTCACCGCGCTCACCGAACCACCCGTTGCGCCGGTCAGGGAGAGCACGAGGTCGATGTCGTGCACCGGCAGATCTGCGGCTATCCCGCCGTAGCGCGCGGGATCGAGGAACCAGTCCGGGCGACTGTGCTGACGCAGTTTGTGCGGACCCGTGCTGGCGACGAGGGCAAGTTGTCCGAGGGTGCCCTCCTCGATCAGTTCCCGCAACGCAAGGGTCGCCGGATAGAAGCGCTTCTCGAACACCACCGAGACGTGCTTCCCGCTGCCTCGCACCGCCTCCTCGATCCGCTCCAGGTCCTCCAGGGAGGTGCACAAAGGTTTGTCGGCGAGCACGTGGGCGTCGGCTGCCAGGGCAGCCAGCACGGCGTCGGCACGTTCGGAGTAGATGCCCGCGACCAGCGCTACGTCGAAGTCGAGCTCTGCCACCAGATCCGGCACCGACTCGAACACCGGAACATCGCCAAGATCAGCAAGGAATGCCTCGCGCATCTGCGGGTCTGCTTCAGCCGCGCCCACCAGGTGCAGGTCCGGACGGTGCTGCACTTCCTGCAGGGCGTAATCGACATGCGGGTGGGCCGCGCCCAGGATCGCCACCCTCATGTCAGGTCCTGCGGGCGCACCGCGCGCCCGCTCCGGGCGGATTCGTAGATCGCGCTGATCAGCCGAACCGTATCGGCACCGTCCCTGCCGCTGATCGCGGGCGTGCGCCCGTCTCGGATCGATTCCAGCACATCACGCCACTGGCTCACGTGACCGGCCACCCCGATCGCCGATGGGTCGGACATCCCACTGGCCGCACCGGCCTCATCCTGGGCGAATTCGGGTAACGGCACGTCGATCTCCCAGCGGTGCACCTGCCCCTGTCCGAGTTCGATCGTGCCGCGGTCCAGGTGGAGGGTCACCGTTGCCGGCGCTCCGGGTGGTGTCGCCGTCGAGGTGCTGATCATTCCGAGCGCTCCACCGGCGAACCGCACCGTTGCCACCGTGGTGTCCTCAGCATCCATCTGGTGTCCCAGTGTCCCGAACTGCGCCGTGACCTGCTCCACCGGGCCGCAAAGCCAGTTCAGCAGGTCCACGTTGTGGACACCCTGGTTCATCATCGAACCCCCGCCGGCGTCCATCAGGGATCGCCACGGGGCAGCGGCGTAGTACTCCTCATCGCGCCACCAATGCACATGCGTCGTGGCCAGCCGGAGGGCGCCGAGTTCACCGGCGGCGAGCATCTTCTTCACCGTGGCGTACTCCGGTTCGAGGCGGCGCTGGGACATCACCGCTAACACCAGGCCCCGCGCGGCGGCCAGCGCAACGACTTGCTCCGCCTCTGCCACCGTCAGGGCGAGGGGCTTCTCCACCAGAACGTGCTTTCCCGCGCGCAGCGCCGCGAGCGCTTGCTCCGCGTGCCGATCACTCGGCGAGCAGATCGCGATGACGTCGATGCTCTCGCTCTGCCAGAGATCATCCGGCGCCACCTGCGTGGCCTGCGGCCATCCCGCGTCGGCAGCACGTTGCTGATCCCCGCCGCTGAAAGCGACCAGATGTGCCTGGGTGGATAACTCGCTAAGGGCGCGTGCGTGACTGGTGCCGATATTGCCCAGACCAAGCACCCCTACGCCGACCGGTTCCTGCATCGATGCTCCCGCGGGTTCGGTGTGTGTGGGCCCCAAACGTACGACGGCTCCGGAATTCGCGCAACCGGTTGCAGGGGGAGCCTTGACGTGCAATCGATTGCAGAACAGACTGGCATCTGACCATTCCCTGCAGGAAGGCAACACCCATGCGCGTCGGCTTCGTCGGTACCGAGAACTCTCACGTCAAGCACTTCATCCGCTTCCTCAATCTGGACGGGCGCCACCCGGACTACCGGGCGGTGGCGCTGTCCGGGGGGCGGAGCGAGCACAACGCCGAACTCGCCGAGTACGGTGGCCTCGACGTGATCGTGGACGAGCCGTCCGACCTCGTCGGTCACATCGATGCTGCGATCGTGTGCAACCGGGACGGGGGGCTGCACCGCCGGGCTACGGAGCCGCTGCTGCGCGCCGGAATCCCCGTTCTGGTCGACAAACCGTTGGCGACCACCGTCACCGACGCCAGCGCCATGCTGGACCAGGCCGAGGAGTCGGGATCGACTCTGGTCTCAGCCTCGGCGCTGCGCTTCGTGCCGGAAATCGCCGAGTTCACCTCCGGCGCCGCTGATCGGGGCGCACTGCGACATCTGCATGTCGCCGGCCCTGCAGATCCGGACAGCGAGTACGCGGGCCTCTTCTTCTACGGCATCCATCACGTGGAGACGGCACTGGAGATTCTCGGCAACCCCGTCGTGCGGCCCGGTGACGTCACCGTCCAGGCCGAGCGGCACGGCGACCTCGTCCGGGCCAACACCACCATCGACGATCGGATGGTCACGTTCACCTTCGTCACCCCCTCCGACGGCGGTCAGGCTCCGTTCCACGCCACGGCCGTGCACACCCGTGGGGTCCTTGCGCACAATCTGACCCTCGGCCCGGACTACAACGCGGCTACGCTGGACCACTTCGTCACCGCGATCGGGCAAGGACGCGCTCCGCTGAGCCCCGAGCAGCTCCTCACCCCGGTCGCCATCCTCTCCGCCATCGCCGAGCAACTGTAGATTGACACCCGCGGCCCGGGCGTCGAACCCGGGATCGGCGTCATCGGGCCGGGGATCATCGCAAGCCAGCACGTCGAACCCCTCGCCGACCCCGCCATCCCGGCACGACTGGTGGACGTCCATGACGCCGACAGCGCCATGACGGCGGACTTTGCGCGCCCACGGCCTACCCCGGCCCACCGAGCAGTTGCCCGACTTCCTGGCCGCCCTCCGTGGCGAGAAGCCATCGCTGGTGACCGCGGAGCAGGCGCGCAATGCCGTCGCCTTCATCGAGGCCGTGTACGAATCTGGTCGAACCGGGCGGCCGGTGCAGCCCGCCCCCGTCGACCTGTCGGCCTGATCTGGGACTGCCCCTAGCCCGGCCTTTATTAGTGCGCTACTCTATCGGGACATTCGGACTGTCGTAATGAAGGGCCAATGATGACCACCCTCCCCACACTCAACCGCCGGACCCTGCTCGTCGGGAGCGCCTCGACGTTAGCCCTGGCGCTACTCGGTCGTACCGACACCGCATTCGGGGCACCTTCCCCGCTGGCCACGCTCGACTACACCTCGCCGGAGGCGTTCGCGGTCGCCGAGCAGGCCTACCTGGATCTTGGTGCCGAGCACAACGAGGCCGGCCTGTACGCCTGGGGCGAGTCCTACTACCTGCTCGGACTGCTCCTGATGTTCGAAGCGACGGGTGAGGACCGTTACCTGGACAGGTTCGAGGAGCGCGCCCGGCACGTCATGGACTCGACCGATGAGGCACGCGGCGTCACCGACTACTCCGGGCGCTCCGGGCCGGTGTGGCGTGCCGGCGGCAACTACACCGCCGGCCACGGTGAACTGCTCCTGGAGGATGGCTCACCCGGCATCCAGGTGCGCTGGGCCGGTGGCACCTCCGTGAACGCCACCGCGACGGTGCGCCGGGTGGATGCGGACAGGTTTGATCTCACGCTGTCCCACCCGTCCTCGACCGTCGAACTGACCGGTCTCACCCTTGATCCCAACGCCTCCGACTACGTCGTCGACGCCGTCGGTGATGCCTACGCCCCCGGCGCCCGGTGGACCGCGGTCGACCACAGCGCCGACCGCGGAACCGACCGCAGCCTGACTGAGGGCACGGTGGCATTCGAGCCCCAGTTCTACGCCTTCCCGGTGCACACCGGCATGGTGATCTACCCACTGGCCCGGTACGTGCGCATGGTGCGCACCGACCCGGGGATCCCCGGGACCCGCAACGGCGTGGCCGGCCACCTGTTGACCTTCGTGATGAGGGCGTTGCGGCACCACGAGGACGACTTCCACATCGACGAACGCGGCTACGGCGACTTCCGCTGGCCGCGCGAGGCGCCGGTCCCCTTCGACGGCACGATCCAGCCGCTGAACCAGTCCCACGCCCTGGGCGCCACGTTCGCCGAGTTGAGCCGGGTCGTGGACAACACGCAGTACCGTCGCAACGTCGAAGCGATGCTGCGCAGCCTCCGAGCGTCGCTGCAGGTGCAGGACGGGGCCTACGTCTGGCCGTACTGGCCGGTGCACTCCCACATATACAACGGCTACTCCCGCGAGGACGACGTGTCCACGTACACCCCGTTCTACGGGGCGGTGCGCAGCTGGGAGGACATCAGTCACGGCGCGATCACGCTGGAGTTCATCCAGGCCACCCACGACGCCGGCCTCGCGGACCTGAGCCAGGATCGCGAACTCTTCGCCACCACGTTCATGCAGAACGTGGTCAACGAACCCGACTCGGTGTGGTTCCGTGTGAACGGGGAGGTCGAAGCACTCCCGGCCCAGGCCGTCCAGTCCGCTCGGTGGCTGATGCTGGCTGACCTGGAGCCGGAGATCCACGATCAGGTCCTGCGGGTGTATGAGGCCGAGCCCTTGGAGCCATCACAGGGGTCCCATGCGCTGGGTATCGCCTACCTGAATCACAGCCGGTGAGATCCCGTGGCACGCGGCGGCCTGGCCACCGCGTGCGATAACGCCCGCCCCGCCTCATCCGGCGAGCCGGCCACGGCAGCCGATTGCACCGACTGCGCCTCCCCCACACCACGACCCACTGAGGAGTACACATCATGATCGCATCGCCCCCGGCGGCGCCGCACCCGGCCACTGAGGCCGAGTTGGAGGACTATCTGTCCACCCCGTTGCCCGGGGTGGGGCGGGCCCTTGAGGCTGTTGGGGGTGACGTGGTGTTGTTGGGTGCCGGTGGCAAGATCGGGCCGACGATGGCGATGATGGCCCGGCGTGCCCTGGATGAGGTGGGCTCGGATGCCCGGGTGGTCGCGGTTTCCCGGTTTTCCGATCCCGAGGTGCGCCAGCGGTTGAGCGAGGCCGGCATCGTGGTGCAGTCCGCGGACCTGTCCGAGCCGGGGAACTACGCGGCCCTGCCCGATGCCGCGGCGATGATCTATCTGGCGGCGATGAAGTTCGGCACCACTGGTGCCGAGCACCAGACGTGGTGGTCCAACGCGGCGATGCCCGCCTTGGTGGCCGACCGCTACCGGGGGGTGCCCTCGGTGGTCTACTCCACCGGCAACGTCTACCCGCTGCGTCCGTTGTCGGCCGGTGGGTCCACCGAGGACGACGCCCCCGAACCGGTGGGTGAGTACGCCCAGTCCTGCCTGGCTCGTGAGCGCATCTTCTCCCACGCCGCGCACACCTGGAACACCCCGGTGACCATCTTCCGGCTCAACTATGCCTGCGAGTTGCGCTACGGCGTCATCGCCGACCTCGCCACCCAGATCGCCGATGGTGAGCCCGTCGACGTCACCATGCCCGCGGTGAACGTGGTCTGGCAGCAAGATGCCACCGCCTGGGCGCTACGGTCGGTGGAACTGGCCGGCACTCCCCCGCACATCCTCAACGCCACCGGCCCCGAGACCGTCTCGGTGCGCCGCCTGGCTACCTGGCTGGCCGCCGCAATGGGCACCGACGTCGAGTTCGTCGGCACCGAGTCCACCGATGCCCTGCTCTCCGACGCCAGTCACTGCCACGATCTGTACGGCTACCCCACGGTCCCGATGCGCAGCGTGGTGGAGATGGTGGCCCGGTGGGTGACCGAGGGCGGGCGGCAACTGGGCAAAGCCACCAAGTTCCAGCAGCGAGAGGGCAAATTCTGATGAGCACCGACCTGGCCGCACGACTGGGCTCCGGGGTGGTCATCCCGGCCCACCCCTTGGCCCTGGACGAATCCGGCAGCCTCGACCTGCGAGCACAACGCGCCCTGACCCGCTACTACCTCGACGCCGGCGCCCACGGCCTGGCCGTGGCGGTACACACCACCCAGTTCGAACTACACCACGACCCCGCCATGCTCACCGACGTGTGGCACCTGGCCGCCGAGACCGCCGCGAACCACGGCAGCGAACCGATCATGGTCGCCGGACTGACCGGAGACACCCACCAGGCGGTCACCGAAGCCGAACTGGCCACCAAAGCCGGCTACCACGCCGCTCTGCTCAGCCCGTGGGGCATGAGCAACACCAGTGAACAGACCCTGCTGGAACGAGCCGCCGCCGTCGCCGAGGTGATGCCGGTGATCGGCTTCTACCTCCAACCCGCAGTGGGCGGGGCCCTGCTGAGCCGGGATTACTGGCGCGCCCTGTTCGACATCGAAGCGGTCGTGGGAGTCAAGACCGCCCCGTTCAACCGGTACTACACCGGCGATGTTGCCCAAACCCTCCTGGAGCACGACCGCTGGGACCAGATAGCGCTCCTGACCGGCAACGACGACGCGATCGTGCATGACCTGATCACCCCCTACCAACGCACCATCAATGGACAACAACGCCAAATCCGCGCCACCGGCGGCCTACTCGGCCAATGGGCCGTGGGAACCCGCGCCGCAACCCACCAGGTCACCAAGGCCAACCAAGCCGTCACCGCCGGCCAGGTGCCCCTGGAACTGCTCGCTGAAGCATCAGACATGGTCGAGATCAACCACGCCGTCTTCGACGTCGACCACAACTTCGCCGGATGCGTCCCCGGCGTCAACGAAGTACTACACCAACAAGGCCTGATCCCCACCACCACCACCCTGGGCACCGACACACTCTCCCCCGGGCAGACCGAGAAGATCACCCACGTCCGACAACGCTACCCCGACCTGCTCGACGAGAACTTCATCGCCACCAACCGCGAGAACTGGTTGAACTAAGCCCCCCGCTCACCGACCCACGCGCACCCGCCCCACCGGCGCCGCCACTGCGATCACCACGGCGGCGAGTCCGTAGGCCCACGGGTAGTCGATCCCGGCCAGCAGAGCGCCGAATATCACGGCGCCGGAGCCCATCCCGGCGTCGTAGGCGAAATTCCACACCGTGCTGGCCAGCCCGCGTCGCCGGGGCCCGGCGCGTCCCATGATCACCACCAGCGAGTCGTTCTGGTTCACGCCCAGGCCCAGGCCGAACACCCCGGCACCGGCCACCACCAGCCAGGAGCTCATGCCGGGCGCGGCACCCAGGGCGAGTGCGGCCATCCCGACCGCCCCAACGACCGCGCCGGGAAGCACCAACCTCCCGGGCTGTAGGTGACCGGCGAGCACTCCTGACCCGAACCGGCCCGTGATCATCGCCAGTGGGGCGACCACCAGGGCCAGCGACACCACCGAGGCATCCGGCACGGCCAGCGGCAGGAACGTGTTCACCGCACCCAGGGCCATGGTGAGGCTGAAGAAGGCCAGCGCCGGCCGCAGCAGTGGTCCGATGGCGCCGAGCACACCGGGTTGCCCGATCCGCCGCTTGCGGGTGGCTGCACCAGCCCGCACCTGTGCCTCGGCCGGCGGGCTTTCGAGCAAGTCGGTGGCCCCAGCCGTGTGATCGGCCTCCACGCTGGGGTCGAGCAGCACGGATCCGGCGGCGGGCCCGGGCCGCTCATCTGCGGGCCGTCCCCCCGCGTGGAGCAATGACGCCAGCACCGCCCCCACCACGGCGAGTACCGTCGAGGCCACGAACACCGGTGTGAAAGACCACTGCCGGGCCACCCACACCCCAGCCGGCAGGGCGATCACCATCGGCAGACCGGTCCCCAGACCGTGGATGCCCAGGCCCCGGGCGAGCAGGCGCGAGGGCACGATCTCGGCCACCAGCGCGCTCGCGGCCACCACCAACAGGCCGAACCCCACGCCGCGGGCCGCCGAGATCACCAGCACCGGTGCCAACTGGTCGGAGAGCAGATAGAACGGAGTGGGCGCGGCCATGACAGCCGCACCGGCCACGAAGATCTGCTTCAGCGTAAATCGCGCCAGCACCGGACCCATCGCCAACTGGGTGATGGCGGTGGCCCCCAGCATCACCCCGTTCGTGGCGCCCACCCCCGCTCCCGAACCCCCTCCGCCGGCTGCCCACAGCGGCACCACGGTCATCAGCGGGGCGAAGTTGCACAACGCCGTCACCGTGGCCAGCATCAACAGGGTGAAGTCCCGGCGAGGGATTGCCGGGGCCGAGTGCTCACTCATGGCACCCCCGCGGCACGCCCACGCGCCACCACCCCACCGCTAGCCTCCTCCAGCCCGGATCACCCGGTGCCTCCATCGTGGAGCATCGCCCGGAAAAGGCCAAGAACACCCCGCCCCCCGCCGCGCCTGCATTGCCCATGCCGCTGTGGTGACGCGGCCGCGGCGGCACCGTCCCCCCCATCCCCGCCATCCCCGCCACAACAGCTCAATTGGACAGTTGCGGCGAGGTGGAGACCGGATCTCTCGCCACAACAGCTCAATTGGATGGTTGTAGCGCGTGCCCTGGGGCAGGCGGAACGGGCCGGGCTACTCCTGGAAGGCGGCGTCGGTGCGCCAGCCCCCGCGCCGGTAGGCCGGCGTCCCCAGCGCCAGGACCAGCAGCGCGGCGGCCATCGAGGCGGCGATCACCACCGCCATCGACGTCGCCGAGGTGCCGAACAGCCCGGTCAGCGGCGCCACGAGCCCGGCCACCCCGAACTGGGACACCCCGATCAGTGCGGCGGCGGCTCCGGCGCGGTCCCCGTGCCGCGCCAGCGCCGAGGCCGAGGCATTCGGAGCGATGAAGGCGTTCACGCCCATCATCAGCCACAGCGGCGCCAGCAGCCCGGGCAGGCCGCCCAGGCCCAACGCGGCCACCACCACCAGCACCATCGCCAGGCTCACCGAGACCGGCAGTGCCAGGCGCAGCAGCCGCACCGGCGCGAAGCGGCGCACCAACGCCGCGTTGACCTGCGCCCCGATCACCATCGAGATACCGTTCAGCGCGAACAGCAAGGCGAACTCGTTCTCGCTCAGCCCGTAGTCTTCCCGGATCACGAACGGGGAGGCCGACACGTAGGCGAACACCGCGGCCATCCCCAGGCCCGGCAGCAGCGCCAGGGCCACGAACTGCCGGTCCCGCAGTAGCGCACCGTAGGAGCCCAGTACCTTCAGCGGCGAGCCGCCCGTGCGTCGCGCCGGGGGCAACGTCTCGGGCAGGAACCGCCACACCACCACCAGCAGCCCCACCCCGTACAGGGCCAGCGCCACGAACACCGCGCGCCAGTTCCAGATGTTGGCCAGGAACCCCCCGATCGAGGGCGCCAGCAGCGGTGCCAGGCCGATCACCAGCATCAGCCGGGACAACACGGCCGAAGCCTGCGGGCCGGTCAGCTTGTCCCGGATCACCGCGATCGCCACCACCGCCGCGGCAGCGTTGCCCACACCCTGCAGGATCCGCAGCCCGATCAGGGGCATCACGTCGTAGGTGAGCAGGCAGGCCACCGAGGCGACGATGTGCACGGTGATCCCGATCATCGCCGGCACCCGGCGCCCGTACCGGTCCGACAACGGCCCGATCACGAACTGCCCCAGCGCACCACCGATCAAGGTGGCGGTGATGGTGAACTGGACTGCGGCGTCTCCCGCGCCCAGGTCCCGGCCCACCTCGGGCAGGGAGGGCAGGTACATGTCGGTGGTGAAGGCCCCGATCGCCACCATCAGGCCCAGCAGCAGCACGAACTTGACCGTCCACATCTTGCTGCGCGGGGTGGGCAGCGGCGCCGGGCGCCGCACCGGTGGGGTGCTCGGCGGGTTCACCCCCGACGACGACGCAGCCCCCTCGGCGGTGTCGGTCGCCGTGGTCGCGGCACCGGTGGGTGCGGCACCGGTGGGTGCGGCGCCATCGTGGCCGGCGTCGTGCGGCCGGTCACCGGTCGGAAGGTGACCCGAGGGGACACCGACGGCAGGGACCGGGTCGGGGTGGTGGGAACGGACAGGGGCGGACGCAGCAGAGATGCCGGTAGACACAAGGATCCTTGGAGGCTGGAGCAGAGCGCACAGATAGCGCTGAGAATGCCTACTTAGTCTGTCCTAATCCGCGGTGCCGGTCGAGTCGATAGCCCGAGTGTTCGCGGTGTGTTCGCGCACACTTCCCTCCCGCCATGGGCTCACTTGGAGATCCCTTGGCCACCCCTTCACCAGATTGACCAACGCGGCGGGGTTTCCCGTGTGCTCTCACTGCCCGGCAAGCACCTGCAGCACCGCATCCCCGTACCGCTCGAGTTTGGCATCACCCACCCCGGAGATACTGCGAAGTCCGGTCAAGGTGCCCGGCCGGGCCTGGGCGATCCCGGCCAGGGTGGCGTCGTTGAACACCACGTAGGCGGGTACGCCCTGCTCCTTCGCTACTCCGGCACGCCAGGTGCGCAGCGCGGCGAACAACTCCTGAGCGGGTTCGTCCAGGTCCACCGGGGCGGTCCTCGCGGGCGTCCTGGCCGCCGCGCGCACCCGTTCGGGCTCACTGCGCAGCCACACCTGGGTCTGTCCCCGCAGCACCGCGGCCGCTGCGTCGGTGATCGCCAACACCCCATAGGCGCCTTGCACCTGCAGCAGGCCCTGGGCGAGCAGTTGGCGCACCACCCCGCGCCACTGGGCACCGCTGAGTTCGGTACCGATCCCGAAGGTGCTCAGGTCGGTGTGCCGCTCGCGCAGCACCCGCTCGTTCTCGTTGCCCACCAGGATGTCCACCAGGTGACCGGCGCCGAACTGTTGGCCCCGTTCCCGCTGCAACCGCACAATGGTGGACATCAGCTTCTGTGCCGCCACGGTGCCGTCGAAGGATTCCGGTGGTTGCACGCAGGTGTCGCAGTTGCCGCACGGGGCCGAGTCCTCCCCGAAGTAGCGCAGCAACTGCTGGCGCCGGCACTGCACCGTCTCACACAGCGCGAGCATCGCATCCAGGTGCAGGGATTGGGCTCGTTTGCGCTGGACGTCGCCCTCGCCGTCGTCGATCATCTGTCGTTGCTGGACCACATCCTGCAAGCCGTAGGCGAGCCATGCCGTGGCGGGCAGCCCGTCCCGGCCGGCGCGGCCGGTCTCCTGGTAGTACCCCTCCACGGACTTGGGCAGGTCCAGGTGGGCCACGAACCGCACGTCGGGTTTGTCGATGCCCATCCCGAAGGCGATGGTGGCCACGATCACCACGCCCTCCTCCCGCAGGAAGCGCGCCTGGGTGGCCGAGCGTTCCGCAGCGGGCAGGCCCGCGTGGTAGGGCAGGGCGGTGATGCCCCGCTCGGCCAGCCACGTCGCGGTGCGTTCGGTCGAGGACCTGCTCAGGCAGTACACGATGCCGGCGGCGCCGGGATGTTCTTCCCTGATCAGGCGGAGCAGCTGGTCCCTAGCGTTCTGCTTCGGACCGATCCGGTACTCGATGTTGGGCCGGTCGAAACTGGACACGAACACCGGGGCCTCGCCCAGATGCAGGTTCTGGACGATCTCGGCTCGGGTCTCAGCCGTGGCGGTGGCGGTCAGGGCAATACGCGGAACGTCCGGCCACCGCTCGTGCAGGAGGGTCAGGCCCAGGTAGTCGGGCCGGAAGTCGTGGCCCCACTGCGCCACGCAGTGGGCCTCATCGATGGCGAACAGCGCGATGTGTGCCTTGTCCAGCAGCGCGGTAGCCACCGGAAGTCGCTCCGGTGCCAGATAGAGCAGGTCCAGATCGCCAGCCAGCAGCCGGTGTTCCACGTCGCGGCGCTCCGGCATCGACTGGGTGGAGTTGAGGAACGCCGCGCGCACCCCGAGCTGCTCCAGCGCCTGGACCTGGTCGTGCATGAGCGCGATCAGCGGGCTGATCACCACCCCGATGCCCTCGCGCACCAGCGCCGGGATCTGGTAGCACAGGCTCTTCCCTCCGCCGGTGGGCATCAGCACCAGGGCGTCGTTGCCGGCGGTGACGGTGTCGATGATCTCTTCCTGCTGGCCGCGGAAGGTGTCATAGCCCCACACCTGTTGAAGGGCATCGAGCGGGGAGTCGGCGACGGCGGCGGCTCGCACCACGGCGCGGGCGGAGGCCGGCTGGGGTCCGGTCGCAGGATCCGGTGCGTGGGCGGGGTCCGGCGGTGGGGGAACCTCGGAGGTGCCAGGGTCGCCGGGATCCTGTGGGGGCGGGTAGTCCCACTCCGGTGGTTCCTCCCACTGCGACTGTGGGCCGGGCCATGACGTGCTCACGCCGACAGCCTATGCGGCAGGCCGGACGAGGCGATGCACTGGCCTCCTGCTGTGGAGGGTGGTGAGTCAGCCGCGCCCGGCGGCACGCTGCAGGAGGGGCCCATGTCCCTCACCACCTGGGCCAGCGAGTCCGGGTGCGATGTCGCACTCCGGGTCGACCGGTTGGGGCGCGGACGGGCGCCGTTGGTCAGGGGTGGCGCATTCGGAAGTCGTAGCGCTCCGGCACCGCCCGCCCGGGGTGGACGGCGGCCCACAGGTCCGACAGGGCCAACTCACCCTCGCGCACGTCGGGGATGACGATGTCCTCGGCCAGCACCTGCTCGGCACGGTCCCGGTCTCCCGCGGCGTGGGCGGCGAAACCCTCGAGCAACCGCACCCGGCCCATGCTTCGCACCTCACGCGGAGCACCGCCGGCGAGGTCCAAGGCTCGCTGCGGCGCTCCGGCCTGGATCGCCGCGGACATCGCCTCCAGCAACATCGTGGGCTGGTCATCAGCCAGTGCCAGGGCATCGGACAGCAGGTCGGTGGCCCCGGCGTGATCGCCGCGGCCGGCAGCAACCTGCGCCAGTCCGCGTAGCGCCCACGCACTGCGCCGATCGGCCAGCGAGGCTCGGTAGCACTCCTCGGCGCGCTGATCATCCCCGCGGGCATGGGCCAGGACACCCAGGTGATAGTCACGCAACCATCCCGGCGCGGTCGAGGAGAGCAGATCCTCCCAGAACTTCCCGACGACGTAGGAGGCCGGCGGCGTGGCCGGATCAGCGGCGGCCAGGAGTTCTTGACCGCGGCGCGGCTCGCCCACCAGGGCCTCCCACAGCAGTTGCTCCTCGCCGCGCGACTCCGGCGCGAACGGGGTTCCGCCGTCGTCGGCTATCCACTGCTGCCCGCTACGGGAGCGCACCAGGGATTCCAGGGCGCCCCATCCGCTGCCGCGGTGCAGCACTTCCTCGGGTGCGCGATCGGCGCCGCGGCGAGCCTCGGTGAGCACCGCGTCCAGACCCGCGTCCGGCAACAGAGCATCGACACGCCCGGCCACGTGGGTGGTGGCGGCGTCCCAGTCCTCATCGTGGGCCCGGGTGGCATCGGCAGCAATGTCGCCGTAGGTCTCCACCCAGTCCCAGTTGGTGCGGCCGGGCATCATGACGTGTTCGAACTGGGTGGCCGTGATCCCGGCCTGGATCTCCAGGTAGGGGCCGGGGCCGTCCGGGGAGAGCCACCGTTGCCAGTGCTGCCCGCCGGGCCCGGTGCCCCACAGGAACAGTTTGCGCCCGGGCAGGCGCGCCGTGGACACCTGGGCCAGACCGTGGCCGGAGGAGTCGACGGCGGCGATCCAGGGGTGGGTGGTGCCGGTGGTGTCGTAGAAGTAGTCCGCGGCGTCGGTGCTATGGGTGGAGAAGGTGCGGTCGGCACCGTTGTGCACCGGCACCGGAACCTCGGAGATGGTGCCGTCGTACCCGGTGGCGTAGGCGGTGGTGGCCGGGGCCAGCACGCGCACGTCCGGCGCCTCGGGTACGGCGGCGTTGGACCACCAGTACATCGGCACCTCGTGCTCGCCCGGGTTCTGGATGCGCACGTATACGTGCAGTGCACGCGAGTCGGCCGGCAGCCACGCATCGATCTGGAAGACCACCTCGCGCAGCCGGTCCATCTCCCACATCCGCAGCATCGGCACCCCGCCGGGGCCGGTCAGGCGGGCGGCATGCATGGGGGCCATGGTGTGCGCGGCGTGGCCCTTGGTGCCGATGTTCCACTCCACTCCCCCGGCGAACCAGGCATTGCGCAACGCCAGGTTCGCCGGTTGCAGCACCGCGTTGGCGTGCAGCAGTTCCCGTCCGGAAGCGATATCGGCCAGTGCCCACAGCCGCCCGCCGAGGGTCGGGGTGAAGGTGGCCCGCAGATGGCCGTTGTCCATGACAACCGTGGGCAGGGTGATCGGCTCGCGAGTGCGGGTGTAGTTGTTCTGCAGCAGGTACGGGTGCATCGACCGGGGCCGGCCGAAGGAGGCGCCGTGGCGGATCTGCTCGGGCAGGTTGGCACCGAGTTCGAAGGGATTCTCCAGCAGCCGGTGCGGGACCGGGAGCGGATCGTCGGGGCCGAGCGGGGCGACGGGCAGTGTAATCTGTCCGCGATACAGCGATGTCATGGGGTTCCCCTGAGGGTGTCGGTGGATCTCTGGTCCACCGTAGCGCCCGACATCGACCCGCGGGGCGGGACGTGACGGCACCCGCCGCACCACATCCGGATTGCGAACCGGGATGGTCAGTGCACCGGTGCCGCCCGACACACCTCACGCCAGTCCGACCACTCCAGCGCCTCCCGGTCCCGCTCCCGGCCGGCGAGGTGCTCACACATCGTGATGGCATCGGCGAGCAACTCGCGCAGCATGCCGTCCGGGTCGGTGACGCAGGCCTGCGCGAGCCCGACGGTGGCGATCTCCACCATGGTCTCTCCCGGGTGCCTCCGGCCCGGGCCGCCCGCCTCGGCGATGAAGTTCCGCGCCCACCTCGCCGCCAGGGGCGCCTGCTCCAGCGCTCGCTGGACCGCCGGATGAGGCGTGGCCTGCTGCGGACCGGAGCGCGCGGAGCGGCACCTCTCGCAGGTGAGCAGCCCGACGGCGAGTGCCCGCTGGCGCTGTTCGCTCACCACGGGCAGGGCGCGGGCAGCGGCGAGCACGGCCAACTCATCACGCCAGCGCGGATCATCGCTGGTCAGCCCGATCACCGCCGGCACCAGGGTGGCCAAGCGGGGCCGGTGTGCGGAGTGGGTCAGGTCATTGACCAACCGAGCCAGGTGAGCCAATAGCGGGTGGGTACAGTCGGGGGCGTCGCTCCAGCGCTCCCCGGCCAGGTAGGAGGCCAACTCCATGAAACATGCGCCCCGGCGCGGGCTGCGGTGCTTGCCCCGGGACAGCAGTGGTAAGGGTTCGATGTCGACGTCCATCACGTCACCTCGCAGTCGACTTACCCCAGTGTGCTCCGGGCGCGGGCGAACGGCAATCGCTGTGGCGCAAAGGGGCAACAGTCGAGTCGGGTCCGGCGAGGCGGGTTAGCGCTGGGGCGCGGGCGAGGCTGCCCTGCGAAAGGTACCGCGGGGGCTCAGCCGGCGGGATGCACCTCCTGGCGGACAGTGACCAGATTCTCCCGCTCGATCCGGCCGATGCCCCACTGCCCCAGGGCTCCCAACGCCTCGTTGAGGCTGGCCCCGTGTTCGGTCAGGCGGTATTCCACCCGGGGCGGGATCTCGGCGAAGACCTCCCGTGCCACCAGACCGTCATGTTCCATCTCGCGAAGGTGCTGGGTGAGCATCTTCTCGCTGACCCCCACCAGCCCGCGGCGGAGTTCGGCGAAGCGACGCACCCCGTGGGCCTGGAGCTCCCAGAGGATCAGGGCTTTCCACTTCCCGCTGACCACGTCCATCGCGGCGTCGATCCCGCAGATGTAGGGGCCCCGTCGTTGCTGCCGGTCGATGTGCGCCATGTCGCCTCCCACTGGGACTGCGGCCCCGCACCGTGAGGTAAGTACCGCAGTAAATAGTGCGTACTTCCGCAAGCCTAGAAGTAGCCCCACGATGAGGGAATGACATTCTCATTCACCCTCCTTGGCCTCGGTGCCATGGGCGGGGCCCTTGCCGCGACCGCACTCGACGCCGGTCACGTCCTGACCGTGTGGAACCGCACGCCCGCAAAGGACACCGATCTGGTCGACCGGGGTGCCCAGGCGGCCACCTCGGCCGGTGCGGCCATCAGCGCCGCCGATCTCGTCGTCGTCTGTCTCTTCGACTACGCCTCGGTACGTGCGACACTCCACCCGCATACCGAAACCCTTACCGGCCGGACGGTGATCAACCTGACCACGACCACGCCCGAGGAGGCCCGGGAGCTGGCCCGCTGGGCCCGCGAGCACCGGATCGACTACCTGGACGGGGCGATCATGAGCCCCCCGGAGATGATTGGCACACCGGAGTCGGTGATCCTCTACAGCGGCTCCGCACCGGCCTTCCACGCACACCAGCCACTACTGCAGGTGTGGGGAAGCAGCACCTTCGACGGCGACGATCCCGGCATGGCCTCCATGTGGGACCTGGCCATGCTCTCCGGGATGTACAGCATGTTCGCCGGGTTCCTGCATGGTGTGGCAATGCTGGAGACGGCCGGCGTCGGGGCGGCTGAGTACGCCGGGCGGGCCGCGCCGTTCCTCGCCGCGATGACCAGCCTGCTCGGTCATTCCACCGAACGCCTGGACGCCCGTGATTACAGCGAGACCCTCCAGAGCCTGCACTGGACCATGACGCAATTGGGCACCATCGCCCGCGCCAGTCGCGAGCAAGGCATCACCCCGGCCCCGATGCAGATGGTCCAAGAACTCATCCAGCAGCAGATCGACGCGGGCCACGGTGCGGAGGACTTCGACCGGATCATCGAGTCGATGCGCTGACGACGACGATCCTCACCATCCCGTGGGAGAGGTAGCCGGCGTCGGTGCCGTTCGTCCGGCTCGAACTTATCGGGGCGGTGACCGGCAGCGCCCTCCCAACGGGTGCG
Source organism: Pseudactinotalea sp. Z1748 (assembly GCF_049725185.1). Classification (NCBI taxonomy): domain Bacteria; kingdom Bacillati; phylum Actinomycetota; class Actinomycetes; order Micrococcales; family Cellulomonadaceae; genus Pseudactinotalea; species Pseudactinotalea sp. Z1748. The sequence goes on along the minus strand of NZ_JBMPQB010000002.1, from coordinate 627,218 downwards.
GTGCACCCGTTGGCGTTAGCGTCAGGCCATGGACACACCCGCCTCGCCGCTGCGACTCTCACTGGCCCCTGGGAACGGGCGGCGGGTGCTGGTCACCGGTGCCAGCGGGTATATCGGTGGCCGGTTGATCCCCGAGCTGCTGGCGGCTGGGTTCACGGTGCGGGCCAGCGCCCGCAACATCGAGCGGTTGCACTCCCGTGCCTGGAGCGGGCAGGTGGAACTGGCCGAGGCGGACCTGCAATCACCCGAGCAGGTGCGCGCGGCGATGGATGGCGTGCACACGATGCTCTACCTTGTGCACTCCATGGGTCAGGGCGATGACTTCATCTCCCGGGAGCAACAGATCGCCCGCACCGTCGCCGCCGCTGCCGCCGAGGCCGGCGTGGCCCAGATCGTTTACCTGGGCGGGTTGCACCCCGGGGGTGAGTTGGACTCACTGTCGGATCACATGCGCTCCCGGGAGCAGGTGGGGCGCATCCTGCTCGCCGCGGCGGTCCCGGCGCTGGTGCTGCGAGCCGGGGTGGTGATCGGATCGGGGTCGGTGTCTTTCGAGATGATCCGCCACCTTGCCGACCTGCTGCCGGTGATGCCCGGGCCCAGGTGGCTGAACAACCGGATCGAACCCATCGCGATCCGGGACGTGCTGTACTACCTGGCCCACGCCAGCGCCCTACCGGAACCGGTGAATGACGACGTCGGTATCGGCTCCGGGCAGGTGCTGCGGTTCCGGGACATGCTCACCGCCTACGGCCAGGTGGCGGGCCTGCCCCGGCGCCGCGTGCTGGCACTGCCGGTGCCCGCGCCGCGACTGAGCGGATTCTGGATCACCATGACCACCCCGATCCCCCGCGGGATCGCAATGCCGCTGGCGGCCTCGATGGCGCAGGACGCCGTCACCACCGATCACCGGATCGCCGAGATCATCCCTGACCCTCCCGATGGCCTGACGTCCTACCGTCAGGCCTGCCGTCGGGCGATCCAGCGGCAACTGGCCGGGCAGGTCACGGTGACCTGGGACCACGACGTGCAGGCCGAGGCCGATCCGGCCGACCCGCTGCCCTCGGACCCGCAGTGGGCCGGGCACACCGTGTTCACCGATGTGCGCCAGCGTCACGGCGCCGCCGCACCTGAGGCGGTGTGGCAGGTGGTCGAAGGTATCGGAGGGGAGAACGGCTGGTACTCCCCTGCGATCCTGTGGCGGGTGCGCGGGCTGTTGGACCGGGCTTCCGGTGGTCATGGGCTGGGCCGCGGGCGGCGCGATCCGCATCATCTGCAGGTCGATGACCACGTGGACTTCTGGCGGGTGGAGTCGATCACCCCCGGACGATCCTTGACGCTGCGCTCGGAGATGCGAGCCGCCGGGCGGGCGTGGCTGCAGTTGACGGTGCGCCCGGGGGCGGACGGCGGGACCGATTACCGCCAGCGCGCGATCTACTTCCCTCGTGGCCTGCTGGGCCGGTTGTACTGGGGGGTGTTGGTGCCCTTTCACGCGCTGATCTTCCCCACCATGGCCCGCAATATCCTGCGCGCGGCGCAGCGGGACGGGGCCTGACCAGCAGGCCCTCAGCCGAGGGCGTAGCGCTCCGCCACGTACGCGACAGACTGCATGACCATGCCCGGCGACGCTTCCACCGTTGGGTTCGCGGCCGCCTTCCCGGTGGCGAAACTTCCCCGCTGCACCCCCGCCTCCTCGGCGATGCGCCGAGGTATCGGCCTGTCGTACGGGCCGTGGAGTGTCCACGCGTGCATCTCCGGATCCCTGGTGATCCGCTGGATGCTGCGGGGGAACCGCGCACCCAGTGCGGGAACGGGAACGAAGATCCACCCGGTTCGCAGCCGGAACTCCGTCACGCTCTTGCCATACGGCACCGAGACCGGCAGCCCAGGGGCCTGGACCGAGCGCCGCCTCCACAACGCATCCCCCATGGCCCCGTTCAGAACCATTCGGCCCTGCAGCGCCGACTCCATCGTGGCCAGCATGACGTCATCACCCAGGCCCGGCGTCGCAAGGAATTCCCCGTAGAGGTCAAGCTCCCCTCCGTCGGCCACCCGCACACCCATCCGCTGCAGGGGCTCGGTACCGAGCAGATGGTGGCGCACCTCGACGTTCATCCCGAGGGTGGCACCGGTGCGCTGACCCGAATCGAAGGTGCCCCTGATCGTAAGGTCTTGGGTGACGGCATCACGATAGCCGAGTTCGCTGGCCAGCACGGCTGTCGCGGTGGAGTCGTATCCGCTCGAGAGCGGGGTGATCGGCGTGAAGGTGGTTCGTCGTCGCGCATCCGACGCATTCTTAGCAAGGCGCTGGATACAACCGGAGAGGAACTCCCGGTAGTGCGAGTAGTCCGAGAACTGAACCGAGGGCGCGGTGGGCGCGAGTTGCACCTTGCCGTCGTGCACCACGAAGTTGTGGAACATCATCCGGCTGAAGGTGTACTCCTCATCAGACGCCACCACCGGGTCATAGCGATCGAAACCCGCCGCCGTCGCGGTGTTCGTGCTTGGTCTGAGTACCTCGAAAACCTGCCGGACGAAGGGAGAGTCAGGGCGCACTCCGGCGTGGGTGAGCGCGAACGTCGCACTGTTGGACACGATCACCCGGTTGTCGCGCTTGTCGGTCAGAACGTAGAGGTACTCCCAACAGTGCTTCGGCGGCACGAAGACGACGTAGCGGCCCAGCCGGGCACCGGACCCGAAGGCGTAGTCCGTCCTGTGGATCTGGCCCTGGCCGTAGTCGCCGTCCCAGGCGCCTTCGAAGACGAACCCTTCCGCGGCCTCGACCTGCGGGCCGATCACGAAGGAGTGGTGAGTTCCTCGGATGCAACAGACCCACGCCAAGTTGGGAACGGAGTCCACCCGTCGGATCTCGCTGGTGTGCGCGGACCTGCTATCCGGTATCCCCAGGCGGATCTGTTGGGCGTGCTGCAGGACTCTCGAAGCCGGGATGTGTCGTTTGAGTGACGAGGAGTGGTACAGGTCCAGAGCCGCGGCTCTGATGTGGTCTTCCAAGAAGTCCGTGCTGTCCGGCACCGCCATGTGCGCTACTTCAGCCCTTCTTCGCCGCGGCCTTGGCGGCTTTCTTGGTCTGGCGAACGCGTTGCAATGAGTCCTCGTCCACCACGTCGGCGATGGACCGGTAGGCACCCTCGTGGCCGTAGTCCCCGGTGGCCTCGCGCCACCCGGCGCCGGTGTAGCCGTACTGCTTGCCCAGCAGCGCCAGGAAGATCGCGGCCTTCTGCTTGCCGAAACCGGGTAGGGCATTGAGCCGGCGCAGCACTTCCGGCCCGTCAGGCTCACCGCGCGTCCAGATCGCAGCGGCGTCGCCGTCGTATTCCTCCACGATGATCTGCGCCAGGGCCTGGATGCGCCCGGCCATGGATCCCGGGAAGCGATGTACCGCCGGTGGGGTGGCGCAGATCTGCTTGAACTCCTCCGGGTCCATGGCCGAAACCTGCCCAGCGTCCAGTCCGCCGAGACGCTCGTGGATCTTGTGCGGCCCGGCGAAGGCGGTTTCCATCGGCACCTGCTGATCCAGCAGCATCCCGATGATCAGCGCCAATGGATCGCGGCTGAGCAACTCATCGGCCTGGACGTCTCCGGTCAGGTGCAGTTCCATACCCCGATCTTGCCTGATTCGGTTCGCTCGCGCAGCCATCCCTGGCGGTTCATCCGCCCAGGGGTTGGCTCGGGCTGTCGCTCAGTCCTTCCCAGGTGGGCTCACGCGGGTGTCGGGCCCGGGGAAGTAGAGGTTGCCCGCGTCCTCACCGCTCCAGCGCACCACCCACGGCGGGGCGCCGTCGGGACCGCGCACCTCCAGCACTTCACCGTCGCGAGGTGGCTGACCCACCTGTGCAGATTCGATCACGACACGATCACCGATGTTCGCTCGCATTGCGACCTCCCACATGTGCAGTGGTGGTGGCCGTCACCACCAGCACCATCCAGTCTGGCACCAGGTGCGCGCAGATGCACCTATCGAGCCGGTCAGGGCGGCGAGCCAGTGTCGTCGTCCTCGGGGTGGCGGGACAGGTGGATGATCGCGGCGGCCATACCGCCCCAGACCGTGACCAGGGCCACGATCATCATGATGATTGCCGGGGTGTCCATCTCAGACCCTCTCCTTTCCGGCCTCGTCCCGATCGGGGTCCTCCAGGTGCATGGCGGACACTCCCCGCCACGGCAGGAGACTCAGCACGATCGCCATCACCAGCACCAGGCCCAGGGCCCCCCAGCCGAAGGTCGTCACAACCCAGTCGTCGAAGCCGCCGTAGCCCTCCGTGATCTTGTCGCGAATGTCCACCACCAGCAGCACCGCCAGCACTACCGGTAGCACAACACCAACCATGACCTTCCAGGTCCGGCCGATCCTGACCGAGCCGTAGACGTTCAACGCCGCGGTGAGCGTGCCCAGCCGCCGGTAGACCCAACCCACCAGCACCAGGGAGAGGAACGCGGCTCCGACGATGCCGATGTTGTTGGAGAAGGCGTCGACCACATCGAGGAGGGTGACACCGGAGGCGCCTCCGATCAGCACGATGGAGATCACCGCGGTGGCTCCGCCGACGATCGCCACAGTGGTCACCCTCGCCCAGCCGGTCTTGTCCTTCACCGCCGAGATCACCACCTCCAAGATGGAGATCTGCGAGGTCAGACCGGCCATCGTCAGGCCGCCGAAGAACAGCACCCCGACCAGCGTCGAAGCCGGTGCCTCGGAAACGATGGTGGGGAAAGCCACGAACGCCAGGCCCAGCCCGGATGAGGCCACCTCGTCCACAGCGGTACCGGATGCGACGGCCAGGAAGCCCAGCGCGGAGAACACCCCGATGGCCCCCAGCAGTTCGAAGGAGGAATTGGTGAACCCGACCACCAGCCCCGATCCCGTGGCGTTCGACTTGCGCTTCAGGTAGGAGGCGTAGGTGATCATGATGCCGAAGCCCACCGAGAGGGTGAAGAAGATCTGCCCATAGGCCTGGATCCACACCGTGCCGCTGGTCAACGCCGCCCAGTCGGGGGTGAACAGGGCGTTGAGACCTTCGGTGGCGCCGTCCAAGGTCAGCGAGTAGGCCACCAGGATCAGGAACATCAGGAACAGCAGTGGGATTCCGATGGTGGACATCTTCGTGATGCCGCGGCGGACCCCGCTGCCCAGGGCGAGCAGGAGCACCACCCAGACCACGATGAGCGGCCAGCCGACCTGGGCCACGAAGTCCACCGAGATGCCGCTGCCCTCGGCGCCACCGCCGTCGTACTGCAGGAACGTCTCGAAGAAGAAGCCCTCGGCATCATCACCCCAGGCCTGGGTCAGGGAGAACCAGGTGTACATTGCCGCCCAGGCGATGATGGCCGCGTAGTAGATGGCGATCAGGAAGCAGATGCCGACCTGCAACCAGCCGATGGCCTCGGCACTGGGGTGCAGCCGTTTGAACGCCATCGGCGGGGACCCGCGGAACTTGTAGCCGATGGCGTAATCGAACAGCAGGATCGGGATACCGGCCGTCAGCAGCGCGACCAAGTATGGGATGAGGAAGGCGCCCCCACCGTTCTCGTAGGTGACGTAGGGGAACCGCCAGATGTTCCCCAGGCCCACGGCAGAGCCGATGGCCACCAGGATGAAGGCGTTGCGTCCGGTGAAACTCTCCCGGATCCGGGAGGCGCGGGCCGTGTCGGCAGGTTCGTTCATCGGTCCCTCCTGAACAGTTCTGCTGCGCAGAGGCTACTCCTGCTCCTGCCTACCGGCAGAAGATACGAGTGCTGGGTCGATGGAGAATCCCGTGGTCAGTACACGTCTCCACTCCTGCCCCTGATCCAGAGCGCCGAGATGCTTGCTGATGGCCACCCGCATGCGGCGCGTGGACTGCTCGTCCGCGCCGGCCAGCACAACTTCGACGGCGGAGCCGACCTCGGGGATGGAACGCTCTAACAGCCGGCGACGTAGGGTCCTCAAGAACGTGCGCTTCCGCTTACTGCTGGCCTCTTTGACCGGACGCATGTAGCCCGCCACGCCGTCACGGCGCGCGATCGCTAGCAGATTGCGCCGCTGGCCACGGCTGATCCTTCGAGTGTTGGCGCCTTCCTGCAGTCGGAAGCGCCGGCGATAGGGGAAGTCGTGATCCGGAAGGTTCGCGACCGTCACCCCGTCGGCCACGCCGGTCCGCAACGGCTCACGGATCGTCTGCAGATTGAACTTGAGAAGTCGGTCGCCCGGCAGTTCCCGTCGCGAACTCGTCGGAAACAGGTAGTCGATGTACGCCCGCGGTACGTCAGGACCGGTGCCGACCGACGGATACATGTTCACCCCGATGTGCGGACGAGGATTCAACTCGATGATGGTGTACTCGGTGTTCGACAACGTATCGGACCCATACAAGACGTCTACACCGGCGATCACCGTTCTTGGTATCGCCTGTACTGCCCTGACTGCCGCATCCTTGACTTCGTCCGGCATGTCGTCGGTGACATCGATAACGTCACCGCCCGCGGACGCGTTCGCAATCTTGCGCAAGTAGATGTACCGCCCTGCCGACGGCACGGTATCGGGCTCCAGGCCCTGTTCTCGCAAGCATCCCAGGACCTCGTAATCGACTTTGATCGGTCCGGTCGAGAGGAACGGGTTCCCGGCACGAGACTTGTTCTTCAATCGAATGAGTTCCGAGATGGTGTGCTCGCCATCGCCCGTCACGTTGGCGGGAACTCGTCGAGCTGCGGCGACCATGCGGTCGCCGATGACCAGCAGCCGGTGATCATCACCCTCGTGGTGCGTCTCCATCAGGACCTCCTTCTTCCCCAAGGGACCCACGAGGTGATCGAATCCAGCCTTGAGTTCCTCCCACGTGCGCAGATTCACCAATACGCCTCGGCCCATCGACCCTCTATTCGGCTTGAGTACGAGGGGGTAGCCGAGAGTGTCAGCCTGTTCGCGCAACTCCTGCTCCGTAACCGATCCCGCCGCCAGGAGAACCCCTTTCGGCACCGGCACGCCGCTTGCTTCCAAGGCCCGGTTGGTATCCCATTTCCGGGCCATCACTTGGGTGTCGGCTTGGCTGGTGATCGAATCGGGCCGGGCGAAGTTGAAGCGGACATTCTGCTCGTCGCTGCTGATCGAATACCACTCCAAGTCGTGGCTGTGGAAGGTGACGGTCAAGCCGCGCCGCCACGCCTCCAGCGCAACACTGAGACTGGAGAGTGCAGAACTACCGTGCGCACCGCGTACCACCGTGGGCGAGAAGTGATCGGGCCACGAGTTCACTGGCATGCTCATGTCCGGGACACTATCGATACCCAAAGGATCGCACCCTCTGCCGATTTCATAGGAACTCACGGCACTGCGGCCTGCACCAGGTGCGCATCGCCGTCGGCGATCACGTGGCCGGCCGTGGCCGGGACGAACACCGCCTCCCCCGGGCCCAGTTGAACCGGCCCGGCGTCGGTGGTGCATACCTGCGCCTGCCCGGAGATGGACAGCACGATCCGCGGTCCTCGCCCTGGCATCTCCACCGCACCGTTGCTTCCCAGGGTGGTGATGGACATCTCGAAGTCCTCCACCGGGGCATAGAAGGTCCGCGTGGGTCCGGTGATCTCCGGGGCGATGCGCACCGGCGGCGCGGTGACATAGTCGATGGTGCTCAGCACCGCTTCGGGATCGATGTGCTTCCTGGTCAGGCCCGCGCGCAGGACGTTGTCGGAGTTGGCCATCAACTCCACACCCAGGCCCTGCAGGTAGGCATGCAGGGTTCCGGCAGGGATGAACAGCGCCTCCCCCGGTGCCAGCGTGACCGGGTTCAGCAACAGCGCGGCGACCGCACCGGGGTCCCCGGGGTGAGTTGCCCCGAGTTCAGCCACGATCGCATCGATTCGCACCGATGCGCCGCGAGCCCCCCTGCGCTCGGCACAAGCCCGCACGACGGCGCGAGTCTCCGCCGCGGGCACCGCACCGGGGGTGAGCAGTTCGGTGACTGCCGTGCGTACCCCAACTGCAGTGGGGTCGGTTGCCAGGATCCCGGCCAGTTTCCGGGCCAGCGGGGCATCCAGCCCGCTGACCAGTTCCAGGGCCCGGCGTGGGGTGCGGAACCCGCAGAGGGCGCGGAACTCAGTTATCGCGTAGAGCAGTTCGGGTTTGTGGTTGGGGTCCGGATACAGGCGGGTGGCGCCGTCGCGCGGGAGCCCGTCGGACTCCTCGGCGGTGAACCCGGCCTGGGCCTGCGCCAGGTTCGGGTGTACCTGCAACGACAGCGGGCGGGCGGGGGCAATGAGTTTGAGGAGGTAGGGCAAGTGCTGGCCGAACCTGGCCAGTGCGTGCCGCCCCAGCGCGGTCTCGAACTCGGTCAGCAGGTACTCGCGCAGGTTCACTCCGGCACGGTCGGGCAGGGTCGAGGGTGCGGCCGGGTGGGCGCCGAACCACAGTTCAGCCACCGGCTCAGTCCCGGGTTCGCGACCGATCAACTGCGGGATGGTGGTGGTCGAACCCCAGGCGTAGTTTCGTTCGCTGCCTCGTATCCGGACGAGCACGGCTCCTCCTTTCGCTCAATGCGAGAGCGTAGTCGTGCGCTGAGGTTGTCTAGCCAGCTAAATACTGCTCCAACGCGTCCCACTGGTCGGGCATCGTCAGTCCCGTGTTTTCCAGTTTCGCCAGGTCCAGGGTGCTGATCGCCGGTCGTGGCGCGACCGTTTGGTCCGTGCCCGCCAGATACTCCGACGTGGACACCGCGTGGACGTCACCGTCGTCACGGCCGGCGAGCGTGTACACGCGGCGGGCGATCTCTGCCCAACTGGCCGGTTCTCCGCTGTTCGTGGCGTGATAGGTGCCGTGGGGAGCACGCGAGTTGAGCAGGTGGACGGTGGCGGCGGCGAGATCTGAGGTGAAGGTCAGCCGACCCACCTGGTCGTCCACCACGTTCGGTTGTACGCCCCGCTCGGCGAGGGACCTCATGGTGTGGACGAAGTTCCTGCCCTCCCCTACCACCCAGGAGGTCCGGATCAGGTAGTGCTGCGGCACCTGCTGCACCGCAGCCTCCCCGGCTGCCTTGCTCTGCCCGTAGGTGCTGACCGGGCTGATCGGGTCGGTCTCGAGGTAGGCGCCCCCCGGTCCTGACCCGCCGTGCCCATCGAAGACGTAATCGGTGGAGTAGTGCACCAGCGCGAAGCGGTGCTCCTGGGCCGCCCGGGCCAGCGCAGCGACCGCCGTGGCGTTCACGGCCCACGCCGCCGCTCGACCCTGCCGGGTCTCGGCCTGGTCCACCGCCGTGAACGCGGCGGCGTTGATCACCACCCCGACGTCGCTGAAGTCGAGGTCAGCGATAGCCGAGGGGTCGGAAAGGTCCACCTCCTGCCTGGACAGTGCGTGCGCGTGCGGCAGCGCCGCCTGCAGTGCAGTGCCCAGTTGCCCGGTGGCGCCGAGGATCACCGTGCGCGCAGGTGTCACCGGGCTGGCCTGGGCAAGGCGGGGGTGGTTGCGGTCCTTCTCCGAGATCTCCGCACTACCCAGCGGGATGGGCCATGGGATCGCCACCGACTCATCGGCGAGGTTGAGGTGGGAGTAGGACGCTTCCGGGGACCAGTGCGCGTTCACCAGGTAGGAGTAGACGGTGCCATCGACCAGGGTCTGGTAGGAGTTGCCGACCCCGCGGGGCACGAACACCGCTTTACCCTCATCGAGTTCCTCGGTGTGCACAGCGCCGTACCCCGGCCCTTCGCGCAGGTCCACCCATGCGCAGAAAGCCCTGCCGTGGGCGATCGACACCAGCTTGTCCCAGGGTTCGGCGTGGATGCCCCGGGTCACCCCGGCGGCGGCGTTGTACGCCACCGAATGTTGCACGGGTGCGAAGTCCGGTAGCCCGAGGGCGACCATCTTGGCCCGCTGCCAGTTCTCCTTGAACCAGCCGCGGGCATCCCCGTGAACCGTCAGGTCCAGGACCAACAGGCCGGGGACGGCGGTGCCGTGCACGGCCAGTTCGTTCGGGCCCGCCACGTCACTGTCCCCGGGCCGCGTACTCCGACTCCACCGCGTCCTTGTGCGGGCGCCACCATTCGCTATTCGCCCGGTACCACTCGATCGTGTCCGCCAGCCCGGCGCGGAAGTCCGCGAACTGCGGCTCCCAGCCCAGTTCTGTGCGCAACTTGGTCGAGTCGATCGCGTACCGCAGGTCGTGCCCGGCGCGGTCGGTGACGTGGTCGAAGTCGTCCTCCGGGCGGCCCAGGATGCTCAGGATCATCCGGACCACCTCGAGGTTGTTCTGTTCCCCGTCGGCACCGATCAGGTAGGTGTGCCCGATCTGCCCCCGGTTCAGGATGGTCCACACCGCCGAGGAGTGATCGGCCGCGTGGATCCAGTCCCGCACGTTCTCACCAGCCCCGTAGAGTTTGGGCCGGCCCCCGGCGAGCACGTTCGTGATCTGGCGGGGAATGAACTTCTCGATGTGCTGCCAGGGACCGTAGTTGTTCGAGCAGTTGCTGATCGTGGCCGCCACCTCGAAAGAACGCACCCACGCCCGCACCAGGTGGTCGGCACCGGCCTTGGACGCCGAGTACGGACTCGAGGGCAAGTAGGGGGTGGTTTCGGTGAACCGTGCCGGATCATCCAACTCGAGGTCCCCGTACACCTCATCGGTGGACACGTGATGCAACCGCACCCCGTGCTTGCGGACCGCCTCCAGAATCTCGAAGGTGCCCACGATGTTGGTGCGGATGAATGGACTGGGATCGCGCAGGCTGTTGTCGTTGTGTGACTCCGCCGCAAAGTGGACCACGGCGTCCTCGGCGCCGGTGAGACTGCCCACCAACGAATCCACCAGGCCCGTGTCGGTGACATCCCCTTCCACCAACTCCACGCGATCGGCCGGCAACGGCTCCAGCGCCTCCGGCGAGGCCGCGTAGGTGAGCTTGTCTAGCACCACCACGTATGCGTCGGTGTGCTCCACCAGGTAGTGCACGAAGTTGGAACCGATGAAGCCGGCACCGCCGGTGACGAGAATCCTGCGCATTACTGAACTGTAGCGACTGAGTTGCGGCCGCGGCTGGCATAAGTAAGGCCACCGATGTGCCGGTACCGTGGTTGAGCGTGCGGCTCCGTGGGAGGTCCTACGATGCCACCGGGTCGGGTCGGCCACCGAGGAAAGGGTGAGGTATGCCGTTGGTCTCGGTCATCATGCCGGTGCACAACTCATCGACCACGCTGGGCGCCTCGGTGCGGTCCGTGCTCGCCCAAACACATACCGACTGGGAACTGCTCATCACCGACGATGGCTCCACGGACGACTCCTGGGAGCAGGTGCAGGCCTTCGCCGATGACGACGAACGGGTCCGCCCGGAGCGCATGCCCACCTCGGGCGGTGCTGCTCGGGCGCGAAATGCCGCGATCCGCCGCGCCCGCGGCAACTATGTGGCGTTCCTGGACTCCGACGATCTGTGGTTGGAGGTGAAACTGGAGCGCCAGGTGGCTTTCGCTGCCACCGCTGCCACCCCGCTGACGTTCACCTCCTACTACAAAGTCGGCGGGGACTGGAGCGGTGAGGCCGCTGACTTCGTCCCGAACGACCGGGTGGTGTGGGCACCGGCGCAGGTGGACTACCGCGCGATGCTCCTGCAGGACCGCATCGGGGCGCTCACGGCGATGTACGCCCGCGATGTGCTGGGTACACGACTGATGCCGGACCTGCGCAAACGCCAGGACTATGCGCTCTGGTTGGACATCATGCGCGGAGGCGTGATCGCCAAGAGTGTCCGGGAACCCCTGGCGATCTACCGGGCCGGGCGGGCGGGCTCGTTGTCGTCGAACAAGGTGGCCCTGATCCCGCACAATTGGGCGCTGTACCGGCGTCACGAAGGGCTCTCCGTACCGCGGGCCGCCGTGGCGCTGGCCGGGGCGGCGTGGCACTCAGTGCGGACCGGGCGGATCTGAAACTGCGGCTGGGCGACCCGCTAGCGAAGCGCGCTCCTGCTCGTGGCAATCAGATCATCGATCGTCTGGACCACCCTCTCGGTGTTGTGGTGATCGATGGTGCCGAAGAACCGCTTCGCGCGCTTGTCGTACTCGTCTTCCCGAACACAATCCCGGGCCAGCACCTTCTCGACTTGGGCGGTGAGGTCTTCCAGGCTGCGCACTACCGGACCGAACCCATCACGGTCGAAGTTGAACCATGACCGACGGGCGTGCCTGGCCTCGTACTCGGCCTCGTCGAATCGAGCGTAGATCACCGGCTTGCCCATGTACGCGGCATCGAAATGCACCGAGGAGTAATCGGTGATCAGCGCATCACAGTCGAGGAGCAGTTCCTGCACCGACCTCCGCGGGGCCGTGTCGAGGGTGATCCGTTCGTGGCCCGACTCGTATCCGGTCATGGCTCGTGCGATATTGACGTGCGGGACCACCAGCAGGCGGTAGTCGTATGCCGTCAGCACCTCGTTGAGTGAGGGGTTGTGGAGCAGTCCTAAGATGAACCGTTCGTAGGCGGAGCCTTCGAACGGGTCGGTATCCGAAGACCCTGGGGAGGGCAAGTAGCGCCGCCAGGTGGGCATCACCAGGATCGTGTGGGTAGAGGTGTGCGGAATGAGAGCGTCGAATCTCGGCAGAACCGTCTCGACCAGCTGGTTCGTGTAGCCGGTCGCCTCCTCCAGGGCCACGGTCTCATCGTGGACACTCGTGACGATCATGTCGTATCCGGTGCTACGGCGGTTCACCGCTTCGGGACTGAGGTGGATGCCGTGCTGCAGAAATACCCGGATGGCTCCGATCCGCCAGGCGAGGTGCCGCTCATAGTTCCGTCTCGGCCAGCCCTTCGGCACCAGGTACTTCAGCGAGTGGGAATCGGCCAGTACCTCGGCGTGGAGCATCAGCAGCCGGTGACGCCAGGAAGAATGCGGCAGGACGTGGCCGAGCCTGCGCAGCTCCCGGTACTGGGCTACGTGCCGGTCCAGGATGAAGTACACCGGCCGGCGCGGGGCCACCCTGCGTAGGTGCCGGAAGAGGTGTAGCCCATTGTCGTCTGCGAACCCGGGGCGCTCCCCGATCACGTAGGGCCGACGCCGGAGGAACAGCGGCGAACTGAGCAGACGCAACAGGCCCAGGAGCCGCATCCGCCGGCCGCCGGGGCCGTGCAGCACGTGAGCCACGTCGTCACGCAATCGCCGTGCCCGCCACCGCCATGCCGCTGTCCTGCCCACGCCGTGCTGCACGGTGACTCCCAACCGCTCGCCCCGTCGCCCGATGGGGCGGATGAGGTAGCGCAACTGCCGTCGCTGCCCGGCATCGAGCCAGGCGGTGCTGACAGTACGCGCGCAGGCGGTGGCGCCGGCACTCGGTCGGAGCGGGCGGCTCCTGGCTGGCACCGCAGCTGCATCGAGTAGGCGGACGCCGAGGGGGTAGGTGCCGTCGGGAACGTGACGAAGCGGCACCTCCGCTTCGATGCGATGGCGCTGGAGCGTCCCTTTCCGGACATCGAACCGTCGCAGCACGGTTGGTGCGGACTCAGCTACGAGGCACTGTGACGTTCCTGCTGTGATCGAGACCCGCCACGGCGCCGGCTGGGTGAGAGGCAGATCAAGCAGCACTTGGACTTGCATCGCTCCAGCCCGTCGATCGACCCCTTCGGCGATCACCCGGCTCGCGCTGAGCGCAACGTGCCCGGCATAGTTGACGATCTGTTCGTCTGACGGGGTTTCGAGCACGTGATCGACGTAGGCGGCGGTGAGTGCCCGGTCGGACCACGGGAGGGCCAAGAAGATCGGCTCGTTAGTGTGACGCGCCACGTCCCGCGCAGCCTCGCGCGCAGTGGTGACGTCACGGAGGACTCGCCCGGGGCTCACGTCATCGTCAAGGTCAGAGATCGAGATCGTCGCCAGGAACGAGCACCGCGACGCCCGCGCGAGATGATCCCACCAGCCGCCAGCGGGCAGGGAGAGGATCTCGATTCCGTCAGATAGGGGAAGCAACCTCCTCAGGTGCCGGGCGACGTGCTCCCTCGCCGCGAAGGAGAGCTGCCCGAATCCGACCTTGCGAAGTTGTACTGCACGCGCCGAGAGGTGCTGGAAGTCTGCGAGGTCGTCATCCTGCACCCGCACCACGAGCGCTACATCATCCACTTCGCACGGCTCCGATCTGTTGGCTCGACAGGCTACCCAGCCCGGGAGGGGACCACACCTTGAGGGGTAGATCAAGACGGGGGCGCGGTACCGCTAACGGCCGGAAGGCAACTCGAACGGTGCCGGAATCGGGAAGGCCTGCATCAACCAGTCGGCGAGCCATTCCGGGTCGGCGTCGTCCTCACCACCTGGCGGGGGCACGTCATTGAGGCAGACGATTTGGAACCGCCTCGTATACCCCTCCCGCTCCATTTTCTCCCGGACTTCGGGCCGTCCCACATTGAAGTAGCCGTATCGGATCCTCGAACTCACTCCGCGTCCGGTGAACAGCGCGGTGTACATGTGGAGCCAGGAGTTGACCACCACGTCGGTTTCCGCCCGAAACGGGCTGGCTACGGTTCGTGCAATCTCCTCGGCATAGCGCTGCTCCAACTCTTCGGCGATGTCTTTGCGCTGCGGCACGGCTACATGTCCGAAGAGAAGTGAGGCGTGCCGGCCGAAGTCGCGCTGGAGAAGGTCTGCCGAGTTCGAGCGGGCGCGTTCCAGGGACGTCTGCCGGCTACGTGAGATGTCCGGTCTGCGGCTTCGGGAGAAGAAGATCCGCAAGGCACCGGTCGGGGTGAAGAAGTGATAGGGCGTCACCGGACGGTTGAACATCACATCGTCGTTCATCAGGAGGTATCGCTCGGACAACCCAGGAATCCGGTGTATCTGTGAACTGATCGCGTGCGAGTTGTAGGAGGGCAGCACACCGGGGTCGGTGAAGATCTCGCGGTGGTCCACGATCGTGATGCGTCCGTGGTCGGCGTCGAGCCACTCGGGTCGCTGCTGGTCCGTCACCAGGTAGATGTTCCGAATCCACGGCGCGTACATCTGCAGTGACCGCAACGACGCGCGCAACTCGCCCCGGTCGCGGAACCGGTGCGCTGCGATGGTCTCATCGCTTGCCGCCCCGGACGAGTCCTCCATTCCCAAGGAACGTCGCACCTCGGATCTCCTCGCCCGCCACCGGGGATCGGAGTCATCGACCCAGAGATAGACCGCGTCGATTGGGAACTCGATCGAGGACGCATCCCTCTGCACGCCGGCGAGAACCGGCTCGGGCCGGCCGTCCCATCGGAGCCGGGTAGCCAACGGGAGGGACTCAGTGCGGTCGATCTCCTGGGTGATGCTGCCCCGGTCGAGGGTGAAGAAGGTGTCGCGCTCGTCGTCCTCATCCCAGACGGCAATGCTGCAGCCCTCGGCTGCGCCGTAGATCCGCCCGGTGATCCCGCACCGGACGTACCGGAAGATCCGGAACTCCTCGGTGGTGGCCAATTCCTCGGCGGTGAGGCCCTTCGCGACCAACCGCCCTGGTGCCCGTGGAGCGAGTTGATAGTAGAAGGCGCGGTTACCCAGGTCCTGCCCCATCGCCATGACTGCACGTGCCAATTGGTGCCGCGGCACGCCCCACCGCGAGAGCCGTGTATTTGGACGGTGCATGGCGAAGAACTGCACGCCGGCTGACCGGAGCGCGTCTGCCACGTCATCTGCGGTCTGGGCGGCCAGGTGCCACACCGTCACCTGCGGCTCCCGATGGGCCACGACGAACCGCGCCTGGTGCGTTGCCACTTCCAGGTTGTCGGCCAGTTGTGAGGCGCGCATGGCCTCATTCGGAAGAAGGCGCTGCAGCAACGTGAGGCGCTCAGCGGCGTGGTGAACCGTCCTGACGACGCGGCGACGCACGCGGTAGGTGAACATCAATCGCCGCCTGGCTACACCGGCCAGATCACGCATACTCGCGAGTGAAATGGTTCCTCCTCGCACTGGGGGGTCCGTGGACGATAGCAGCCTACGAACCGCCCAGCATGGCATGGAATCTGTAGGCCCCAGTTCCTGAACCGATCGCTCTAGCCCCATGGCCGTGGGCACGACTTGCCCCTGGTTCACCGCCGTGCGGGACGGCTTGACGGGATTTCTGAACCATTTTGTTCACGCTGCACGTCGATCGAGCACCCCGACCAGTTCAACCTCAAACATCGGTGCCACGCTACGCGCGTAGGTAGCCGTAATGTGGTGTGCGTCGTAATAGACCACAACGTTGCCAATGACCGCGTCACATGTCGAGTCGCAGAAGTACTGGTTGAGGTCGATAACAGAGACGTTGGAGAGATTGGCTACGACTTCACTAGTCGGATTCTCGTCGGCTAGGTGCAACTCACGCGGTTCATCACATGCGGCAGTCTCGATTCCGTGCTGGGCGAGGCAGTCAATGCGATTAGAGTCGAAGCGAGGAGTGTCGCGAAGTGCCGCGATGTGAATGTCGTGGTCCTCCAACGCCCGCCACATCTGGACGTATCCCTCAGGTACATGTTCCTCGCGGCCTTGACCCCGCGTGGCCGTCATAAGAACAAGATCTGGAGCTTCCTCAACAATTTCGGCAAACAGTGCATCGTTCCATTCACTGCACGATTGCAGTTGCTGGCCCGAGCCTGGTGGATCCGTACTGAAGAGACAGGAACTCTTCGTTGCAGTGACCAGTCGCCACTCACGGGCATCCGCAATCACTTCGAGGGCTGGAAACCAGTGCGCTGAATGACTACCTCCTACCAGCATCACGACGACGTCAGCATCCGCTCGGCCGTACTCACATGTGATGAGTTCCGGCTCATACAGCCCTTGGTGACAGCCGTTCGTCGACACGTCAGCCCGATCATCAGCAGCCTCGGCGAGCCTCGGTAAGGGCTCAACTGAGTAGTTTCGGAAGGGACTATGACCGTCAAGGATCACCGCTGCGCCCGGGTGATCCCCGGAACCCGTTTCGACCTGCGCCGATACCCCTCGATCCGCGTAGGCGCTCATCCCCACGGTCGCGGCCGCCATCGCCAAGACACTCACGATGCCCACGGCTGGAAGGGCCAACTCCCGCCTCGGGAAGACTCGGTTCACCAACCCTTTGATCCCGGTGCCCGAACGGATAGGACGCTCCACGAACCGGGTGGTCAGGATCGCGAGCAGGAACGCCGACGCGATGATCACAACACCTGCCAGAGGGCCCGCGGTGGCCTCGCCGCTACGCAACAGGTAGAAGGTCAGCACCGGCCAGTGCCACAGGTAAAGCCCATAGGAGACGCCTCCGATGTAGACCAGTGGTCGGGATGATAGGAGAAGGTCGGCACCAAACGGGTTTCGAGATCCTGCTCCAATCAGAACAAGCGCCGCACCACTTAGGGGCCAGAGCGCCACGAAACCCGGGAAAGCATCAGCAACTGGGAGCGCGAATCCGGTGACAACGATCATCGCCAAGCCGACCCAGCTGACTAGGGCACCCCATGCACCCGGCAGGATGCGGATTCGAGTAATGGCGAGGGCTAGTAGCCCACCCGCAGCGAACTCCCACACTCGTGTTCCCGTGTGGAAGTAGGCGAATGGCTGGTTCGCCTCAGTTAGGTAGATCGAGTACACAAACGAGACGACAAATAGTGTCATTACGACGTAGGTCAGCGACCGCCGGAAATTTCGGCGTCCAATCCAGAGGGCAACTGCAAACACAGCCAGCCAGATCAAGTAGAACTGGCCTTGGATGGACATTGCCCAAAAGTGTTGAACTGGACTACTGGGAGTTTCGCGGGCCAGATAGTCAACCGCTTGAGAAGCCAATGCCCAGTTCTCCAGATAGAAGATCGAGGCCAGGACTTCAGAGTACGTGGCGCTTTCGCGTGTGATCGGCATCCATATGCGCGTCGCAATCAGGACGGCGAAGAGGACCGTCACCGAAGCTGGTAGCAGGCGTTTGGCCAATCGCGACAGATACCGGCGAACATCCACACGGCCAAAGCGCTCGACTTGGCCGAGCAGCGATGTAGTGATGAGGAATCCCGCGATGAGGAAGAAGACATCCACACCTCCGGAGACCCTCCCGAACCATACGTGATAGATCGCAACCAGGATCGCTGCTATGGCTCGAAGGCCCTCGATCTCCGGACGGAACCTTCGCACGTCCGGGCCTCGCAGCGCAGCATGGCGAGGAGTATTCAAAGATGCCCTTCCGCTACGTACTCCAAATCAACCCCCGGTATTCGCCGCATGCCAGCATCTAATGTAGATTAGCCTACCTTGGTGGGTGCAAATGCTGCCCAGATCTAGAAGCGTGATCACCTTCTCTCCAGCCGCCTAACTCGACCGCCGATACTCGTTGTAATTGATGCCTATGAGCCCCGCGTAACTGCCCGCAGCAGAGAAGAAACGGCGCACGCCCTTGATCCGATGATGCCCTTGACCAGGAAGCAGCCCGACGAGCATCAACGCGACTCCACTTCCCAATCGAGCCGTCGCGAACGCCAACCCTTCTACGATTGATGTAACTCCGGGCCGGATGAGGCGTCTGCTGATGGTGTCCCCGGCGCCGGAACGAAAGGCCCGGCGGACGAGCCACCGCAGAGTTGTCCGTTCAGGGGGCACGTGCTCACGGACCTCCGCTTCCTCACACCACACAATCGCGAAGCCGGCCCGATGGACGCGCTGGAAGAAGTGCAGGTCGGAGGAACCGGAGAAGCGGAACCTCGGGTCGAAGGTGGGAGTCACCGCGTCGAGGACGACTCGAGTCACGAGAGTGTTATTGGTGTAGGCCTTGGTGAGCAACTCCCCAGTTCGGTGCTTACCTCGAGAGGAGTGCACATCGGAGTAACGGTTCCACGAAGGCACGTCCGGCGGCAGAATGCCATGCACAGGCCCCGTGACGACGTCAGCACCGCTGGTCTGCCACTGCGTGATCAGTGCCTGCAACCACCCTTGCGGGCAGATCTCGTCGTCGTCGACGAAGATCACCACGTCATCCTCCGGGCACAGGTCCACCGAACGCTGCCGCGCACTCGGAATTCCCGGATCAGCCTCCGCCACATACGTGATCGCCCAGGGCACCGCAGGTTGCACGTCTTGCACGGTTCCTTCGGCCGAGGCCTTCGGATCATTATCGACGACGACGATCCGAACCTGGAGAGATTCCGTCTCCAGCCGTTGATCGGCCAGGCTCTGCAGTAGCTGCGCTAGCAGGTTGGGTCGCTGGTACGTGATGACCGCGATCGCCACTCGGACCGGGTAGTTCGTCTTGCGGTCTTCCACGTGCATGGTGATTCCGTCGTGATGCGACGGCCGTTAGGACCGACGCTTCAGGGCCTGGCGGTACTGCTTGATAACCTCATCGACGGGCCCGTCCGCCTTCATTTGGCCCTTGTCTATCCAGATCACTCGCTCACACATCGCCTTGATGGAGTTCATCGAGTGGCTGACCAGAAAGACCGTCCCGGCGTTTTTCCTGATCTCCTTCACGCGCTCCTGGCTACGCTTCTTGAACTCCGCATCTCCGGTCGCTAGGGCCTCATCGATCATCAGTACGTCCGGTGTGGCCACGGTAGAGATAGCGAACCGAAGCCGGGCGGCCATGCCGGAACTGTAAGCGCTCATCGGCATATGGATGAAGTCTCCGATCCCGGCGAAATCCACGATCTCATCGAAGCGATCGCGCACTTCCTGCGGGCTCAGTCCCAGAGCGAGCCCACCGATCATGACGTTGCGTTCGCCAGTCAGCGACTTCATCAACGCTGCGTTGACCCCCAGAAGTGAGGAGGTTCCGGCGGTGTAAACCGAGCCAGAACTGGGCGGAATCAAGCCCGCCATCGCACGCAAGAGGGTGCTCTTGCCGGCACCGTTCATCCCGATCAGACCGACGGATTCCCCATGGTGGGCAACGAAGGAGACTCCCCGCACGGCGTGGACGTGGTTGACCGCTCCAACATGCCCCCGGCTCCGATTGAAGAACCTTTTGATCCGGCCCATCTCCGGGCCAACGGACTTCTTCTTGCCACCGAAGACGCGGTACTTCACATGGACGTCATCGATAATGATGGACGGCGTTCGTTCGGCTGGGCCGGGCTCTCCAGGTTCCGGATCGCCGTAGTCGTTGTCATCGTCGAAGTCATGGTCGACTTCGTCGAAATCGCGCGGATCAGTCTCGGCCATACTGCTCCTCCCCTTGCCAGAAGACGAGGAACCCGACCACGAAGAAGCCCACGGCCCAGCCCAAGGCGACAAGCCACAACTCCAGGTCCAGTGGGAACTGATCCAGCATGATCGTGCGGACCAGCGTGAGGTAGACGGCAACGGGCTGGTACATCAGGATCAGACCGAAGACGCCTGAGGTAAAGGTCGGGATCAAGAAGAACACCCCGGAGATGTAGCGGAACATCCGCACACTCACTGGGATCAGGTTTCGGAGGTCACGCGCGGCGACCACGATCCGCGCGGCGAGCATTGATAGCCCAGCAGTGAAGATCAGGATGATCGCCAGCGCCACGGGCAACAATAGCCAGGACCAGGAAACGGGCTCCCCAGTGACTAGCACGATTATCACCATCACGGCCATGGCGGGAAGCAGCATGAGCATCTCGGAAAGAGCCACCGACATGGGCAGAATCGCCCGCGGAAACTGCAGCGCCCGAACGACGTTCAGGTTGGACAGAATCGCGTTCGCCCCGGCCTGCACCGTCGCCGCGAACGACAGGAAGATGAAGATCCCAATGGTGAGAAAGCCGACGAAGTTGTCCACACCCCTGCTGGTGTCGAGGATCAACTGGAAGACCACGAAGTACACCGCTGCAAGCGTCAACGGGCTCAGGACTGTCCACAACTGACCGAGGACGTTGTTCTGGTTACGGCTGTAACTGCGCGACGACGCCATCACCCAGAGGAATGATCGTCGGTCCCAGAGTTCTCGTAGGTACCCGGTCAGGCTCGGCCGCTCACCGACTTTGGTCAAGCCGTGCTGTGCTGCGAGCCGAGAAAGTTCCGATGGACCTTCAGGGGAGTTCACCCGCACGTTGCTCACAGCCGGTGCGCTCCGGGGGTGGTGACTTTGCCCTTGGTGTCGAAGAACCGTTTGGAGGCCTTGGCCAGGGCGTCGACGTCATACTCGGCGTGGTCCTGCACCAGGATCACCAAATCACTCTCGGCAACGGCGGCATCCAGGTCCCCCACACGGTCCATGGTGTGACCGTTGAGATGCCATTGGGCCACGTTCGGGTCATGGAACGCCACGGTAGCACCGTGACGGCGGAGGGCTTTCGCCAGCGGTACGGCCGGGGATTCGCGCTGGTCGGCGATGTTGGGTTTGTACGTCACCCCGAGCAGCAGCACGCTGGCCCCGCGCATGGCCAGGGCGTCCTCGTTCAAGATGTCCTGGGCCCGCCGGGCCACGTACCCCGGCATCGTGGCATTGATCTCCTGGGCCAACTCCACGAACCGGAACGGATACCCCAGCCGGGTCCGCACGTTATAGGACAAATAGTTCGGATCGATCGGGATGCAATGCCCACCCACCCCGGTGCCGGGATAGAACGCCTGGAACCCGAACGGCTTGGTCTTGGCCATATCGATCACATTCCACAGATCGATATCCAGTTCGTGGGCGAACCGGGCCATCTCATTGACCAACGCGATATTGATGTGGCGGTAGGTGTTCTCCAACAACTTGGCCATCTCCGCCTCCCGCGGGCCCTTGGCCGGCACCACCGTGTCCACGAACCGCTCATAAAAACCCACCGCCGCCGCCGTACTCTCCGGGGTCAAGCCCCCCACCACCTTGGGAGTGTTCCGCATCCCGAAACGCGCATTACCCGGGTCGATGCGCTCGGGAGAGAACGCCACATGGAAATCCACCCCGGCCCTCAAACCCGAACCCTCCTCCAACAACGGCACCAACACCTCATCGGTGGTGCCCGGGTAAGTGGTGGACTGCAAAATCACCGTCATCCCCGCCCGGAGCTGGCGCCCCACCGCCGCACCCGCCGCAACCACCGGCCCCAGATCCGGGCCACCATCAACCGACAACGGCGTCGGCACACAAATCACCGCGGTCTGAGCCCGCCCGATCACCGACTCATCGGTATCAGCCCGAAAACCCGCCTCCACCATCTGCGCCACATCAGCATCGGAGAGATCATCCACATGCGAACGACCCGCGTTCAGACCCTGGACCACCCCCGCGCTGACATCGAAACCCAGCACGCCCAACCCCGAACGCACCGCCTCCTGCGCCAACGGCAAACCCACATAACCCAGGCCCAACACCACCGCGTCCCGTAACATCGCACAGACTCCTTCTCCCAGCCACGAACGTTGCACAGCATAGGCGCACATTCCCTAGGCGCCGCTCTGGATACGCCAGACGTGTCGGAGGCCACCACACACTCGCCGGCGTCAACCTCAGGTGCTAGACCATTGCAGCACCGCGAGTCCGCTGACACCGATATCGATCTGTTCCATCCCGTAATCCTTGATCCACGACGCCACAGCTGCCGCCTCTGCGGGTCGATCAGCATCGTCAAGAACAACGAGAGCACCTTCCGCGAGTTCGCCCTTGAGGAACTCGATAGCTGGCAGTCGAGCAAATCGGGACGACCTTCCCGGAGGTCCATCCACGATAAGCAAATCGATCGGACCGCACCCGGTGAACAACTCTGCTGAATACCATTTTCCTGCGCGACCAGCGATTTCAGATTCTTTAAGCGGCGCAATCTGAACATCCACGACGGCCTCGAGGCCGTGACGCAAAATGTTTCCACGAGTAATCGACGCAAATTTCTCATCGTGGTCCACGGACAACATTCGCGCATCAATTTCTCGCAGAATATAGCCAAGCCAAACTGTTGACGCCCCTCCCCCCAGTTCAAGCACGCGACGTGGGACCCGCTGGCGGATAAGATCCGTCAGGTGCGCAACATTGCGCACATCCATAGACCAACGCCCTAGGGGCGGCATTAGTGCAGCAGGATGAACCTGGGGATATAAGTAGGCAAAAGCCTCCATGTCCCGCAACTGCTCGCGGGTCTCGTAAGAGACTTTACGAAGCAGGTCTGGCTGTGAACGTTTGATGCGCTCGGCAATCTCCGTGCCCACTCGAACGGGCAAACCGTCGCGATCCGATTGGATGTCGACCCTGAGCCGCGCCAGTTCATCGTGCAATAAGAGGAGACCGGCACGCCTATCTGCCTCCGCTTGAAGCCCGCTTTCTGCAAGCGCTACCTGCTTCCGCATCCTGCGTAGAACTTCGCGCGAAAGCCTCTCCGAATCTATGGCCCGTTTACCGAGTTCGACCAAGAGTGCAGCAGTGAAGACTACTAATGCGAGCACAGCGGCCAGCAGCCACATCACGCGCCCCGCCCACACTGCGACCACCCCGGCGGACGCCAAGACGGCTACAAATAGCCAACCCAACAACCGTGCACGACGTCGCATCTGATCCTCCTAGTCCCGCGGCCATCGCCGACACCCTCCATCTTCCGAAGGGTACGGCAGTGCCGGGAGCCTGGCACCATCACGAACCCTCATCAACGAAGCCTGGTGCAAGGAGACGGCTGGCTCGCCTTAAATGCGGTTTACGAGAGGCGTCAGAAGTGGTACATGTCAGGCCGATCAGGCGCTAATCCAACACGATTTGCGAACGATCCAAAATCTATTCCAATGCCAGCAAACGCTCAACCAGGTGCACATAGGACGAATGGCTGAACTTCTGTTGGATATACTCCACCGCTTGAACAGAGTGAGCCACATATGCGTCTAGGTCTGAGTAGAATCGACGGACTACATCAGGGACCTCGAACGGGTCACAATACACGCCCGCGGGACCAAAGGTTGGTTCAAGGTGGTGGGGCAGGATTGCCACGCACCCCGAAGCTAGCGCTTCCAACGTCGAACGTCCGAACGCGTCGTATGCGTTTTCGTTCTGGAAGTACACAAAGAAGTCAATAGAATTCAGGAAGGTGCGCACACTCATATAATCTCTAGGGAAAATTAGCCAGTTCGCAGGAGACTTCCAATCAGCAAAGCCCTTGCTCAGCGAGCGCGCACCGCCCATTACACGGACATCAAACTCGGAATCCGCAGGATAGACTGAGTCTAGAACAGCCCTACTCTGCGGCCACTTCATTGGGTCATCCCGCGAGTGTCGCCCGATAACAGGACGGGTGGAACGGAAGGAAACCCTCTCCGTCCACCATTCATCCTGCGCGAGAATCCCAGGCATGTCGAATGAAGCTAAGTGGCCTTCTGGCACATCAGCAGAGATAGCACTGCGAACTGTGGGCCCCTGTGGAACCCATAGAGGCTCACGCCCAAAGAACGACTTCGCGTTGCTATGACAATTTTCGACGCTGTACCGCGTGTCGGAACCGTCCCGTTCCGACGGAGCTTGATTGGCAAGAACAATCAAACGCTGAACATTCCATTGGGTTGGCGCATCTGGAAGGAATTGCAGCACCGGCGGATACCTCACAACCAGCAACTTTGCGGTCAACTCATCGTCAAGGTAGACCTCGCCAACTTCACCGGAATTAAGCATCTCCTGAATCGGTTGGCAATGCACACCATCGGATACGGAAATAAAGCGCGCCGCATACATTTGGCAAATCGCCACTCTATAGCCCGCAGAAGTCAGCGCTTTGATCTCTTCGATCATCGATTTTTGAGGACCACCGTATCGTCGCCACTCCGACGCGAAGATCACATCATATGTACCGGTTGGCTGCCTCTTCACATAATAGGAGGCCGGAAGAGGGAACGGGCGCGCCTCCTTCGGCATAAACCCTTGCGTTGCCATATCATAGTTCCGGTGCCACCAACGATATGCTGAAACATACGACCGTCTCGACTCATGCCGCCAGAACGGGCCAAAATCATTGCGTGATAGCGAACCGTCTTTAATCCGAATAAGGGCGAGCGGTTCTTCTACTAGATGCGTGGGAACACTTGCACGACCTACACGTTCCATATACTCCGAATCCGCTGCCTTACGCGAGCGGTCATACTCTCCCACCACATCCAGCACGGACCGTCGAATCATCAGCGATGAAACATTCACTTTCGACGGTCTGTGGCCGACTCGAAAATTCTGCAGCTTCTCGGATACCGGGAAGGCTCTACTAGCCGTACTTGTGATATCAGGATGCTTAAGCATCGGTGCCAGTTGCAATTCTATGCGTTGGGGATGCGACCAGTCGTCCGAATCGCTGCCAGTTATAAAGGTGCCGCCGGCTTCTCGCAGGCCGACATTACGCGCTGCGTACGTCCCAACGTTCTCGGGAAGATTAATGACCTGAATTCTCTCATCTATCGACTCGAGTTCACGTAGCAGTGGTTGGAACTCGGGCGGAGAGGAATCGTCAATAATTAGTAACTCAATATTGTGCCAAGTCTGATTGAGGATCGATGCGACAGCCGTTCGTAAGGCACGGTCAGGTCGGAAACTCGTCATAACCACAGAGACGAGCGGGCCAGAGGTAATTGGCGTCAGGGCAGGCGAATCGAGTTGGTCAAAGGGCACCACGTCACTGTCACTGTCACCGTTACCGTCACTGCTAAGAATCGGGCCGGCAAGATTTCGCTTCGTGAAGCGCCCCTGGAAGAGCCGCCACCAATCGTCTCGACTTCCAATGGCTCCCTCGACGTACGGATTGAGGACGTCTATCCAAAGGTAGTCGTCCTCAAGTTCGCGCAATGCAGGGTTTTCACCTAAGTAGTCGTGCGCCTTTTGGTAATATCCCAACTCCATCAAGAGCTCAGCGTAAACCTTTGAATGAACCATGTAGTTACTAACAGCCGCAGGGCTCAGTTCGTCATAGAGTGAGAGCGCATCGGTTAGGGCTCGCTTACCCTGCCCGCTCAGCGCGACTGCGTACGCTAGGTAAGCCGCCCATTTCTCATCGAAGTCTATGCGGCGCATATCAAGGACGCGCAGCATACCCTCCCAACTTGCGTGTGCTCCGCGGGTTGCCACATAGACCATCACGTCACGAAGGGCGCTCGACCGCTGACGCAAGAGCGTTCGAGCGGCGGCTTTTGGCCCCCGACTTCGCATGATCGTCGCATAATCGTCCAATAGGCGAATGGGCAGCGCCGTCCGCGATCGGGACTTGGAGTTGATCGACTCAGATGGACTCTCAGTTTGATGCATCATCGCTCATACCCGGCTAGCCTACCTTCTTACACATTCACACCTACGAATCATCTACGATCCCGGACTCTCTGGCGCGTGAGCAAGACTCTGTCGAAGATCTTCCAGTCGTTCTGCAGTCCTCGATAACTCTGTGCGTAGTTCGCGGGCTCTTTCAGCGCTCCGCATTCGTTCGGCCTCCAGTATGCCGTAAAGGCGGAGTTGGTCAGCATTGCTATCTTCCATGATCCCGTCGAGCGCAGTTCGGACGCCTTCGAGATCCTCGCCGATCTTCCGCATTTCAGATCGTAGTCTGTAGATTCGTGTCGCGAATCGCCCCCACCTATAACGCAAATCAAGGAGCGTAACACCAATGAATGCCCCAATCAGGGCTATTCCGTTGGCAGCGGCTGTCCAGAGTTGCATATTGACGAGCAGCAGTGTGGTGAGTGTCAGGGCGGCCAAGAGAACCCAGGGAGCGTGGCGCCGCCAGCCCGTGCCAGTCATGAGTACAGTCCCACTCTCCCGTAGTTGCGTCGGCCCATGCAGCGCTTCATCGTACTAGGTGGAGTTTAGGCCTCCCTGTGTGATGCCGTGCGGTGTGGACCCGCCGAACCCTGCGTGCACAGCGAGTCGCTAGAGTTCGCAAAAGCGCGGCCTCGTTCGCCAGCCCCAAGCACATGCACGATGGCTCGTCGCCAAAGTGGTGCGAGCATCCATGGCGTGTAAATGCCCGGGCTCGGACCAAGCGCGGGTTATCTTCGGGCTATGGCTACACGGGGAAGACGGTTAGCGGCTTACGGCACGATCATCAGTGTCCTCACCTTGGGGCTTACCGCGCCCGCCGCGCTGGCGGACGCGGATGAACCGGACCAGGAGGCATCCGGAGAGACCAACGACGTCGTTGTTCTCGCGATCACTACCGAAGACGGTGCAGAGACCGATTTGGTCACGGACGCGGCCACGGCCACGGCCACGGATGCGGCCACTTCGGATCTCATCACAGCCGCCCTTGAGGTCCCCGAATTCTACGTGGCGGCGGCCACATGGGATGGCCCTGAAGATCCAGGCGCACAGATCGCGATCCGCGTTGAAACCGAAGGTGAATGGACTGCCTGGTCAGAGCTTGAACCCGAGGCCGGGGAGGATGTGGAAGACGGGGGAACCGAGCCCTATATCGTCGGCGGGGCCACCGGGGTCCAACTGCGAGTCGGTCCCGTGGGAACCCTTCCGTCTAACCTCAGGCTCCACCTCATCCCCGCAGAGCCGACCATGGAGGAGAGCCAGGCCACCACCGAGGAGGACGTGGCGGAACTCTCGACCCAGGCACAAACCAACAGCACCGAGTCCGGCACAGCATCAATGGCGGCCCCGACGAGCGCGACCGCGAGCGCGCCCCGTGTCATCACACGATCAGGCTGGCGCGCGGATGAATCGAAGATGACCTGGACGCCTAGCAACCGAGATCTGCGTGCCGCGGTCGTCCACCACACAGCCGGCACGAACAACTACACCGCCGCCCAGTCACCCGCCATCGTTCAAGGGATCTATCACTTCCACGCGGTCACTCGAGGGTGGGGAGACATCGGTTACAACTTCCTTGTGGACAAGTACGGTCAAGTCTTCGAAGGCCGCACTGGCTCCTTCGCCGCGCCGCATGGCCAGATGCCACAGGCGGCACACGCCCTAGGCTTCAACGACGGAACGCTAGGCATCTCCGTCTTGGGCGACTACTCCGCAGTCCATGCGCCAGAGTCCATCCTCGACACGATGGCAGAGGTCATCGCCTGGAAGTTCGCCGCCGCAGGCATCGACATGGCGACGCCAAGCGGGATGACCTCGCCCGGCACGAGTGCTCGGCCCAGGGGGCAGAACCTGCCGCGCGTCTTCGCCCATCGCGATGTCGGGTCAACGACATGTCCAGGGAACAATATCTACGCACGAATGGCGATGATCAACGAGAAGGTAGCGACGCTAGTCGATGGCGATGAGTACCACCTGCGCAACGACTTGGCTGGTGGACCCGCTCACCTTGCGTTCAGTCTCGGCCTATCCACAGACGAGGTGCTCGTCGGCGACTGGAACGGCAACGGACGCGACACGTTAGCGCTGAGGCGGGGCAACATGTACCTGGTCTATGACCGGCATCCGGGGCAGCAGTTCCGCGTGATCCGCTACGGTCGCGCCAACGACGTCGTCCTGGTAGGTGATTGGAACGGCGACGGGCGAGATACCTTCGCGGTAAGACGGGGAAGCGCCTACCACGTCAAGAACTCCATGACCGGTGGCGACGCCGACGTCGTCATCAACTACGGCCGCGCCAATGACACCGTGCTCGTCGGCGACTGGAACGGCAACGGACGCGATACCTTCGCGGTAAGACGCGGAAGCATCTACCACGTCAAGAACTCCATGACCGGTGGCGACGCCGACGTCGTCATCAACTACGGCCGCGCCAATGACACCGTGCTCGTCGGCGACTGGAACGGCAACGGACGCGACACTTTCGCAATTCGGCGCGGCCAGCAGTACCACATCCGCAACACCCTCTCGGGCGGAGACGCTCATGTCGTCCTCCGGTATGGTCGTGCCGACGACGTCGTCCTTGTGGGTGACTGGAATGGAGACGGGCGGGACACCTTCGGTGTCCGGCGTTAGCCACTGACACTGAGAGGCACCCCCACCCCCGAGCCTGGCACACCTAGGGACGCCACCGAGTAGCGCAAGGCAGGAGGCGCCGAGTGGCTCCCTAGCGCGGGTACAGTGCTATCTCGTCTGCCCATCCACTCGACTCGGAGGCCCGCGTTGCGTGTCAAGCAACTCGTCAAGCGCATTCCGCTGATCGCCCGACGAGACGCTCTCATCAAGAGACTCAGAAACGAGAATCGTGAACTCCGTCGTCAGGTCGGCCGGTTGGGTGGCCGGTTGGGTGGCCGGATAGCCGCGGCTGACGAAACCGACTATGGAACAGTGGCTGAGCAGGCCGACTTGGTTCGCCGGAGCGGGCTGTTCGACGAAGCCTGGTACCTCGAGCAGGTACCTGGGGCCTCGGACCCACTCGAGCACTACCTGACGGAGGGTTACCGAGCCGGCCATACCCCCCACCCTTGTTTCGATAGCGAGTGGTACACGGCTCAACCTCAGACTCCCGAACCACTTCGAGGCCCAGCATTGGTTCACTACCTCCGCGAGGGGGTCGGTGCTCGAATCTCACCGCATCCGGTGTTTCGGGCAGATCTATATGCCAAGGCCCATCCAGAGAGCAAGCGTCATCCAGGTGGGGCGCTGGGGCACTTTCTGAGCGGTGACGTCGCTCCATTGCCCGCAGTGCTGGGACTTCCGAACCTGACTTCCGCATCATCCTTTCTTCAGGCTGGACGTGCCACGGCCCGTCGCATCCGCGCGAGTCGCGGCTATGAACACCTGCCGCGAGAGACAGAAGACTTCGATGAAGGCGCCGAAGCATCCTTCAAGGCCGAACTTCGGAAGTACTCCCTCTCGGAGGAGCCTCTCGTCAGCGTGATTCTGCCGACCAAGGACCGGGCGGCCGTGCTACCAGACGCCGTCCTATCCGTACTACGCCAGACATACACCCGGTGGGAACTGATCATCGTTGACGACGGTAGCCGCGATGCCACCCACGAGGTCATCGCACCTCACCTTACTGATTCCAGGATCCGGCTCATCACACATGAGACGAATCGGGGCATCTCCGCGGCACGCAACACTGGGCTGGGAGCGTCGAACGGGACATATGTCGCCTTTCTCGACTCCGATAACACTTGGGAGTCAGACTTCCTTGAGTTGATGGTGCGCTTCGTCCTCCATGGTCGGCATCGCGCCGCATACGCGATGTCCGCCTTGGAGCACCGCGAGGGAAGGAAGCGGACTCGGTATCGAGGCATGCCCTACTCGCGTGAGGCGCTGCGTGAACGCAACTACATCGACTGCATCGTCATTCTCCATGAGCGCGGGCTTCTGGACACGGTCTGCGGTTTCGATGAGTCATTGCGTCGCAATGTGGATTGGGACTATCTCATCCGCCTTTCGGAAGCCACAGATCTCGCCTTCGCCCCCTTCGTTGCGACCCGTTACGACCTCTGGGAAACCGGCACGGAGCGAATCACGACTGATGAAGTCGCCAGTTACAGGTACTTGATCAGGCAGCGACTCCTCGTGGACTGGGAGGCGGCCCGCACCGAAGCCCGCGACCCGGCTCTCGTATCGGTGGTCCTCGTCGCCAACGAGGATCTTAAGGCCACAACCAGGACAATCCACCGAGCGCTAAGGAGCGCGAGGACAGAGGTCGAGGTGGTCGTGGTTGATAGCAAACTAAGTGCGGCAGAGGCCACGCAACTGGGGTTCACCTTCTGGCAGAACTCGCGGGTGCGGATTACCCGGCTCAGTCAAGAACTTCCGATGGAGTTGGCGCGCAACGTCGGTGCGGTCCAGGCTCAGGGCGCCACTCTCATCTTCTTGCCCGAGTCAACATGGGTTGCGCCCGACTGGGACGGCCCGCTGGTGGACGCGCTGAACGAATTCAGCGCTGTGCAACCGCTGGTGCTGACACGGGAGGGCACGGTGTGGTCGGCCGGCGTAATGCGCGCACCCAACGGCGCTGCATCCGCACTGTTCGCGGGACTCGCTGGCGACGCACCCGAACTCCGCCAGGTTCGTCCGGTACCGGGAGTTACTCCCTTGGTCGTTGCTGTTCGAGCGGATGAGTTCCTCGAAACCGAAGGATTTGACCCACTCTTCGTTCAAGACCCTCTTGGGCCAGACCTCTCCACTCGGCTCGCGAGGTCGACCAATCGGCCAAGTGCTTCCGTCGGTACGAGTGTCGTGGCCCTCGAGAGCGATGAACTCCCCACCACGCGCGCGTCGAGGTGGGTATCTGCGGCAGACAATGAGCGTCGCACTGCAGACCGATGGCAAGTCGCACCAGAGGCAGATCTGGCGGGGCACTCCGTCGCCGGGTTCAACCGCGACAACGACGGGCGGCTTAGGAGCGTACTGGTCCACGACCGGCCCGGTCGGCCGTTACGTTGGGCTATCAAGATCGGGGCGCCTGACGTACCTCGGAGGGCGCGTTGGGGCGACTGGCACTTCGCGCAAGCCCTCCGTGATTCCCTCGAACGCCTCGGGCACCAGGTGACGATCGATTGCCGCGACGCCTGGTACCGGGAAACGTCCTATCTCGATGATGTCGTGCTGTCACTTCGGGGCCGTGGTCCATACCGAATCAACCCAGCCCACGTGAACCTCCTCTGGGTGATCAGCCACCCAGACGAGGTCTCGATCGCCGAACTGCGAGATTTCGACTTCATCTTCGGAGCCTCGAAGCGCTGGTGCGAACGCGTGAGCCCGCGGCTTCCTCAGCCCGCACTTCCACTGATGCAATGCACCGACCACCGGCGCTTCAACCCCGGTGCCCCCGACCGAAAACGGGTCCATGAAGTTCTTGCAGTCGCCAACGCCCGCGGACCTCGGCCCGTTATCAGTGCTGCTATTGAAGGTGGCATCGTTCCGGCCGTTTACGGCTACCGCTGGCAAGGCCTGCTCCCTGCTGACGCCTGGAAAGGTGAGAACATTCCGAACGACGAACTGCCTGGGGTCTACCGTGCCGCCGGCGTCGTGCTGAACGACCACTGGGAGGACATGCGTCGGGACGGACTGTTGTCGAACCGGCTCTTCGATCTGGCGGCTTGTGAGGCACGCATGATAAGCGACTACCTGCCGGAGATCTCCGACGTGTTTGGTGACGCTATACCCACATACTCTGACCCGCAGGAGGTGCCCGGACTCATCCGCAGTGTCCTTTCCGATGGCGCCGCCCGCGAGCAGGCTCGGCGTGATCTCGGTGAACTCGTGCGAACAGAGCACACTTTCGATGCACGCGCCCGAGAGATCTCCGATCAGGTAGCCAACGTGATGGAGGCGCGTAAGCGGTGATTGACTACCCTGTTGTAGGCCAACAATGGCGCGACCTGCCCATACCTGCGTTGAGCGCATGGGTCCCTGAACTGAGTGTCTGCGTTGTCCTCCCTGCCCGCGATTGTCAGCAGGAACTCAACCTCACTCTCGCTGCCCTGCGTCAGCAGTCCTACCCAGAAGATCTGTTCGAGGTCATTGTTGTAGATGATGCCTCCACCCCTGAGCTGGATCTTCCACCGATCGCCCCACGCCAGACCCGCATCATTCGAGTGGGCGACATGCAGGCACATGGCTCCGGCCGGGCACGAGATCGGGGTGCTCGCTCGACCGAAGCCGACGTACTGCTCTTCCTCGATGCCGATATGGTGCCCGACCGATGGCACGTGGAAGCCCACGCCCGTTGGCACCACCTCACTCCCCATGCCGTCGTGATCGGCCGGAAATGGTTCGTGGACTTCCAGGGGGTTTCAGCCGACGACGTCAGCCACGCTGTTGCTGACGACGCCCTCGAGACCCTGCTTGAGGGCCGCTCGCGGCAGAAACACGGCTGGGTCGAACACGTCATCAAGAGAAACAAGGCGCTCACCAACGATGCCGACGAGACGTTCATCGCGGTAGTTGGCGCGGACGTCTCGATCAGCAAGCAACTGTACATGCGCTGCGGCGGATTCCAGCCGTTCGGCCTCCGCGGAATTGTGGACACCGAGTTCGGCTACCGTGCGTTCACCTCCGGGGGGCTCATCATCCCCGACCGTGAAGCGATCGCCTACCACCAAGGCGCGCGGTCATTCGCCAGTAGTGGACAGACGATCAAGCGCGAGCGGCTGGGGCTCGCAGCCAATTACCTCCCTCTCCCAATGTTCCGGCCCAACAACTCCGGACGGCAGTGGCGTATTCCAACGGTGCAAGCAATTGTGTCGACCGAGGGCTCGGCTAGCGAAGACGTCCTCCTCACTGTGGATACGTTGCTGAGTTCAACATTCACAGACTTGAACGTGGCAATAGTTGGGGAGGTTCCCAGTTGGTTGCGGGACTACTACGCGAACGATCAGCGAGTCACGCTCGAAGCGGAAGTGTCAGTCTCCGGCTTCCCAGCACCCGTCACACTGGCGATCAGTCCGGGCGTCCAGGTCGGGCCCAATACGATCGCCAGTGCGCTCGAGCGGCTGCGCCAGGGAACTCCGCTATACGCTCAGATTGCCCCGGGCGTGTCCTTCACAATGCGAACCACCAGATCGATAGAACGTTCGGCCTTTCCTCAAGCACGGAATATCCCTCTCGAACCGGCAGAGGTGAATGCGGCCGATTTGGGAGTAACGCGTACCGAACACCACGTGAACCCTCAAGGGCTGATCGTTCTCGGTCCAGCACCCCCCTCCCCCGAACCCGCAAAGAAGAAGAAGTTGAGTGTACCCGCGCGAGCACGTCGCAAAGCCCGTCACATCCGGCGACGGATCACCAGGGGCGTCCGCCGCGTGTTCAACGTTCGGCCCTCTTAATCGGCAAACGCGGGAGCCAATAGATCACCGTGCCACGTCGGCGAGACGCCGAACATGCCACGAAGGTGCTTGCCTACCGTCTCCGCGTCATATTGTCCCAAGGCTTCCGCTACGGCCATTGAGCGTACTTGGAGACGACCTGGGTTCAGGCGCACCGCGACCTCGTCCGGGAACTGGAACGGACGTGGATCACCGATGACGAGTCGACGAATTTCCCGCACATCATCAAGGTAGATGCGTTCGATCGAGCCGGTGGCAATGAGTTCGCGCAGGACAGGCGTGATGGGGTCCGCTACCGCCCGCAGGACATGCAGCGACTCGGTGTGCACCACGCCGACGCGGCCACCTCTCGACGCGACCTGACTCAGGTAGTCCACTATTGCCTCGTCGGCACACTCGCTACGCCAATCAGCGATCACGCACAGATCGAGAGCCCCCGGTGGCTCCCCATCTTCGGGATGGCGCTCCCAACGCCGGGGCGCCGGAAACGGCCTCGGCGCATTCGGGTCGAGGAAAGCGGATCGTTGACCTTCTCGAATCTCCCGATGAAAACGCTCTTGAGACTCGGTGTATTCAGATCGGGCCCCGTGACGCCAACCCGGCGCGAAATCTGACGCGGACAGGGATGCGTCGTGCGAGAGAAGGACAGTCAATGCATGCCTCGGCAACGTAACGATGGATCCACCGAATGCCGCCTCGAGGCGCATGGCGTACTCGTTATCAGCGGCCTTTCGTACCGAGTCGAAGAAGCCGAGCCGAATCAGCCCGGGAAAGGTGCGCACCATCAGCGAGGAGGATGCGACCATCCGGCCACCGCGTCCGATACGGCTGAACTCCACCTCCGGCGTTGCCCGCACACCCGAGCCCCGGGTGGCGATAAGTGCTGGGTCACTGAGGAGAGGAGCCACGGATAGTTCAAGTCGCTGCGGATGGATCCAGTCATCGGAGTCGACACACGTGAAGAAGTCACCAGTGGCCTGGCGCAGGGCCATGTTCCGGGCCCGATACGTCCCACCGTTGACCGATTTCCGGATAACCCGCACTCGGCCGTCCATACGTTCGGTTGCCTCAAGTACTCCAGGTTCAGGCGCCGTCGAGGCGTCGTCAACAATCAGAAGTTCGAAGTTCTGCCATGTCTGTTCCACAACCGACCTAACCGCAGTAAGCAGATGTCGATCCGGGTTGTAGCAACTCATGACCACCGTGATCCGACGCTCATGGGTCACCGGACGAAACGCGCCGGCAGTGAGGCGATCGAATGGTGTCTCACCATCGGATCGAAGTGCCACAGGCAATAAAACGCCCCCGTAGAGGTTCTCGTTGAGAGCGGCGAGCCACGTGGCCTCATCGCATCCAGGGCGTATCCACGGGTTGACGGCATCGGTTTGGCCCAATTGGCGTACGCCACGCCGGAGCGGCATTGTGTCGAGCACGCGATCTACCGTCTCGAAGTCACGCTCCTTGAGCGCGAGGTGAAGCAATAGTTCAGCGTCAAGACGATCGAAACCTGACTCCCCGTGGGCATCCAGGACCGCAGCGAGCAAACCCCTCGCGGCATCGCGATCGGTTGCGGTCAGACTCTGCGACGCAATGACGTACGCATACTGCAAGGCGCTGAGACGCTCTAGACCTCTACCGAACTCTCCCATTTCGGCACCGCCGCCCTGCGTCCGAAGGTACTGAAGAGCGAGTGTCTCCAATTCGGCCGCGCTATGGCCGGGCAAGACGAGCCGAGCAAGGATCTCACGCCCTGCCCGAGATCGAGTACGCGTTAGCGATAGCGCCAGCGCAGGAACGTCGTGCCGCGCCGTTTCCAGGTAGGTCCTCAATGCATCAGGCATACTACGCCGACAGCCGTCACTGTGACTGCTTCACATCACGCGGATCGTTCGGGGCTCCGCTTCCTCCCGCCGGCGGAAGACACGCCTCCAACGTCCGGACGGCCTCATCCAGGCTGCCTTGGGCTCGCTCAAGCCTGCCCTCGTGCTGGGCCTGGATGACCCGAATCGCACCTAAGAGATCCTCATGTGTTAATCCGTCGGCCCTAGCCGGGGGTCGCTGCAGAATCGCGACTTGGCGGTCAATCTCCTTCTGCCAACGTCGTGATCGTTGGCCGTCCCTGCTTACACGGCGATGGACATCGAGAGCGACAGCGGATGCCACAGCCGCTGGGGTTGCAAGAAGGAGCACTGTCAACTCGTACCAGCCGATCGCGTAGGTGATTGGCGTAGCAACGACAGCCAGCACCACAGCGACCAATGCTGCCGGTCTCAACAACTTTGACAATCCAACTTCCCCTCCTCCGACGACCGCCTCAGACTACACTCACCTCCCTCGGGCCGCCGCTCTCCTGCAAGTACGGGCTCTTGAGCGGGCGCAATGCCTGAGAAGCAGGACGACTCAAGGCCGACCTGGCCTCGACTCGCGTCCAACATGGGCTTCGTTCGACTACATTTATAGTATGACTGACGGTAGCCACCCATTCCCGCGGGGCTTTCTCTTCGCCCCTTTCGGACTGGACGTCTCACCGCCACCACACTTTTCGCCCAGCGTCGCTATGAATAGTCTCTTTATAGACACCTTGGCTACCGTCGACTGCGCGAACGACGAGGCGGGCCACTCGGTCGTAATCATCGGCACTTGCATCCCCAGTCAGCCCCAGGGTCCGCAGCGATCTTCCTCAATCCTCCTTCAAGCGCTCCAGCGGGATGAGTCCACGTTTCTCAAAGCGCTTGACCAATTTGTCGGTCGACACGCCATCTTCTATACCCGTGCGGGCTCCACGCGGGTCGTAGCGGATGCGACGGCTATGCGGTCGGTATTCTACGCGGCCGGTGGCGGCGCCGTAGCATCCCACGCATACCTCGTTGAACGAGCGCAAGGTGGCCCGATTGGGCGGAGTAGTCTTGTCTTCCAATATGGCTATCCTGGTAATCACACACCATATCCACGCACGCGGCTGCTCACTGCAAACACAATCCTCGATGCGACAACTGGCAAGGTATGTCGATTCTGGCCCGCGCAGACGCCTGGGCTACGGTCGGTTGAGGACGCTGCGTCCGAGATTCTTTCTAGATCCGCACATGCTCTCCGGAGCCTCGCCGAGCGCAGGCCAATAAGGCTAGCACTCACTGCCGGGCTAGATTCGAGAACATTACTAGCCGCCGCCCTTCATGCAGGTATTGAGTTTGAAACATACACCTACGACCAAGGTGGTAGCACCGCAATTGATCGTCGATTTGCAACCGATCTGGCGAAAGCGATCGGCGTAAAGCACACCATCGTCCCTACCTCGACACATTCCGGGGACCTGGCCGAACGGCTTCAGGTGGCACACTATAGTGCACATCACCCAAAGGCCGTGGTTGATTTACACGCGTGGATCCGGGATCCAGAAACCGCTGCCGTAACCGCGAACCTGCTAGAGATTGGCCGAAGTTTCTATTTTCCTCGTCGAACCGCCGGGCTCGCTGCGCCCATCTCATCCAAGACGATGGCTCAATTGCACTACACGGCTATGAGTTGGCGCGTCCGGCGGCAGATAGACACCAACGGAAGCGAGAACTACTTCAATGTTGCCGAACCTGCCTTCCAAGACTTCATTGACGACACTGCTTACAGTCCGGGAATTATCGATCCGTTCGATCAATTCTACTGGGAGCACCGCATGAGCACATGGCACGGCCCCGCAATGGTTGAACGCGACTTCTATGCAGAGCCATTTATCCCATTCAATGCCCGAACGATCTTCATGGCTATGCTCGGGATACCACAAAGTGAGCGAGATATCGGCTCTCTCCAGTACCAATTAATTCGTTCAGTTAGTGAGGAGTTGCTTAGACTCCCAATTAACCCGAAGCGCTGGCCGCCACCAGTGTCCAAAAGTAGTAGTAGGGTTGGTGCGACTTAAATCCCACGGAAGGTTCCGATAACGCTATGCTTCGCGCGATGCTGCGACGACTGGGGCCGCTTGCGTGGCGTGATGCTCGCATCGCAGAGCTCGAAAGCAAACTTCGGGAGCGACAAGAGCGCCTGGACACCGCCCGTGAAGAGGCACGCGCTGCAGGTGACAAGGCGGCATCAAGACCCAAGGCCACCGTTCCCTCTTGGCATGCGCGAATCATGGAGCAACAACGTGTCCAGCGGGCAGTCAACGCACTCAACGGATCCGACGATCACCCTCGACGCAATCTCTTTCGCAAACTTCACAACTACGAGGTTGCTCGTAGCCATGGAGTCGCCACGCCTCGAGTCCTTGAGATCTGGCCTGGCTTGCGTGAACTGCGATTGGATTCGCTGCCCGATGAGTTCGTCCTCAAGAGCAACGGCGGCTCCACTGGACGTGGCGTGCTACCGCTCGAGAGGACGAGCGAGGGCTTCCGGCTCGTGGATGGTACGCGTACCTACAGCGCCGAGGAGGTCATGTCTCACTTCACGGAGGCGCGGGGAGTGCGCCCACCGTACTTTGCGGAGACTCTTCTGCCAGGGGCGCAGGAACGCCTACCTGACGACATCAAGATCTATGCCTTCTATGGGGAGATCGCCTACGTGATGGTTCGTCGAATGCCGGCGCACGCCGACGTGACCCAGGGTCTCGCGCGGATGGTCACCCCAGCAGGCGAGCACCTCGAGGTGGTCCAGCGCTTCCGACCATCGGACGCCAGTGTGCCGGTCCCCGATCAACTTCCGCTCATGGTCGAAACCGCCAGGGCGTTGTCCCTCGCAGTGCCGCTACCGTTCATCCGCGTGGACCTCTACGCGGCTGGGACCGACGGGGTGATACTTGGCGAGTTGACGCCACTACCGGGCAACTCCCAGACGTTCACACCTGAATGGGGACGGCGACTCGGCGAGATGTACGATCAGGCCGAGGCGCGCCTCCAAGTGGATCTGACCCATGGCCGTCCCTATCGCACCCTATACGGTGAACATGACCGTGACCTGACCACCTCCGTCCGCCGCACCACCACACCGCCTCAGCGGCCGAACTGGTAACACAACCGGCGACCAACTTGATCTCATGAGGGAGTGGGTTTTCAGGTTCCGGTGACCGCGAGGTGAATGGAATCGCCCGACGTCTCGGACTCCCATCCAGGAGCGGTTCGCGTGCGCCATTCGCCATCGATATGCGAGACGACAGCCCACACATACCTCGGCAGTTTCGTGTCCTCTCTGGTCCCGGTGAAGGTGGCTCCGCCAGGGAATGAAGCACGAATCTCGTTAAGCAGGCCTTCTGCCCCCGCCGCTGCCGTTGGGCAGTGCACCACCGCAACGGCGTCGGCCATTTCGGCGTCCGCCTCTCTTCGGACCAGGGCAGAGAGAATGCCCACCTCCGCAGTCTCGGAGTGCACGTTCATAGGGAGCCGAGTATCGCGCCGACTGAACGTCACATGTCCTCTTGTCACTTCCGCCGCATTGGAGATCTCCAGACGCGAACCGCGCACCACGGCAAGTTCATCGAGTACTCGGCGGGTGAACGTCGCGCGACTCCATCGTTCATGCACACGGCGCCGGGTTAGGTGGCGCTGCCTTGCGACCCTGGCGGGAT
Source organism: Pseudactinotalea sp. Z1748 (assembly GCF_049725185.1). Taxonomy (NCBI): domain Bacteria; kingdom Bacillati; phylum Actinomycetota; class Actinomycetes; order Micrococcales; family Cellulomonadaceae; genus Pseudactinotalea; species Pseudactinotalea sp. Z1748. The sequence continues at coordinate 588,202 of NZ_JBMPQB010000002.1, read as the reverse complement.
CCGCCCTTAGTTGCCTAATCAGGTCGACAGTCTCGGAGGGATTCGCGTAGAGAAGGGCGTCTCCGAACGTAGGTTCGTGCTTCGGAGAGGCAATGACAAGTGCGCCACTGGCAGCCGACTCGAGCAAGACCCTGCCAAACGCTTCATAGGCACCTGGATCGTCCAAGTAGATGACGACGTCCAGCGACTGGAGGAACTCCTTCACAGGGACAGACCCCTCGGGGAGAATCGACCAGTTGGGAGGTACGACGCCGCCGTGCTGCTCAAGCAGAGTTCTGACCGTCCTCGTGGCCCCCATGAGTCGGACGTCAACGGCCGTCTCGAACCCATAGCCTTTGAGGAGGTCCTCGGCGCTCGAAGGGAACTTGATACCGGTATCACGGGAGTACCGCCCTACGACGAGCCCTGCTGCAGGAAGTGGGTCGCGCTCTACGTACCACTGCTCCGGGTCAAGGATGCCGGGATTGTCCCAGGAGGCGATCACCTCCCGCGGGAGGAGTTCGGCGAGAAGTGCTCGGATCGTGGGACCCTGCGGGACCCACAGTGGCGCTACGCCAAACAGATTTCGCGTATGCCTATGGACATCGGCGGGCACGTACCTCTGATCCGTTCCGTCCGATTCTGCAGGTGCCTGATTAGCCATGATGAGAACGCGCCCGGGCTGCAAGGCGTTCGTGATATCGGAGGGGAACTGAAGGATCGGTGGGTAGCGAACTATCAGCAGGTCGACATCCACGTCCTCGTCGAGGAAGACCAGTTCTGCATCGCCATCACGTAGCAACTCCCGTAAAGGTTCGGATAAGGGCTCGTCCTCATCGCTACGAAATCGCATCGCCTCCACGTGCGCAACGCCAATCCGGAAACCTTGGGCGAGAAGGGCGCTGATCTCTTCCATCATCGAGACCTGGGGGCCGCCATGGCGACGCCAGTCACCCAAGAAAACCACATCGAACCGGCGCCTGTGCGAGTACTCCGGGTCTCCCGCCTTCGCCCAGCGGTGGACCCCGAAGTGAGGCGATGGGTTCTCGGGCGCTCGGTATGCGTCGCCGCCCACGGAAATGCTCTGGTGACTCATCCCGTAGGACTGCTTGTAGGCCCACCGGGCGGGGTGTCGCCATCCGAATGAGAAGTCTGTTGCGGACAAGGAGTCTTCGGTTCGTCGTAGAAGTGTCAGGGCGCGCCCACTGAGTTCATGCACTGGCTGACCGAATGCGGAGGCTATCCGCGATAGGTACTCCGTGTCAGCCCCCTTCCTTGCTGAATCGAAAAAGCCTATTCGCGCTGGAACTTCTGGAAAGCGGAACATGAGGGATGAAGCCGCCGGAAAATGAGGACTATATCCAGGCCGGTTCAACTCCAACTCTTCTGAAACCCTCAGCCCGGGACCAAGCGTGGCTGGAATCGCCCGGTGCTGAAGCATCGGCAATACTCCCGCGGTCAATCGGTCAGGATGCGCCCAGTCGTCGGAATCCAAGAAGGTGACGAAGTCCCCACGCAGAAGCCGCATGGCCGTGTTCCGCGCTCGATACGTCCCGCCGTTCACCGCCTTCCGGATCACACGGATTCGGTTGTCGAGACGCTCTACCTCGATCAGTAGGGCTCGAGACTCCGGCTCCGTTGAGCCATCGTCTACGACCAACATTTCCCAGTTCTCCCACGTCTGCTCTTGGAGTGAACGTGCAGCAACAAGGAGGCCCTGGTCCGGGTTGAAACAACTCGTGACCACACTGACGAGCGGTCCGTGCTCGCGGGTCGGCACGAGTCCGTGCAGGCGGTCGAAAGGCATCCCGTGGGAGTCCCGGAGGGATATGACTCGCCGTCGTGATGAGAAGTCGACTGCCTCGTTGAATAGTTCAAGGAATCCTGGCGCCGACTCAACTTTGGGAGAATACAAGAACGGATTCGCCAAGTCTGAACGGAGCGAAGCCAGAATATCCTTGGGTATTCGACTCTGGAGCCCCCCACGAGAGAGTTGGCGCTCCAACTCATGCCAGCGCCGGTGCTTGGCCAACAACTGCGCATACAGCGTCACGTCTCGGTCCGCCAGCCGAGGCCCGTGCTTGAGCCCGCGCAGGAAGGCAAGCAGTTCGATTGCCGATTTCTCCTTCTGCGGAGTCTGGTGGGCGAGCACTCTCGCGTACAGGCCCGCTACCCGCGGATTGAGCACCGCGCGGTTCTTTGCGGGACCGCGCCGCTCAGGTAAGGCTTCAAGTTGTTCTGGGTCGAGATTGCCCCCTGTAGCAAGGTGGGCCAAGATGGCGCGACCCGCAATCGACCGAGTACGCAGCAGGGTCTTGGCCCACCGATCCGGCGGTCCGACCAACGCAGCATGGTCGGCAACGACATTCCCGGTTGTCAGGGGACGAATGCCTGACTCACGGTGCCGTCGCATTTCGCCGCGATTATTCCTGGCGATCATTACTCGCAGCGAGCCTGTCCACTGCTGCCTCGACGTTCGCCTCCAAGCGGTCTAGCCGACCCACATACTGCGCCTGGAGAAGTCGAACAGTCCCGAGGAGATCAGCCTCACGGGGCAGTGGATGGGTCGGAGCGATCGGGGGCGTCCGCTCTTGTTCGCGCATTTCTTGTTCGCGCATTGACTCCGTTGCAGAACGAAGGGCCCTGTCCAGTTTCTGAAGTTGACGCTCAATTCGGCGTAGCGAAGTGACAGCTCCAAGTGCGAGCACCGCAACAACCAGCACCATTGCGATGGCCACAATGCCGGCGATGCGCTCGCTCCCCGCAACAACCGCGAGCACGGCAGCAGCCGCGATTAGACCGAGAACGGCTACCCCGGTGAGAAACTTCCGCGATCGCATACCCAGATCCGCTCCCGTTCGCCCTCATGCTGGTCGCCGCCAAGAATCATTCGCAGTCTAACGCTTGCGCCCGTGGCATCTGCTGCTACTGCTTACCTCGGGTCGTCTCCTACCTGCTGCAGTTCGTTACGATCGCTCCAGACCACCGATAGGGGACAGAGACTGTGAGTAACCGATCGCAACGCCCGGGTCCGCCGGACGAGTCAGGTGTCTCGGTGGACTTCGATGTCGTGATCGCCTCCGACCTCCGGTTCCCCGGAGGGACCTCACACAGCATCGCCGAAGAGATCGTGGCCCAGCGTGCAGGTGGTTACACCACCGCGCTCGCACATCAGAACGGACCCCTGATCAAGAAGTTGCACCCGGTGAACCCGATGATCCGACGCCAGGTTGAACGCGGGGCAGCCGAACTTCTGATTCGGCGCATTCCCGTCCGCGCCAGGGTGCTGGTATTGCGCCACCCTGCCGTGGCTCAGACCGCACTGGACCAACTACCACCGATTGAGGTGGAGACGGTGGTGGTCGTGGCGAACGCCGGACCGCTCGATATCGACGGGGCGCGGCACTATGACCCGGCAAAGGTCGATGCTCAGGTACGGGCACATCTGGGCCTCGATCCCATCTGGGCACCCATCGGGCCCCTTGTCCGCGCCGAGATAGCGTCGTTCGTACCACCGGAGCGACTAACAGACGCCGACTGGGTCAACATTATCGATGTTGATACGTGGGCCGTGGACCGACCCGGCTGGAACGGCACCAAACCGGTCATCGGGCGTCACAGCAGGCCCTCCCCGCAGAAGTGGCCTGAGGACGCCCGCACCCTTCGGCAGGTGTATCCCGTGGACGGCGTCTGGGACGTACGGGTACTCGGTGGTGCCGACGCCGTCGAACGGCTTCTGGGTTCGACTCCCAAAACATGGACCGTCCTACCCTTCGGCGCGGTCCCACCGCAGGACTTCCTGGCAAACCTTGACTTCTTCGTCTACTACCACGACTCCCGCTGGGTGGAGGCCTTCGGGCGCACCATCCTGGAGGCGATCGCCAGTGGGCTGCCCGCGATCGTCCCCCCGCACTTCCAGGACCTGTTCGGCCCCGCGGCCCTGTACTCCGAGCCCCCGGGAGTACGTGCGCTGGTCGACGGTCTACGCGCTGATCGTGATCGCTACGAGGAACATGTCCGCCAAGCACGCGAGCACGTCCGGGCCACCTTCGGTCACGAAGCCCATCGGGCCCGGCTCGCGGCCCTCATCGGGCCCCCCAGCACCGAGCCGAGCGCCCAACCCAGCCCGATCGAGAAGCGATCCCCCTCGCCCGCGGGCCCTACCCTCCAGGTCAGTGACTCGTCCAAACCACGAGTACTGCTGATGTCGAGTAATGGCTCCGGCATGGGACACCTCACGCGGCTCCTGGCTTACGCCCGCCGGCTCGAGGACCGGGCCCAGGCCCACTTCCTCTCCATGTCGCAGGCGGCCCCCGTCGTCGGCACCTACGGCTTCCCCTACGAGTACCTGCCGTCCACCGGGGCTCTCGCGATGGCACCCAGCCTCTGGCACGAGATGTTCGCCGAGCGTGTCTCCGACAGCCTGCGGCGGATCCGACCGGAGGTCGTCGTCTTCGACGGCACATGGCCCTACAACGCCATCCCCACCGTTCGCGAGGCCTTCCCGAACGTGCGATGGATATGGTCGCGGCGTGGCATGTGGCGCGAGGGCGCGAACACCGAGCAGGTGAAGAAGGCACGCTGGTTCGATGAGGTGATCGAGCCCGGGGACTTCAGTTCCGCTTACGATCGCGGCGCCACGAACGCCGCGCAGGCCACGCGCTTGGACCCCGTCACCCTCCTGGACCGGTCCGAGCTGGATGACCGCACCACCGCCCGCCGCGCCTTGGGGCTGCCCGTAGAGGCACCGATGGCGCTGATCTCGCTCGGCGCCGGCAACATCAACGACACCAGCGATGACATCGGTGCCGCCACCACGGCGCTGCTGAACCTCGGGATCGACGTCTGCCTCACCCAGCCCGAGATCGCCGAGGCTGCGGCGAGCAACGAGCATGTGCGGCTGATCCGCGACTATCCCCTGGCGCGCCGCTACGCAGCATTTGATGTCGTCATCAGTGCCGCTGGGTATAACTCCTTCCAAGAGTTGATGCGGATGGGGGTGCCGAGCCTGCTGGTGCCGAACGAATCCACCGCGCTGGACGATCAAGGGGCACGCGCCCGGTATGCCGCAGACCGGGGGTGGGCGCATACGCTCGAACGCCTCACCGTCGAGACAGCCCAACCCCTGCTCGCTGACCTCATCGAACGCGGTGCGGACATGGTCGGCGCTGCCCAGGCCGCCGACCCGGGCAACGGTGCAGCGGCGGCCGCCGACATCATCCTGGGTGCGGCAACAAGTGAGGAGAGGGGCCGATGAGACGCGATACCCCTCTGCATTGGGCGGTTCGAAGGGCCCGTCGGGTGCCCGGTTATCGGACGGTCCGAACCAAGGTGCTCGACCGGATGCGGGAGAGCGACATGGCACGCGATGCCGTCACGCGCATCTTCGCCGGATCCTCAGGTCGGGGCCGCGGGGTTCCCCAGCGCTTCCCGAAGGCCGGCAACCTACTCGCCGGTGTGGGCGTGGACCAATTACCCGTTGCGATGTTCTCTTTGATCGGAATCGACCCCGAAGCAATAGACGACGTGATCGACGACGTTGCCCGGATGCAACTCCTGAGCGCTTCCTTCCGGCCGGTGATCGTCCTCGATCAGCCGCGTCTGGACGCAACCCGGCGGTATGGGTACGCCACCGAATTGATCATCGGTGAGCACGCGTGGGACCCCGATCAAGGCAACTGGCAGGACTACGCCACTCGACGGCTCAACGACATCGTGCGGCGGTTCCACGTGGCCGCCACTCTGGATGTCAGCGGCGAGGGACTGACACCCATACAGCGGATGCTGCTGGACGCCCTCTCCTCGCACTGAGGTAAGCCGGTCGCACTCACCCCATGTCGAGTAATTGCTCGATCGCGTTGACGCGTTTACCGACGAGGCTGCGTAATTGCCTCACACGCCCTGCCGCTTGAGCACGGCCGATGGCATCACCGCTCCATGCGATATAGCGCACGTGTGCCAGCGCGATCTGCTCGGTGAAACTGTAATGCGACTGGTTGCTGCGCTCCGGTCGGTTCAGGCCTCGTCGCAGAAGGCCGGCCGCCTCGGCCGGCTGTGCGCAATGCAAATGGACCTTGGCCACATCGAAGGCGATGGGGAGCCTGCCGGAAAACTCTCAATCGATCAACACCACCCGGCCTTGGCAGGATCAGGACACACTACCGGTTAAGCCAGTCGTTACCCTCCGCAGTGCCCCCATGTCCCGCCAACCGTAGAAGCCGCTACCAGCCGGTATCGTGTCGACCATGCCGGAGACCAGAGCGCGGACACGGCCGCGGCGCAGTGAAGTGCGCACCGCGATCCTCGACGCCGCCATGGAGGTCTTCGCCGCCGAGGGATTCGACGGGGCGAGCCTGAACACGATCGCCTCGGTCGCCGGTTTCACCAAGGGCGCGGTGTACTCCAACTTTGACTCCAAGGACGATCTGTTCCTGGCCCTGATCGACCGGCAGGTCACCCGGCGCTCCGAATTGGTCCTGCAAGCCCTCACTGACGTCCAGGGAGACCAGAGCACCCTGGCCGCAGCCGTTGGTGAGCGGCTCACGCACACCATCCACGCCGATCCCCAGTGGCAGATCCTGTTCTTCGAGTTCTGCCTGCGGGCCCTGCGCGATGAGGATGTACGCACCCGGTTCGTGCAGCACCGGCGCGAGGTGCGTGCCAAGGTCGCCGAAACTACCGAGACCCTGCGCCACCGGCTGGGACTGACGGCGATGTCCGCGCAGTCACTGACCCTGCTGGTGATGGGCCTCAGCAACGGGCTGGCGATCGAAGAAATGGTCGACCCCGGCGTGGTGCCGTCCACGCTGATCAGCGACATGCTCACGCAGATGCAGCCTCATCCGCCGGCTCTCGTCGCAGAGATCGCTCAGGAGCGCCAGCGCCAAGCCGCCTTCCGCTCCGAGCGTGATGCCGCTCGAGCAGATGAACAGAGCCTGGACGTGCGGCAGGAACAGCAGGACTGGGACGAAACCCTCTCTGATGGCCTCCCCTGAAGCACCGCGCAGGGGTGAAGTGTGGCTGGTTTCGCTCGGCGCTAGGCGGGAAGGCGAGCCTGGCAAAACCCGACCCGCGGTTGTGGTGTCAACGGATGCCCTGCGTAGCGCTGCACCAAGGGAACTGATCGTCGTCGTGCCGTTGTCAAGTTCGTCAACCCCGTCCGCTCTGCGGATCGAGGTCGAACCCGGGGTGAGCGGTCTCGACCAGCCGAGCCGGGCGATGTGCAGGGCTATCCGGTCCGTGGCGGCCACGCGAATGGAACGTCGCCTTGGCTGGGTTCTTGATACCCAGATGCGCCAGATTGAAGCAGCACTCGCCCTTATCCTCGAAATCCCGTCGCCCGAAGTACCTTAGCGGGCGCTTCCGCTGCGCGCGTTACCCGCTCCGTTGGGCATCAGGGAAGCGCCGGGCCACTCCCCGGCCGCGCGTCGCCGACGTCGGCGGCTGCTTGACATCCGCCCGCAGCAACTGGATACTGCCCGGTATTCAATTCCGGCCGGTATCGAAAGGCGCAGCGACAGCGCCCGTCGCCCACGCACCGGCACCCCCGCACCGACCGGACCCAACAGAAAGAGACGCTCGTGGACCAGAACCCACTGGTGGACATCGTGCTACCGCCTGCGCTGTTCATCATCATGGTGGGCATCGGCCTGACGCTGACGGCACGGGACTTCTCCCGGGAGTTCAAAGGGCCCCGCGGCATGATCCTCGCCACGCTCGCGCAGGTGCTGGTGATGCCGCTGATCGGACTGGGCCTCGCCGTCGCCCTTTCCTTGCCGCCGGTTCTGGCCGTGGGCCTGATGATCATCGCCGCATGCCCGGGCGGCACGACCTCCAACCTCATCACCTACCTGGCCCGGGGCAACGTGGCACTGTCCATCGTGTTGACCGTGATCGCCAGCCTGGTCGCCGTGATCACGCTGCCGATCGCCACCAACCTCGCCCTGCAATGGCAGCCCTCGGTGGCCGATGGGGTGGCCGAACTCTCGGTGCTGAGCACCATAGCGACGCTGGTGGCCGTCGTGCTGCTGCCGGTGAGTATCGGGATGTTCATCCGCCATCGCTGGCCCCGGCAGGCGCTGAAGGCCGAGCGCGCAGTCTCGGTGCTGGGCACTGTGGTGCTAGCGATTCTGATCATCGGCATCATCGTCTCGCTGGGTGATGAGGCGTGGACGATGCTGGCCCAAGCCGGTGTGGCCGCGGTGCTGCTGAGCCTAGTCGGCACGTTGCTGGGCGTAGGACTGGCCCGGCTCGCCCGGCTGCCCTTCCGCAGCCTGCTGGCCGTCGGGGTGGAACTGGGCCAGAAGAAATCCACCCTCGGCATCCTCATCGGGGTGACCATCCTCGGCTCCCACGAATTGGCGGTTCCCTCCGCCGTGTACGGGTTGGTCTCCTTCGCCTCGGCGCTGTTGATCATCGCCTACGGGCGCAAACGGATCAGCAAGGCCGAACACCTGCGAACCCTGGCCGCCGAGACCGTCGGCGGCCACGCCCCGGAAACGACCGAGGCCGCCGGAACGCCGTGAGGCCCGCAGCAGAACGCACGACGGCGGTCACAACCGCTTGGCAAGAACGTCAAGGAGAGCACGTGGTAGAGCAAGTGGCACCGGATGCTGCACAGGCAACGGACCTCGACCCTTCGGCCGCGCTGGCCGACCTGTTGGAACCGGTAGGGCTGAGCCCTGAGGACACCGGTGGTCAGGTCACCTTCGCCGGGGCCGATCCGATGGTGCCGGAGAAGGTTCGCCTGGGCGCAGGCATCGGCATCCCGATGATGGCCGGTGCCGTGGGCGCTGCCGCCCTGCACCGGATCCGCACCGGGGTGGGACAGGACCTGCACCTGGACCTTCGCCAGGCGATCCATCACGTGGTACCGCACGCCTTCTGGCGCCCCACCCTCAACGGGGACCTGCCCGAACACGCGCTCGTGGCCGACAACCCCTTCCTGCTCGACCCCTACCGCACCAAGGACGGGCGCACCGTCATGGCCTGCGGGGTCTACCCGCACATGGCGGCCAGCTGGGGACGGTTCCTAGACGTGCCACCGGACAAGGAGAAAGTCGCCGCCGCGTTCGCGCGCTGGGATGCCTTCGAACTGGAAGAGGTCGCCAACGCCGCCGGCTTGCCGATCACGGTGGCCCGCACGCCCCAGGAGTGGTTGGACCACCCCCAGGGTGCGCTGCTGGCCTCCCAACCGGTGATCGGCCTGAAGCAGATCGGTGAGGAAGCGGTGGCCGACTTCGGCCCCGCGCAGCGCCCGCTGGATGGCATCAAGGTGCTGTCCTTCACCCACGCGCTGGCCGGACCTACCGTGGGGCGCACCATGTCGGAGCATGGGGCGCAGGTGCTGTGCGGCACCCGGGCCAACGACTACGAACACACCTTCATCTACGTCCAGGCCAACATCGGTTCTCGCAGCGCGCTGTTGGACCTGAGTTCCGAAGCGGGCCAGCAGACGTTGCACGAGTTGCTCTCCGAAGCCGACGTGGTGGTGAACAACCACCGCTACGGCAAACTGGAACGCCTGGGCCTGGCTCCGCAGGACCTCGCCGAGAAGTATCCGGGCCTGACCAAGGTGTCCATCACCTGCTACGGCAACGAAGGGCCCTGGGCCGATCGCGGCGGATTCGACATGAACGGCTCAGCCGCCTCCGGGCTGATGAGCGTCAGCGGCAGCCCCGAGGAGCCCAAACTGCCGCTCACCGGGATGATCAACGACTTCATCACCGGCTACGTCGCCGCCGCCGGGGCCACCGCCGCCCTGGTCAAACGCGCCACCGTAGGCGGGAGCTGGGAAGTGTCGGTCAACCTCACCCGCAACGCGATGTGGGTGCTGGGCCTGGGCGCGGTTGACCCGCGCTCGGCCAAGTCCGATGCCGCCCACACCTTGGGCGAGCCGAAAACCTTCAGCGGTGACACTCCGCTGGGTCGGCTGCACTTCCCCGGCCCGCAGGTGGACTTCAGCCAGACCCCACCGGCCTGGCCCGCCCCCGCGCTGGTGCCGAGGGGCTCCAGCCAGCCGGTGTGGCTCTGAGGCTGCCAGGGATCCGGATCAAGGCGAATTGCTGGCTTACGCCACCAGACGGCTCAACGACATCGTGCGCCGCTTTCACGTCGCGGCCACCCTCGACGTCACCAGCGCCGGGATATCTCCCACGCAACGGATGATGCTGGCCTCCCTCGCATCTCACTGAACACAGCGCAGAGGTCACCCCATCTCGAGCAACTGCTCCACCGCCCCCGCGCGCTTACGGATCAGGTTCCGGAACTGCTGGACCCGCCCAGCCGATTCCGCACGCACCTTGGAGGTGCCGCTCCAGGCGATGTAGCGCACGTGGGCGAGAGCGATCTGTTCGGTGAAACTGTAGTGGGACGCCCCAGCGCGCGCCGGCCGGTGCAAGCCCTTCCGAAGCAACTGAGCGGCTTCGGCCGGGTCTGCGCAATGCAGGTGGATCTTGGCGACGTCGAAAGCGATGGGGGTCTTGCCGGAGTACTCCCAATCGATCAGCACGACGCGTTCACGCAGTTGCATGATGTTGCTTCCCACCAGGTCACCGTGGCCGTAACTGACTTCGACCAGCCGGTCCTGGCCTACCAGGTCCCGGACTAGTCGGTCCAGATCACCGGTCAGGTCGTGCGCCGCTACCGCCTCGCGCCACCGCTGCGGAAACTTCTCTCCCAACACCGTCGAAAGTTGCTGGTCGGTCGTTCCGTAACCGTCGTGCAGAAGACGTAGACCGGACCCGACCTCCTCGGCGAGTCCCTGCAACGGTCGGCCCGATCGCGGGTGGGTACCGAACAACGACTCCTCCACCAAGTACCGTGCCGTGCGCAGGCGACCATCATCGAAGACCTGCGGCATCAAGCCCGGGGCGTATCGGTGGACATGCCGAAATGCACTGAGGGTGCGTTCCACCCCGTTGTGCGGACCGCCCGCCTGGAACCGGATACTGACCCCGGCAGGTTCGTAAAAGGCACGTAGCCGCACATGCCGGTCCACGTCGAACTTGCCGATCTGAACCACGTCCGCCAGTGCCGCTGATCGCACCTGATCGGAAGGGCTTCCGTTCGGTCGAATCACCCGCGGCAACTCCTCGACCACGGTACCTTCCCGCCAAGCCGTCCGGCCATGCAGCCGCCACACGTGGCGACGAAACCCGCCCTTCAAGACCGAACTGCGGCGTTCAACTCCGGCCACGCTCCACAGCGCCCGGCGCCACCGGCTGCTCGATCGCCGTGGCATCAACGGCGGTCCAGTCCGACCGGTCCCACGGAGGCTACGGGAACCACCACTGGTCCGTTGCCTGGATCGGAGCACTGGGGCATGGGTGGGTGTCCTTACCAAGACGACTGCGGTGGGCCGACCGGAGCCTCCCCCGAGCCGGTCAGGCGACCTGATCGGCCCACCCTACCGAGCACGACCGGACTGACCGCACGATTCGCAAGCCAACCGCTCTTGCCGGATTTTCACCCCACCCCCACCCGTCTGTGACCCACCTCACCTCTATCCACAGAACCTCCCCCCGACAATCCATGCTCATCCGCCCTTCCGGGGCCGTTTATGCCTACCATTTGAACCGATGCCTTCCTCTTCCCCTGCCCGCGAGCACCCGAGCGCCAGCCGCCGGCACGCGGCTCGGCGCCCCCGGCGCCGTGGCCGCTACATGGTGGCGCTCGCCCTCAGCGGGTTACTCGCCTTCACCGGCGCGGGGATGGTGCTGGCCTATCAGAGCGTGCAGGGCAAGGTGGCCACCCACGATCTGGACGGGATCCTCGGCCGTGGCCAGGATGCCGCAGGCCCCGGCGGCAACGCCGGCGAGACTCCCGCACCGGATGATCCCCTGGACGGTCGCGCCTACAACGTGCTGGTGATGGGGTCCGATGCCCGCAGCAGCGAGAACGAGGTGGACTACGGCTTCGCGGCCGGGATGCGCTCCGACACCAACCTCATCGTCCATGTGGCCGCAGACCGGTCCCGGGTGGACGTGGTCTCCATCCCGCGTGACCTGCTGGTCGATGTACCCAGTTGCCCGCTGCCGGACGGGCGACAGACCGCCCCGATGAACGCCGGGTTCGACGACAACGGCACCCGGTTCAACGCCGCGTTCGCCTACGGCGGCCAGACCGGCGATGTGGCCTACGCCGCCGCCTGCACCATCCTGACCACCGAGGCGATGACGGGCCTGCACATCGATGACTTCGTGGTGGTGGACTTCGACGGCTTCGTGGAGGTGATCGACGCGATCGGCGGGGTGCAGATGTGTTTCGAGGACGACATCAACGCTCCGAAGGCCAATCTGGAGATCCACGCCGGCTGCCACCGCCTCGACGGCGACACCGCCCTGGGCGTAGCAAGGGCCCGGGTGGGTGTCGATGACGGCTCCGACATCTCCCGGATCGGGCGCCAGCAGCAACTCTTCAGCGCGATCGCCGATGAGGTGCTCGGATCCAACCTGGTCACCGACACCCCGGCGCTGTTCCGGTTCCTGCAGGCCACGGCCTCGGCGATGACCACCAGCGAACGTCTCGGCAACCTGCCCACCATGGGCGGGCTGGCCTACTCCCTGCGCCACCTGGACACCAGCCACGTCACCTTCACCACCGTTCCCTTCGACTGGGCCGGCAACGTGGTGGTCCAGAACGCCGATGGCGAACCGCTGTGGGAGTCCCTGCGCGACGACGAGCCGATGGTGCTACCCCCGGCCGACGAGGACGAACATGACTCGGACGATGTGGGGCCGGCGGATCAGGAGGCACCCGCGGACGGTCCCGCCGGCCGTGACACCGATGAGGGCACCCTGGACGCCCGGACAGACGAAGCCGACGACCTGCTCGCGGGCGCACGGGCATGAGCCAGCCCCCACGGCCTTCCCGCCGACCCCGGCTCAACCCACGACACGCCGCGCCCCGCCGTCGTCTCGGGCGGGCCCGTCCCGCCCCGCGCGGACCCGCCGCAGCCGCGGTCTTCGCCGCGGCCACCAACGCCTCCCCCACCACCCCTGGCTCCATCCGGCACGCCGCCGCGCGCCAGCAGCGCCGGCACGTGGCGCTGGTGGCGGTGCTGGCGCTGGGGATGTTCGTGACCTCCGGGGTGGCCTGGGCCTACCGGGACCTGGACTCCAACATCCAGACCCATGACATCGACGACCTGCTCGGGGACGAGCGTCCCGAACCCGTCGAGGCCCCGGACCCGGAGGACCCCCACGCCGGCCAGGCCCTGAACGTGCTGCTGGTGGGCACCGATGACCGCTCCGGGGAAAACTTCGAGATCGGCGGCGGCACCACCCCCGGAGTGCGTTCGGACACCGTGATCGTGGCCCACATCAGCGCCGACCGGGACCGGGTGGAGATGATCTCCATCCCCCGGGACTCCTGGGTCACGGTGCCTTCCTGCGAGATGCCCGACGGCAGCGCCACTAACCCCCGGGAGGGCAAGTTCAACGCCGCCTTCGAGATCGGCGGGCAGACCGGGGACGTGGGGTATGCCGCCGCATGCACGATCCGCACCGTGGAGGCACTGACGAACGTGCGCATAGACGGTTTCATCGCGGTGGACTTCGCCGGGTTCGTCAACGTGGTCGACGCCCTCGGCGGTGTGCCGTTCTGCGTGCCCGAACCGATCAGTGACCGCCAGGCTCATATCGAACTCGAGGCCGGTGAGCAGGTCCTCGACGGCGAGCAGGCACTGGGCTATGCCCGGGTGCGCAAGAGCCTGGGAGATGGCAGCGACATCCAACGCATCGACCGCCAGCAGGATCTGCTGGCCGCCACCGCCCGGCACGTGCTGGACCAGAACCTGCTCACCGACGCCGGCAAGCTCTACGCCTTCCTGGACGCGGCGACGTCCTCGGTAACCGCCTCGCGTGACTTCGGGTCGATCTCGGCCCTCAGCGGCCTGGCGTACGCGTTGCGCCACATCGACCCGGGTGAGATCACCTTCGCCACCGTCCCGGTGGTGGGCCGCGGGGATGGCGCGAACGTGGTGTGGACCGACGAGGCCATCGAACTCTGGGAGGCCGTCGCCGCCGACCAGCCCCTGCACGTGACCGAGGAGCAGGAGGAGGACCTTGTGGGTGCGGAGGCCGACGACGGCGCCACCGGGGCAGAGGGCACCGATGTCGATGGCGCGGACGCCGACACCGACTCCGCCTCCCCCGATGACGGCTCCACCGGGCCTACGCTCGATGGGTCCACAGCCGAACAGCAGAACGGACCATGCGGGTAAGCCGATGAGCCAGACGCCCCCTGAGGGAACATCACGTGGCGCCAGTTCCGGACGCCGTCCGGGCAGGCGCCCACCCGGTGCCTCCCGTGCCCGCAGTGGTGGGCCGGCCCAGCCACTCGAGGCTGAAGCGGCGGGCGTTTCCGGAAGTGCGGGCGCATCTGGGGGTGGACGCGGACCGGCCCGACGCCCACCCAGTTTCGCGCCGCGGTCACCCGCGGTACCGGGTGATCCGGGGCGGGCCGGCTCAGGCCAGGGTTACAGGCGTGGCGGTTCCGACCAGGGCGGCCCTCCGCCGTCGATCCCGCCGGGGGGTCGGCCACCGGCCGGACCTGATCGCACCCGGGTGATGCCGGCCGACCATCCCGCCGGTCAGCAGGCGAGCCACCGGCCCGCGGCGGCGCCGCCGTCGTCGTCGGTCCCGCCCTCTCAGCCTCCCACCCCGGTGGCACCTCGAAGTGGGCGCCCGCGCCGCCGTCGCCGGGGCCGGGGAGCGTTCCTGGCGTTCGTGCTGTTGCTGGTGCTGATCCTGGCCTGGCCGGTGGGCCTGCTGATCTGGGCGAACGGCAAGATCCAGCACGTGGACGCCGGGGAGTCCTCCCTCAGCACCGCCGGGACCACCTACCTGCTGGCCGGGTCGGACTCGCGCGACGACGATGAGAACTTCACCCACGACCCCACCGAGGGTCAGCGCGCAGACACCATCATGATCCTGACCGTGCCGCCGAGTGGGAACACCTCGCTGATCTCCCTGCCGCGGGACACGTACATGGAGATCCCCGGGCACGGCTGGAACAAACTCAACGCTGCCTACTCCTGGGGCGGGCCCGAGTTGCTGCGCGCCAGCGTGGAGTCCCTGACCGGCATCGAGGTGGACCACTACGTCGAGATCGGCATGGGCGGGCTGGCGAACGTGGTCGACGCCGTGGGCGGCGTGGAGTTGTGCCTGGACTACGACGTCTCCGACCGGGACTCCCGGCTGGAGTGGGAGGCCGGGTGCCACATCTCCGACGGTGACACGGCGCTGGCCTTTGCCCGGATGCGCGCGGCGGACCCAATGGGTGACATCGGGCGCACCCTGCGCCAGCAGCAGGTGATCCAGGCCATCACGTCCACCGTGGCCGACCCCGCCCTGGCGGTGCGGCCGGGCCAGCAGGTGGACCTGCTCGAGTCGGGCCTGGGGGCGCTGTACGTCTCGGAGAACAGCAACATCATCGACCTGGGCCGGATGGCTCTGGCCTTTCGCAATGCCACCGGCCCGGACGGAGTGCGGGGAGCACCGCCGATCGCCTCGATGAATCACCGCCCCGGTGGGGTGGGCTCCACCGTGCTGCTGGAGGACCATTACCCCGCCTTCTTCGCCTCCGTGGCCGATGGCAGCGTCGAGCAGGGCGACGTCGACGGCGACTGATCGCAGGGCTTACGTTACGACTGGCGCTGGACCATCCTGGACCGGGTGCCGGCCCTGGGCCCGGTGCACCATTCTGTCGATGATCGCCGCCGCGACGTCGTTGGGCTGGCCGTAGGCGGGGTAGTGGTGGATCGACAGGTTCGCGTTGGCGTTCAGTTCCAGGATGATCGCTCCGGCCGGGTCCTGCGGCGCGTTCACCATCAGATCGACACCAGCCACTCTCAAGCCCGGAACCACACGAACGGCTTCCACAGCGATCCTCTTCAACTCCGGATGCATCGAGGAGGTAACGTCGACGGACTCCCCGCCCTGGTGAATGTTCCCCACATTGTTCAGCAGTACCACCGCCCCTTCGGCAGGAACCGAGTCTCCGCTCATGCCCATCTTCCGGAGGTAGTGGTGGTCCACGACGATCGGGGTTCGCCCATGGTAGTCATTCAGACTCCGACGCTCAGCCTTGATGGCGAGCAGTTGGGTGATGGAGGAAACCCCGTCACCGATCACGTAGGCAGGTACCCGCGATGCCGCAGCGACCACCTGGTCCTCGACGACGAACGCGCGGATGTCCAACCCGGAGATCTGTTCCTCGACCACGATGCGATCTCGCCGACTCGTCGCCTCCTTCGCCTTGGTCCACGCCTGCCTGAACTCCTCCTCGTTGCTGATTCCGGTGGAGATTCCCCTGCCGGCCCGTCCCCCTGAAGGCTTGATGACCGCGTCGCGGCCAAGCCGGAACAGGTACGCCAACCCTTCGGAGACCCCGTCAGCAGCGAACGTGGCTCCCCGCGCCATCGGAAGCCCATGACGCTCCAGCACGACTCTCGTCGCATGCTTCGAGGCGCAGATCTGAGTCGCGAAGTAACTCGCCAGCGATGTGGTCAGCCGGCTCATCCCACCCACGGGCTCACCGTCGAGCAGGAAGTGGATGAGGTCTCCCGATCGGACGACCTCGAGCCCTCGTTCTCGAGCCGCTGCCACGATCGACTCCTTGTGCCCAGGCGCTGTCGGATACTCGTTGAACTCCGCGCCGGTGCCCACCACTCGACTCTCGATGAAGCCGGCGACGAGTTCTGCCGTACGGGCTCTCGGGCCTGCCTCGTCCACCACGCCGGCGGCCACGGAGGAGGTTCCAACCTGCTCGAGCGGGTCCTGGCTCTCCGGGTCCGGTTGGAAAGCATCCGAGATCGCTCCGGTCGCGGATTGGGCCTCGAAGGCAGATCGCTCTCGTTCCGCCTCAGGCCCGGTGCGCGCCAGCATCCGCTCCAAGCCGCGCACCTCACGGTGGCGCTTCAGCCTCTCCAGATGCTGAGTACGAAGTCCCGCCAGCACTTTCAAACCGATCAGGGCCAGTGCCCCGGAGTAGAGCACGAGCGCGAGGTGTTGCAGGATCCCCCAGTCTGCGGCCTTCTCGATGGTCAGCAGCAGCGTGCCGCAGCCGACCAGGCTCACGAAGACCAGCCCGGCCCTCGACCGGAGCGCTTGCAGCATCCCAGTTCCTCTCTTCATGAATTAGCAGTGACTCAGTCGGCAACAACCGATGTGAGGACGAGTTCGGCCGCGACTCCTCCCGCGACGATACCCGCGGCGCGTGCACGATCGAGCCGATACGACGGCCATGCGGGATCCGGTATGCCGCTCCACATGGCCCAGATGCATGGGCTCACCGAGCACCCTGCGGCGGCCAACGATCAACCGCGCTGCCGGGCGCGGGCAGGTGTGCTTGAGTAGATCCATGGCCCATACCAACGACGTCGACGTCATCCGCCGGTTGCTCACCACCCCTGGCCGGTGGGCCGTGGTGGGGCTGTCCACCAACACCGGCCGGGCGGCCTTCGGCGTCTCGGCCTACCTGCAACAAGGACTCGGGATGGAGATCGTGCCGGTGCACCCCAAGGCCGAGACGGTGCACGGCCAGGTCGGCTACACCAGACTCGATGAGGTGCCCGGGGACATCGACGTGGTGGACGTATTCGTCAACTCCACGCGCGCCGGGGACGTGGTGGACCAGGCCATCGCCCGCGGCGCCAAGGCGGTCTGGCTACAACTTGGCGTTATCGACGAGGCCGCGGCCGAGCGGGCCACCGCGGCCGGCTTGGACGTGGTGATGGACACCTGTCCGGCCATTGAGGGCCCACGCCTCGGGTTGGACTAGAGCCGAACCCCCCGCATGCCGGCGGCAGATCTCACCTAGGTTGCGCAGCCCGCTCCCCGCCCACCGATCCGGGCCGCCCGCGCTCGCCGTCCGCCATTACCCATAACCTGAGGTCCCATGGACACCGACTCCCTGCACGCCGCCCTGACCGACCTGACCCGGAAGGGCGAGTTCTCGGGGACGGTGCGCATCGACTCGGCCGCCCGCACCAGGTTCGAGGGTGCCTACGGACCGGCGTCCTACACCTGGAACGTCCCGGCCACGATGAGCACCCGGTACGACTGCGCCTCGGTCACCAAGCTCTTCACCGCGGTGGCCACCCTGCAACAGGTCGCAGCCGGCGCCTTCACGCTGCAGACCTCCGCGATCGACTACCTCGGCCTGACCGGCACCACCATCTCCCCCGCCGTCACGGTGCACCACCTGCTCTCCCACACCTCCGGCATCGGTGACGACGCCGATGAGGAGGCCGGGGAGTCCTACGAGGCGCTCTGGGTGGACACCCCGAACTACTCGGTGCGTCAGACCGCCGATTTCCTGCCGAACTTCGTCAACAAACCCGCCAACTTCGCCCCCGGCAAGGGTGCGCGGTACTGCAACGTCTCCTACATCCTGCTCGGGCTGATGATCGAGAAGGCCACGGGGCGCTCCTACCGCGACTACGTCGTCGAACACGTCTTCGGCCCGGCCGGGATGAGCCGCGCGGGATTCTTCGCCATGGACCGGGTGGTCCCCGACGTCGCCGAAGGCGTGGAGGCCGACGACGGCGGGTGGCGGCGCAACATCTATTCCTACCCACCGATCGGGTCACCGGACGGCGGCGCGCACGTGTGCGCAGCGGATCTGCTCGCCTTCCACCGCGCCCTGCGCGCCGGCGACCTGTTGCCGGCCGAACTCGCCGAGGCCATGATCACCCCGCATGCGACCCACTCGGTGGACCCCGAGGACGGCGTCGTCCACGCGATGGGCTACGGGTTCGAGATCTCCACCGACCCCGGCGCCGTGGTGCGTTCCTACTGGAAAGAGGGCGTCAACACCGGGGCCAGCGCGATGCTGCGGCACTACCCGGGCGCCGCCGTCACCGTGGCGGTGCTGAGCAACCTCGAGGACGGGGTCTGGGAACCGGTGGACCTGATCAACGATGCCGTGCAGTCGCTCTAACCGGTATCGCGTCGACCCTGGCACCCGCTGAGTTCGCGCCATCGGGACCGAGTGAGCGCCAAACGCCGTGCGCGTTCGGTCCAGAATCCGCGAAGTCAGCCTCGGCCGGCCAACTCCGAGCGGTGAACTACACCACGAACGTCCGGACCGGACCGGCGCCCCGAACGTCCCTTGCCGGAGGGGACCGGGACGCCCTTCCGGTGGTCACAGCCCTCTCCGTCTTCGGTGGCCGCAGCGCCCACCGGCCCGCATTAGGCTGCTCGGATGGACCCGTGGAGCGAGTTCGAGAGCGAACTCAACAACCGGTGCCGCGCTCTGGCGGACGGCACGTTCTTCATCGTCGAGGGCCCGGCGCGCACCAAGGAGCGCATCGCCGGGCTGTTCGGCCGGAAGCGGCGCACCCAGGAGGTGCACCTGTTCGCCCAGTACCTGCGGATGGGCAACGTGCTCTACGCCGAACTCGTCGGTGGTTCGCACATAGGCGGGGACTTCCCCTGGACCGACGCCGAGGACGCCGCCCTGCGCCGGCTGGGCTGGCAGGCCCCCGAGGCGGAGAAGGCGGCCCCGATGTATGGCGCCTACTTCCCTGCCCAGGCTCCCGCCGAGACCGACCTGTACCTGCCCGGCACCCTGGGTGAGGAGGCCGCCGCACTGGTGACGCACTCCCTGATGGAGGTCGCCGGCGTGGACGCACCGCAGGAACTGCGCATCGAACACGGGGCGCGGTAAGACCGACGACGGCCCTGGGGCTGGTCCCGAGGTCGCGCGCGGGTGGTGCCCGCGGTGCGGTGAGTGAGCGCGGCGAGCCGGGTGCGCCTGTGGCAACGAGAGAGAGTCTGCCCGCGCCGCTGCACGGCGTTGCCCCGGGCCAACGGGCCCGGTCGGCCGGCATCCTGACCGACCTGGATCCGGTGCCCGCGACCGGCGACTGACACCACCACCCGGCGTTCTGATTCTCCGCCCGCATTTCGCTGAACCGACCACTCCTCGACACCCGCGGTTCATCGAGACGGTGTGAAGTGAAGACGACCTGGAGCGAGGCGGCGGGGTCGCTCCAGCGGCCCTGACCTGCCACGTTCCCCCACGCGAGATTGTCAGGAGCGTGAGAGTGACGACACTCGGGCTCGCCGCGGCACCACCCGCGCAGGCACCGCCGGAGCAACCACAGATCAAGAAGCGTCCTTCGAAGACCATCCGACGACGCAACCGCAAAGAGGCAGGACTGTTCCTCCTGCTGATCCTTCCGAACCTGGCGGCCCTGGTGATCTTCGGGTACTACCCGGCGCTGTACAACTTCGTCCTGAGCATGACTGATTGGGACTTCGTCGCCCCCGCACCGACCTGGGTGGGGTTGGACAAGTACGCCGAGCTCCTCGCCGATCCCTCCTTCTACGAGGTACTGGCGAACACCGCGATCTTCACCGGGGTCTCCGTGTTCGGGACCATGGTGGGCGGCCTGGCCATCGGCTTGCTCCTCTCCCGCAAACTGCGGTTCACCGGGTTCACCCGCACCATGGCGTTCGCCCCGCACATGCTGCCCGGCGCCACGGTAGGAATCCTGTGGCTGTTCATGTTCGATCCCACCTACGGGTTGAGCCGGTGGTTCTTCAGCCTCTTCGGCGCCGCCTCACCGGCGTGGACCACCACCTCGGACTGGTCCTTATGGGCGATCACCATCGCCTACACCTGGCAACGACTCGGGTTCGTTGCGGTGATCTATTACACCGCCATCCTGGACCTGCCCCAAGACATTCTCGAAGCCGCCCAACTCGATGGCGCCGGAGCGTGGACGATGGGCCGGCGGATCATCCTGCCGCTGCTGGGACCGGTCAGCTTCTTCCTCATCGTCACCGGAGTGATCGCCTCCGCCCAGACCTTCGACATCATCGCCACCCTCACCGGCGGCGGCCCAGGAACGTCCTCCTCCACCTTGACCTGGATGATCTATGAAGAAGGCTTCCAACGCTTCGACGTGGGGCGCGCAGCAGCCACCGCCACGGTGCTGTTCGTGGTGCTCATGATCATCACCCTCATCCAGGTCAAAGTCATCGATCGACGGGTGCATTACACATGACGCTGCTTGCCCACCGCCCCGCCCCCACCCAGTCGGCGCCCCCGGCGCAGGGGCCTGCCACACCCCGCCGCCCGCGCCGGTCCCGCCCGCGCGGAGCCAAACGTCCGCTACCGGTGACGATCCTGTTCTACGCCCTGCTCGCTGTGGTCCTGGCGATCTTCGTGGTCCCGGTGTACTGGCTGTTCTCCTCAGCGATCAAACCCGAATGGGAGATCTATACCTACCCCCTGCAATGGATCCCCACCACCTTCGAGTGGGAAAACTTCGTGCGGGCCTGGAACGCGGTGCCGTTCGACCGGTTCTTCGTCAACTCCCTGATCGTGACCACGGTGGGTACAACCCTGGAGATCTCCGTGGCGGTACTGAGCGCCTACGCGTTCGTGTTCGTGCTGTTCCGCTTCAAGACCCCGCTGTTCCTCTTCATGGTCGGTTCGATGATGCTGCCCGGGCACATCACCTTGCTGGTGAACTACATGACGATGGGCAACCTGGGCTGGATCAACACCTACCAGGGTCTGATCCTGCCGGGCATCGGCAGCGCATTCGCCATGTTCCTGCTCTATCAGCAGATGCGGCAGGTACCCAGCGAACTGGTCGATGCAGCGATGGTCGACGGCGCAGGTCACCTGCGCCGGATGCGCAGCGTCGTGCTGCCCATCTGCACCCCGATGCTGCTCACCTGCACCCTGATCGTGTTGATCGCGAAGTGGAACGAGTTCGTCTGGCCACTGATCATCACCACCACCAGCACCATGCGCACCCTGCCGATCGGGTTGCTGTTCCTGCGCAGTGAGGAGGGCTACACCAACTGGGGGTCGATCATGGCCGGCACCCTGATGGTCGCCCTGCCGATGTTGCTGATCTTCTTCCTCGCCCAGAAACGAATCATCGGGGGCCTGACCTCCGGTGCGTTGAAGGGCTGATCCACGGGCGGGGCCGGCCGATGCGCTGCACCGGCGGGCCCGAAGCACCCAGCCCATCTCGGTCACTGTCCGGTGCCGAGAAGTTTCCCCTGCAAGAAAACAAGAATGGAGCACATTCGTGCGTACTGATCTGAACCTTTCCAGGCGAGCACTGCTCAGCGCCCTGGGTATCGGCGCCGCCGGACTGGGCCTGTCCGCGTGCAACACCCCGACCTCGGCCGGGCAGAGCGCAGCAGGCGATGAAGACCTCACCCGCTCTGGATTCAGCCAGGCTGACGTCAACGTGCCCTCGCGCTACCAAGGCCGCACGGCCATCCTGTTCTGGGCCCCGTTCACCGGCGTGAACCTGGAGGCCCTGGAGAATCAGCTCACGGCGTTCAACGAGTCCCAGGATGACATCTATGCCGCTGCGGAGTCGGTGGGCAACTACGCCGACCTGAACACCCAGTTCACCGCCGCCTTGCAAGCCCGGCAGGTCCCGGACATCGTCTGCTTCCCCGAGATGCAGTGGCTGCAGTTCTATTTCGCCGGTGCCCTGGCCCCGATGGACCGGCACTTCGATTCCGAGTGGTCCCTGGACGTCTACATGCAGAACTACATCAGTGAGGGGATCGCCGCGGGCCAGACCTACGTGGTGCCGTTCGCCCGTTCCACGCCGCTGTTCTACTACAACAAGGAACGCTTCGTGGAACTGGGGCTGCCGGAAGAGGGACCGGGCACCTGGGAAGACTTTGCCGAGATGGCACCGGCACTGGGCGAGGTTCAGGTCCAGGGCCAGCCCCTGGCGGCGATGGCCTTCGGTAGCGGTGACGCCTGGTATGGCAACTCCCACATCTGGACCTGGGGTGGGCGCTGGTCGGACGATAACCTGCAGGTGACCGCCGACCAGGAGGCCACCTATGAGTGGCTGAATTGGAAATCACGGTTCATCCACGACAACGGCTTCGGCTACCTGGCCCAGTCGCCACTGACCGACTTCAACACCGGTTTGGCCGCCGCCGCGCACGGTTCCACCGCCTCTCTGCGAGGTGCCACCGAGGCGGCGCAGTTCGAAATCGGAACCTCCTTCCTGCTCGGCAAGGACTCCGTCGGGCCCGAGGTGCCCACCGGCGGATCGGGTCTGTCCATCGTCAAGGCCGAGTCGAAGGAACGCCAGGACGCCTGCGCCGAGTTGTTCCGTTTCCTTGCCCGACCGGAGCAGTCGGCGCAGTATCACATCGACACCGGTTACGTCCCGATCGTGCAAGCGGCCCACGACCACGACCTGGTCAAGGACCAGGTGGCACGCGACCCCAACTACGGCACCGCCCTTGCCCAGTTGCCCAACGCCCGCACGGTCGATGAGGTGACCTGGTTCCAAGCCGGAACCCAGGAAGTGTCCCGCGCGATGGAGCGGGTGTACGGCGACAACGCGGACGTGGAGGTCGTGGTGCAAGACCTGCACCGGGAGCTCAGCGCAATCCTGGACGCCAACCGGGCCGACATCGAGGAGGTGCTGTCATGAGCCGCCGCAAACTTCTGGTGGTCTCCATCGATGCGATGCACACCGACGACATCCCCTTCGCGGCCACGTTGCCGGCCTTCGCCCGCATTCTGCAGCGCTCGGCGGTAGCGGAGGTGGAGGGCATCTACCCCTCCGTCACCTACCCCAACCACACCGCCCAAACCACCGGGTGCCCCCCGGCGAGGACCGGGATCTTCAACAACCTGCAGTTCCAACCCGGACGGGGTGATGCCTCGGAGTGGTTCTGGGACGCCCGGATGATCAACGTGCCCACCATCTTCGCCGCCGCCCGGCAGGCTGGACTGAGCACCGCCGCGGTGCAATGGCCGGTGACCGGCAAGGATGAGAACATCGACTGGTTGGTGCCGGAGATCGCCTGCCCGCAGGTTTTCGACGGGCTGGAGGATCAGTACCGCCAGACCACCAACGCCGCCAGCCTGAACAAGTACATCCTGCCGCACCTGCACCTGGTGGATGAGGATCGGCGCAAGGGCAAGTACTTCCCCTTCGTCAACGCCTTAGCCCCCCTGATCCTGCGTACCGAACAGCCGGATGTGATGTTCGTGCATCTGGTGGAGGTGGACACCGCCCGGCATGCCGAAGGAAGTTACGGCCCGCATGTGCAGCAGGCCTTGCGGGAGGTGGACGACACCTTGGGCAACCTCCTGGCGGCGCTGGAACAGACCGGGGACCTGGAGCGAACCAACATCGTCCTGACCTCCGACCACGGGCACATCGACACCGAGCAGCACACCAACCTCAACACGATCTTCGCTGAGCGCGGTTTGTTGCGGGTGGACCCGAACGGTTCGTTGGTGGATTATGACGTGATCTGCCTGGGCGCGGGGTTGTCAGGGCAGTTGTTCCTCGCCGAGGACACCACTGCTGAGCGCCGCGACCAGGTGGAGCAGTTGCTGGCCGAGATCCAGTCCGATCCGCGAAACCGGATCGAGCGGTTCTGGACTGCCGCCGAGGCCCGGGAGTTGTACGGGTTGGATGGCCCGTTCACCTGGGTGGTCGAATCTGAACCCGGAGTGGTAGTGGGGATGCGCTGGGACCGCCCTGAGATTCAACGCAAGGGTGAGGCCGGTTATCCCGCGCCGGTGGGCGCCCATGGGCACGCCCCACGCCACGGCGGTCAGCCGGTTTTCATCGCCACCGGCCCGGACTTCCGTGCCGGGGTGGACCTAGGCCGGCGCAGCATGCTGGACCAGGCTCCCACTTTCGCTGCGGTGCTCGGCGTGGATCTGCCCCACGCCGAGGGCAGGGTGCTCACTGAGGCACTGCAGGTCGAGGTTCCGGCCTGAGGATGAGTCCGCGATGACCGGTACTGCCGGCCCTGGGAGAACGGCCTGAGTGCAGTCCCAGCGTCGAAGGTACCGGTCATCGACTCAACCCACGACTGCTCAAGAAGGACCCCCGATGACAACCCCGGAGCCCGAATGCCGAATACGGAGGAGGGGCGGTCCACCGGCGGTGCCCGTGATCTCACCAGCGCGGGCAAGTTGGTTGAGGGCAAAGCGCCTCCTACCCCGAGTGAGCCAAGTGGCAGCGTGCCTGACCTGTCCCGTCGTCACGCGGCGGAAGTCATCACGCCGTGGACGTCATCATGCGACGGACATCAGCCGACGGATGAACTCACCGAACGGCGTGCGGCTGCGGGCGCCTCTTTCGCGGGCTTGCGGCCCAGCGTGAGTCGATCCAACAGTGCAGCGGTACCGTTGCGCAGCCGCGGCCCGAAGGGCACCTCGACCGCCTTGTGCAGCACCCAGGCCAGCGCGACCGCCACGGCCGTGGCCGCGGCCACGCTCACGGCGGCGGGCACGTGGTCGGACAGCATCGAGATCACCCACCAGCCCCAGTACTGGTGGATCAGGTACAGCGGATAGGTCAGGCCGCCGATCACGGTGAGCCACTTCCAGTTCAGGTACTGCAGCCGGGTCCAGCTCAGGGCCGCCACCGAGACGAAGCAACCCAGGGTGAGGGCACCCAGGATCCACGGGTTGAGTTCGAACGGGGTGCGCTCGGCCACCTGGGCACTCAACCCCGGTACCGCGTGGACCATTCCGAGTACCACGTTCACCGCCAGCACCGCCCAGCGGGCCGGGCTGTGCCCGCGGGAGTGGATGAGGTAGATGACCATCCCGCCGGCGAAGAAGGGGGCATGGCGGTAAATCAACCAGTCCCACACGTGCGGCACCTCAGCGAACGCGAACGCCCAGGACACCAGCGGCCATGCCAGCGCCACGATCAGCACCCGCCGGGTGGTGATACCGATGAGCAGGAAGCTGATCATCAACAGGTAGAACTTCATCTCCACCCACAGGGTCCAGTACACCCCGTCCACGTGGCTGATCCCGAAGGCGGACTGGAACATGGTCAGGTTCACCGCTACCTGCCCCGCGCCGGGAGCCCGGCCGGGGTTCCACAGCAACAGCAACAGCACCGAGGTGGCCAGCACCGCCACCCAGTAGGCCGGGTAGAGCCGGGCGGCCCGGGAGGCGACGAACCGGCGCCAGCCCCGCCCCTGGGCCGACATCAGGATCACGAACCCGGAGATCACGAAGAACAACGACGGGGCCAGCGCACCGTAACCGAACCACACCCCCACCGGCCCGGTGATCTCCTGCACCGACTCCCCCCAGACCGCATCGGAGTAGGTGTCGAATGCGCCGAAGTGGTACAGCAGCACCGCGAACGCAGCGAAGAAGCGCAGCCCGTCCAGGCCGCGCAACCGGGCCCGTGGCCGCGCGGGTCCGATCTCGGCGTGCTCATCCGATGCCGGGTGGGCCAATGTCGCGGACGCAGGATGCTCCGGTCTGGTGGCTGTCACGAGAGGCGACGCTAGCGCCGTTCCCGCTGCGTCTGACACCCGATGTGACCGAGGCCACCGATGGGGCGGGCTCGGGCGCCTCGGGCGCAGATGCGGTCAGGAGGGGCGCAACCCCGGAGCCTCGTTGCGCTTGGCGCGCAGCCGCTCCCCCTTGGCCCGGGCGCCGTCGCGCAGGTCCTGCTGGAAGGCGGACATCTTCTCCCGCAACTGCGCGGCGGCGTCGTCCTCCCCGGCGGCCAGCATCCGCACCGCCAGGAGCCCGGCGTTGCGGGCACCCCCGACCGACACCGTCGCCACCGGCACCCCTGCGGGCATCTGCACGATGGATAGCAGCGAGTCCATCCCGTCCAGGTGCGCCAGCGGGACCGGCACCCCGATCACCGGCAGCGGGGTGAGGGAGGCGAGCATCCCGGGCAGGTGCGCCGCACCCCCGGCCCCGGCAATGATCACCCGCACTCCGCGAGCGGCGGCTCCCGAGCCGAATTCAACCATCTCACGGGGCATCCGGTGCGCGGAGACCACGTCCACGTGCGCCCGGAGGCCGAACTCCGCCAGGGCCTCGACCGCCTGGCCCATCACCGGCCAGTCCGAGTCCGACCCCATCACCACCGCCACCTGCGGCAGCCGGGCTTCCTGGCCGGCGCCGCCGGACACCCCGGGCCCGGTGCCGGTGGTCATCGTGCCGGGTACCTCGGCGCCGTGGGTGGCGGTGCCGGCGGCCGGGGGGTGCTCCTCGTTCGCCGTCGGTTCGATCATGATCAGCGTCCTTCCAAAAGGTCGGCAGCGGCACGGGCAACCCGGCGCAGGTGCGGCAGGTCGTCCCCGGTCACGGTGACGTGCCCCAGTTTGCGGCCCGGGCGCACCGACTTGCCGTACAGGTGCACCTTCGCCTCGGGGTAACGCTCCATGAGCTCGGGGTAGGCCTTGGTGGGATCGGCCAGGTGGGAACCGAGCACGTTGACCATGACCGCCCAGGGCACCAACTGCTCCGTCCGGCCCAGCGGCAGGTCCAGCACCGCCCGCAGGTGCTGCTCGAACTGGGAGGTGACGGCGGCGTCGATGCTCACGTGCCCGCTGTTGTGCGGACGCATCGCCAACTCGTTCACCAGCAGGCGCCCGTCGCGGGTGTGGAACATCTCCACCGCCAGCACCCCGGTCACGTCCAGTCCTTCGGCGATGGTGCGGGCGATCCGTGCGGCTTCGCCCACGCCGTCATCCTCCAGGTCCGGGGCCGGGGAGATCACCTCCGAGCACACCCCACCCACCTGGGTGGTCTGCACCGTGGTCCAGGCCTGCACCTGGCCGGAGGGGCGCCGGGCCAGCAGCGCGGCCAACTCGGAGCGGAAGTCCACCGTCTCC
The DNA here is from genome assembly GCF_049725185.1 of Pseudactinotalea sp. Z1748. Lineage (NCBI taxonomy): Bacteria > Bacillati > Actinomycetota > Actinomycetes > Micrococcales > Cellulomonadaceae > Pseudactinotalea > Pseudactinotalea sp. Z1748. The sequence continues at coordinate 560,585 of NZ_JBMPQB010000002.1, read as the reverse complement.
TCCGCCAGCGCACCCTCGGCCGCCCAGTCCGCACCCTCCTGGGCGCTGTGCACGATCCGCACACCCTTGCCGTCATACCCTCCCACCGGCTTCTTCAGCACCACCGGCCAGCCGGTCTCATCGCCGAAGGCCGCGAGATCGGCCACCGACGTCACCTCGGCCCAGCGCGGGCAGGGCACCCCGAGCTCGGTGAGTACGCGGCGCATGTGGATCTTGTCCTGGGCGGCCCGCAGTGCGCGCGACCCCGGGCGCACCGCCACGCCCTCGGCCTCCAAGGCGGCCAGGAGCGCATACGGCACGTGCTCGTGCTCGAAGGTGAGCACCTGCGCACCGCGGGTGATCCGGGTGAGGGCTTCCCCGTCGTCGGCCGCCCCCACGGGGGCGTCGGGCAGCACCTGGGCGGCTGCGCCGTCGTCGGCCTCGACGAGGGCGCGCAGATGGATGTCCAGAGCGCCGGCGGGTGCGGCCATCATGCGTGCGAGTTGTCCGCCGCCGACGACGGCCACCACAGGTCCCATGGCGGCAATCCTAATGGCGGGTAGGCTCGGGCAATGACCCGTGCGAGCGCTCCGGCACCAGTGCGGCCGGCCGGCCGGATCGGGTCGACGTGGCGCTCGCGCAGCGAGATCGTCGCGCGCGTGGCCGAGATGGCGCGGTTCGGGTCCGTGGGTCTGCTCGCGTTCGTGGTGGACGTCGGGTTGTTCAACCTGCTGCGGTTCGGGCCCGGGCAGGTGCTGCTCGATCAGCCCCTGACGGCGAAGGTCGCCTCGGTCTCGGTGGCGGTGCTGGTGGCGTGGCTGGGTAACCGGTACTGGACCTTCGCCACCCGGCGTTCCACCGGCGGCGCGGCCGCGCACGGGACGGAACTGGCGAGGTTCGTTCTCGCCAACCTGATCGGGATGGGGATCGCGGTGGGGTGCCTGGCCGTCTCCCACTACCTGCTCGGGTTCACCACTGCGTTGGCCGACAACATCGCCGCGAACGGGGTGGGCCTGGCGCTGGGCACCTTGTTCCGGTACCTGGCCTACCGGCACTGGGTGTTCACCGGCTCGGCGGTCGGCACCTCGCGGACGCGATAGCGCCCCGCCAGGGACCGGTGCGGGGCAGCGTGCGGCGATTCGCGCGGTGGGCTCAGCGTCGGCGGCGGCGCCGGCCCACCACCACCACCGACCCGGCCGGCAGGACCTCCTCGGGGTCCAACCGCTTGGGCACGGCGTTGAGGAAGACGTTGAACACCGGGGGGCGACGCTGCGCCAGATCCAACCGACCGCCGTCGGCAGCGATCAGGTCCCGGGCCAGGCTCAGTCCCAGCCCCGAGCCCTTGCCGCTGGTGACGTGCCGTTCGAAGATGCGCGGTGCCAGGTCGTCGCTGACCCCCGGACCCTCGTCGGCCACCTCGATCACCACACCGGACTCCGCTCCCGGCTTGGAGGGCCGGGCCCGCACCGAGGTGGTGCCCTCGCCGTACTTCAGGGAGTTCTCCAGCAGCGTGGACAGCACCTGGGCGATGGCACCGGGGGTGACCAGCACGGCCAGGTCGTCATCGTTCTCGAAGATCAACTGCCGGCCGGCGCGGCGGAAGCTGCCCTCCCACTCATCCTCCTGCTGATCGAAGACCTCATCGAGCGGCAAGGGCTGGGTGGTGCCGCCATCGCGGCTGCGTGAGGCGGCGAGCAGGTCGTCGACCACCCGGACCAGGCGTTCGAGTTGCTCCAGGGAGATCCGCGCCTCTTCGCGCACCGCCTCATCACCGCTGAGGAGCTGGATTTCCTCCAGCCGCATCGACAGCGCCGTCAGCGGGGTACGGAGCTGGTGGCTGGCGTTCGCGGCGAACTGGCGCTCAGCGACCAGGCGGCTGGCCATCCGGTCCCCGGTCCGGTTCAACTCCGCGGCCACCAGGTCGATCTCCTCCACCCCGGAGGGCTCGAACTGCGGGCGCGCCTGGCCGGCGCCGACCTGTTCGGCGCTGGCGGCCAGGAACACCAGCGGCGCGGCCAGGCGCCTGGCTTGCCATGAGGCCACCAGTGCGGCGGTACCCACCGCGATGAGCGAGGCCAGCACCACCAGGATCACCACCTGGGCGCCCTGCCAGAACAGCCGGGAGGAGGCGATGTGCAAGGACACGTGCGCCCCGGAGGCGGTGTACTGGTTGCGGTAGGTGGTGCGCCCCTCGATGGGTTCGCCGACCTCGACCACCCTGCCGGTGGGTGAGGTGACCCGCATCCAGACCGGGATGTCGCCGTCGTCGACCCAGCGCTCCAGCATCGCCTCGTCGATGTCGGAGCCGGTGGCCAGGCGCGCCTCGACGCTCCTACTCACCGACTGGGTGCGCAACTCCAGGTTGGCCATGCTGGCCTCGTTGACCATCAGGGCACCGAAGACCCCCATCGGCACGCCGAGCAGGAGCACCGCGACGGTTACAGCCGCAATCGTCGCAATCAGGACGCGGCGGCGCAGGGGTCAGTCCTCCCCGGTCTCGAATCTGAATCCCATCCCGCGCACGGTGGAGATGTACCGCGGGGAGTTGGCATCGTCACCGATCTTGCGCCGCAGCCAGGACACGTGCATGTCCAGGGTCTTGGTGGAACCGTTGGGGTCGGATGCCCAGACCTCGCGCATCAGCGCCTCCCGGGAGACCACCGAGCCGGCCTCGCGGACCAGCACACGCAGGAGTTCGAACTCCTTGGCGGTCAGGGACAACTCCCGCTCGCCAAGGAAAGCACGGTGAGCGGCGATGTCCACACGCACGTCCTGGGCGCTGATCTCATCGACGTCAGCGCCCTCGGAACCGGCCCGGCGCAGCAGCGCCCGGACACGGGCGAGCAACTCGGCCAACCGGAACGGCTTGGTGACGTAGTCGTCGGCACCGGCGTCCAGGCCGACCACCAGGTCCACCTCGTCGGCGCGGGCGGTCAGCACCAGGATCGGGGTGCTCAGGCCCTGGCTGCGCACCCAGCGAGCCACGTCCAGGCCGTCCATGTCCGGCAGTCCGAGGTCCAGCACGAGCAGGTCGGCGCTGCCGGCTTCATCGATGGCACCCTTCCCGGTGCCGTGCACGGACACGTCGTAGCCTTCACGGGTCAGCGCGCGCGCCAATGGCTCGGCAATGGCAGGGTCATCTTCTGCTAACAGAACTCGGGTCACAATGTCATGCTAGCCGCACTCACGAGCAACGGCTCAGCTATTCGCTGTGGCGTATCCGACTGAATCGGTTTATGGCGAAGGGGCCTCGCCACCCGCGGCAACGGGCCCCTGGCTCCAGGTAACTAGCCGCCGGACGGGCCCGGCGGGCGCTGACTGCGCGGCGCTCAGGCCTCCGGACGGCGCACCAGCCGCGCCGGGCTCACCGAGCCCAGACCGGGCACATCCACCTCGGGCAACTGCGAGATCTCGAAGTCCCCGGCGTGCCCGGACTCACGCAGCAACGCCGCGCTGACAGCGTCCATGAGCAGTTCACCCTCGATGGCCACGTCGGCGAGCCTCGAGGCCAGGTTCACGATCGGGCCGAACACATCACCGGAGCGGGACAACACCCGGCCCCACACCAGCGAACCGCGGATGGGCAGGTTCCGCGCGGCCATCGCCTCGAGCAGGCCGGTGCCCACCCACGCGCCGCTGGGCAGGTCATCGGCCACCCACAGCACCGCGTCGCCGACCGTCTTGACCACGCGGCCCCCGTACCGGGCGATCACATCGCGCGCGGCGGACTCGAACTCCCCCACCAGCGAGGCCAGTTGGGTGGCCGAGAGCGTGGCCGCCCGGGTGGTGTAGGACACGATGTCGATGAACCCGATCGCTCGCTCCAGCGGCAACTGCTGCGCCGAGGAGGCGGCGTGGTCGGATTGGGACAGGTCCCGGTCGATCCGCGACATCAGCGCGGCCAACTGGCGGCGCCAGACGTACTCGGCCTGTTCGGCCAGCACCGGTGCCAGGCCACCGAGTTTGTCCAGCACCAGCAACCGAGCGGAGGTGTCATCCAACTCGTGACGCTTGGCGGCATCCTCCACCAGCGCCTCGACCTGCCACAGCACCAGCCGGTCCATACTGTGCCCCTGGGCGCGCACCAGGTTCTGGGCGGTGGTGAAGGAGATCTCCTGCTCGGCCACCAGACCGGCCAGTTGCCGCAGCGCCTGCACATCGGTCTCGGTGAAGTGCTTGTCCGCCGGGGCCGGATCGGGAAAGCCCAGGGAGCGCCAGTAGCGCCGCACGATGTTGACGTCCAACCCGCTCGCCTCGGCGACCTCGGCCAGGGTGTAGCAGGGCACGCCGAGCATCGCCTCGATGCGCCGCCCGGTGGTGGAACCGGACACGACGCTCTCGCCCGGCCCGGGGCGGCCGGCGCCGGTGGAGCCGTCTGGTGAGTCCTGGGTCACACCTCGAGGTTACCCGGGCCCGGCGCAGCGGATGGGCTGCCTGCTCACCGCGCCGATGAACGCAGGTGCTGAACGTCCCCGGCGCGGATGGTGTGCTCGCCCTCGGCGGTGCGCATGATCATCGCCCCGTCGGAGGCAAGGCGGGCCACCGTGCCCTCCAGCGCCGAGCCGTCGGGCAGTTCCACCCGGACATCGGCCCCGATGCTCACGCACACCTGCTCCACCGGTGCGCGCACGTCCTGTCCCTGCTCCAGGGCGGTCAGTAGCGGGGCGAACTCCGCGACGATCGCGTGCAGCACATCATCGGCGGCCTCGGCGGCGTCGGCGTCCCGTTCGTCGCCGTGCTGACGGGCGGAGCGGCCCGGCCCGCCAGGGCCCGCTCCTGTATCCGGGTCCTGTTCCGGCTCACCCGGAAACACGCCCGCACCGGCCAGCGTGCCCGCCCACGGCACCGGAAGGTGTGTGCCGACCAGGTTCAGCCCGATCCCCACGACCGCACCGCCGTCGTCGGCCAGCACCTCGGTGAGCACCCCGCCGAGTTTGCGCATCCGCCCCCAGCCGGGCTCGGCGTGCTGCCCGCCGAGCACATCGACGACGTCGTTGGGCCACTTCACGGCAATGCGTTCGGCGGCGCCGGGCTGCTTCCCGGCGCGGGAGCGGAGCGCGCGGACCGTGGCCAGCCCGGCCAGCAGCGGGATCCATCCCCACTGGGCGCGCCCGGCGCGCGGGCGCACCAGCACCGAGAAGGTCAGGGCCCGCAGCCCCGAGGAGTTCCAGGTGCGCCCCGCGCGGCCCTTGCCGGCGGTCTGCTCCCGGGCCATCAGCACCGACAGGTGCGGCCAGGCCGGCGGGTCGGCGATAGCGAGTCGGGCCAGGTCGGTGTTGGTGGACCCGGTGCGCTCCAGCACCCGCAGCCGGGTGATCGGCGCGGGCGGGTCGGGGGCCGGTTCGGCTCGCTCGGGTGCCATGTACCCAGCCTGGCAGCACCGGCTCGCGCCGACCAGGGCATGATCGGCGCCGGCCTAGCTCGGAGGGAGTTCGGAGGGAGCGGCGGCGGCTTTGTAGAGGTTCTACAACAAGGACGTGGTACCGATCACCATGTCCTTATGAGAGTTGGTGGGTGTTGACAAGTACGCTTGCGATCTGTGACCACCTCCGAGGAGATCGACATCAGCACCACAGCCGGCAAGATCGAGCAGTTGCGCCAGCGCAATGCCGAAGGGCCGCAGGCCCTGGCTGCCGCAGCGGTGGAGAAGCAGGGCAAGCGCGGGAAGAAGTCGGCCCGGGAACGCATCGCCGAACTGCTCGATGAGGGCAGCTTCGTGGAACTGGACGCCTTTGCCACCCACCGGTCCCACAACTTCGGGCTCGACAAGCGGCGCATCCCCGGCGACGGTGTGGTGGCCGGCTACGGCACCATCGATGACCGGCAGGTGTGCATCTACGCCCAGGACTTCACCGTGTTCGGCGGGTCCCTGGGCGAGGTGCACGGGGAGAAGATCACCAAGGTGATGGACCTGGCGCTGCGCACCGGGGTGCCGCTGATCGGGATCTCCGACGGTGGTGGCGCCCGCATCCAGGAGGGTGTGGCGGCGCTGACCCAGTTCGCCGAGATCTTCCGCCGCAACGTGGCCGCCTCCGGGGTGATCCCGCAGATCTCGCTGATCCTGGGTCCCAGCGCCGGCGGCGCGGTCTACTCCCCGGCCCTGACCGACTTCATCGTGATGGCCGACCAGACCTCGAACATGTTCATCACCGGCCCGGACGTGATTCGTGCGGTGACCGGGGAGGACGTCGGATTCGAGGAACTCGGCGGCGCCCAGACCCACAACGAGCGCTCCGGGGTGGCTCACTACCTGGCCGCCGATGAGGAGGACGCCTTCGACTTCGTCAAGGCGCTGCTGCACTACCTGCCCAGCAACAACCTCAGCGACCCCGAGACCTTCCCGGTCGAGGCCGAGCTCGAGGTCACCCAGGCCGATGAGGAACTGAATACCCTGGTCCCGGACTCGGACAACCAGCCCTACGACATGCACGCGGTGATCGAGTCGGTACTGGATGAGGCCGAGTTCCTGGAGACCCAGCCGCTGTTCGCCCGCAACGTGATCGTGGGATTCGGGCACGTGGAGGGCCACCCGGTGGGCATCGTGGCCAACCAGCCGCAGTCGATGGCCGGCACCCTGGACATCGACGCCGCGGAGAAGGCCGCCCGGTTCGTGCGCACCTGCGACGCCTTCAACATCCCGGTGCTGACATTCGTGGACGTACCCGGGTTCCTGCCCGGCACCGACCAGGAGTGGAACGGCATCATCCGCCGCGGGGCCAAACTCATCTACGCCTACGCCGAGGCCACCGTGCCGCTGATCACCGTGATCACCCGCAAGGCCTACGGCGGGGCCTACATCGTGATGGGCTCCAAGCAACTCGGCGCCGACATCAACCTGGCCTGGCCCACCGCGCAGATCGCGGTGATGGGCGCCTCCGGTGCGGTGAACATCCTGCAGCGCGGGGCGCTGAAGAAGGTGGCCGAGGACGGCGGTGACGTCGAGGCCGAACGGAGCCGGCTGGTGGATGAGTACACCGAGGCGATCGTGAACCCATGGGACGCGGCCGAGCGCGGCTACGTCGATGCGGTGATCGAACCGGCACAGACACGCCTGCAGATCGTGCGGGGGCTGCGCGCCCTGCGCACCAAGCGCGCCACCCTGCCCACCAAGAAGCACGGGAACATTCCACTATGAACCAGGCGAGGAACGGCAACGGGGTCAACGGTCAGTACGCCGCGATCGGGGAAGTGCCCGACGACGTGGTGCGGGTGCTGCGGGGGGCTCCCGATGAGGATGAACTCGCCGCGTTGGTGGCCGGCATCGTGGCCACCCGCGCCGGAGGCCACGACGAGATCGACGACGGCTCCCGCACGTCGCTGTGGACCAACCACGGCCATCGCCTCGGGCTCCCACCGCGTGCTGCGCGGGCCGCGTGGCGCTGGAGCGCCCACGCCCAGTACTGAAACTTCCCACCCGGGATCACGGTCTCGACCACCCCGTCGTTCGCGTCACCACCCCCGCGCAGGACCAAAACCACCGGCGAATCACCTCGGAAGCGCGCACCGTCGAGTAACATTCGTGAAACATGTTAAGCGACGAGATGCGTTAGGGGAAGACGAGTGTCCGAAGGCAAGAGCGCGACGAAGCGCCCCACCGTCCGGGACATCGCTGCCCATGCGGGCGTCTCGGTGGCCACCGTCTCCCGCATCCTCAACGGTGCCTACCAGGCCCCCCAGGCCACCCACGAGAAGGTGATGCGTGCCGTTCAGGACCTGGACTACCGCACCTCCACCACCCGGGCGCTGACCACCCTGACCGGCACCATCGCGGTAGGGATCCCGCACATGCGCTCGCAGTACTACATGGCGATCGGTTCCGGCATCGAGGAGCAGGCGCGCACCGGCGGCCTCGGGGTGCTGCTGAGCACCACCGCCGGCCACCCCGAGCAGGAACTGCAGTTGGTGGACATGATGCTCCAGCGTGGGGTGGAGGCCGTCATCCTGATCGGTGGCATCGAGGAGCGCGCCGAGCACCGGGCCGCCCTCGCCAACCGGGCCCACGCCCTGGCCCGCGGCGGTTCGCGCCTGGTGCTGTGCGGCCGGCCGTGGCAGGGCCCGCCGGATGCTCCGGTCTCGGTGGTCAACTATGACGCCGAGGCCGCTGGTTATGCCGCCACCACCTACCTGCTGTCCAACGGCCATCGCCGCATCGCCCACCTGGGTGGGCCGAACCGGTTCGCCACCGGCATGCTGCGTGCCCGCGGCTACCGGCGCGCGCTGGACGACTTCGGCGTGGAGTTCGACGAGTCGTTGATCGCCACGGCCAAGATGGACCGGGAGGCGGGCATCTACTACGGCCGCAAGTTCCTCACCGAGACCGATGCCACCGCCATCTTCGCCGCCAACGATGAACAGGCCGCCGGTATCATCGCCGCCGCGCGCGCCGAGGGCCGCTCGATGCCGGAGGAGTTGTCCCTGATGGGCTTCGACGACACGCTGCTGGCCCGCGACCTCTACCCCGCGCTGACGAGCCTGCATGTGCCGCAACTGGAGATGGGTCGCGCCGCGGCGCGGATGGCGATGTACCGCGACGACCAGGCCGAGCAGCGCCTGGAGATCGGCACCCACGTGGTGGTCCGCGACTCGGTGCGCCGGGTCGCGCTGAACTGACCGGCTCGCCCGTCCGATTCGGCCCCGGACCGGCTTGGTGAATTGGCGCTCCGGATCGCTTGACGAAATGCACGGCGGCACCCATACTCGATGAAACCTGTTCCATTGCTGATGACGCGCTGTCGCATCCAGTCATCATCCTGTCCAAACCTCGACGCCGAGGAGTTCCGTGCTCACCACCACACCAGCGCCCCTGACCCGTCAGGAGCTGTCCGATCAGGTGCAGACCTGGTGGGCACCCGTGGCCCAGCGGCTCAGCCCCGGCAGCGCCCGGGCACAACTGGGCTTCACCGGCGCCCACTTCGACAACACCGCCGCCCAACTGGAGGGCTTCACCCGTCCGCTGTGGGGCCTGGCGCCACTGCTGGCCGGCGGCGGGCACGTGGACATCGACCCCCTGCTGGCCGGCTTGACCCACGGCACCGACCCGAGCCACCCGGAGTACTGGGGACCGGCGTCCGGACGGGACCAACGGCTGGTGGAGATGGCCGCGATCGGCGTCTCCCTGGCGCTCGCACCGGAACAACTCTGGGATCCCCTGACCAGCAAGGCCAAGGCCGACCTGGCTACCTGGCTCGGGCGGATCAACGAGGTGGAGTGCAACGACAACAACTGGTTGTTCTTCCGGGTCCTGGTCAACGAAGGGCTGGGCGCGGTGGGCGCCGCCCAGGCCGACCCGGCTGCGAGCGCCGCGGCGCTGGACCGGTTGGAGTCCTTCTACCTGGACGGAGGGTGGTACGCCGACGGGCCCTCGGGCCGGTGCGACTACTACGTCCCCTTCGCCTTCCACTTCTACGGCCTCATCTACGCCCGCCTGGCCGCCGACCGCGATGCCGCCCGCGCCCAGCGCTTCATCGACCGGGCCGGGCAGATCGCCACCGACATCGCCCATTGGTTCGACGACGACGGCGCGGGGTTGCCCTATGGACGCAGCCTCACCTATCGCTTCGCACAGGCGGGGTTCTGGGGCGCGCTGGCCTTCGCCGACGTCGAGGCACTGCCCTGGGGTGAGATAAACGCGCTGTTCACCTCCAACATGCGCTGGTGGTCCGGTCAGCAGATCGCCGACGGCACCGGGGTGATGAGCATCGGGTACGGCTACCCGAACCTGAACATGGCCGAGGCCTACAACTCCCCCGGCTCGCCCTACTGGGCAATGAAGGCCTACCTGCCCCTGGCCCTTTCCGCCGAGCACCCGTTCTGGGCCACCGCCCCCCAACAGCACGTGCGCGAGCCGGTGCGCCGCCAGGAGCAGGCCCGCCTGGTGCTGTGCGATGACCGGGCCGGTGGGCATGTGTTCGCCCTGGCCGCCGGGCAGGACGGCGAACAGTTCCGCCACGGCGGCGCCAAGTACGCCAAGATGGCCTACTCCACGGCCTTCTCCTTCTCGGTGCCCGCCGGCGGCACCGGGCTGCGGGAGTTCGCCGCCGACTCCACCCTCGCCCTGAGCGAGGACGGGGTGCACTGGCGCACCCGTCGGGTGCCGCAGGAGGTGGAGTTCCTGGGCGATGTGCTCTGGACCCGGTGGCAGCCCTGGCCCGACGTCACCGTGCAGACCTGGCTGTGGGCGCACCTGCCCTGGCAGGTGCGCGTCCACCACATCCGCACCGCTCGTGCCCTGATCACCGCCGAGGGTGGGTGGGCCCTGGACCGCACCGGCGATGTCCGCTCGGCCCCGCAGGGTGAGCACCTGCAGACCACCGGCGCGGTCCACGCCCACTACCCGGCCGGCTTCAGCGGGCTGCTGGACCTGGATGGGCGCCGGGGCGGCGAGGTGGTCGTGGCCGCACCGAACACCAACCTGCTGTACCCGCGCACGGTGATCCCCACCCTGACCGCCCGGCATGAACCGGGCAGCGCCACCCTGCGCTCGCTCGTCCTGGGCAGCACCCACAACGGTGTGCCCGCCGGGTGGGCGCAGGCCCCCACGATCACCGAACTGGCCGAACACCTCCCGGCGCCGGTGCGAGATCAGTTGGCGGATCTGGTGCTCGCCGAGCCCGGGAGCAGCGCCGACCTGGGTCCGACCGACCCCGGATCCACCCGCACCAACGTGCTACCCGCCCCCGCCCTCACCCCACCGATGCCGGCATCGGCCAACCCGGCCGGGCAGAGGGACCGATGAGCGCCCTCACACCGGCGCACCCCAGTGGTACCGGGGCGCACCGACCCAAGGCCGTGCTGGTGATGTTGCCCCGCGCCTTCCGTGAGCAATTCGGGCCGGCCGAGCACGATCGCCTGCACACCCTGGCCCAGGTAGACGAACCGGTCCACCTGACCCGGCTGGACACCGCCGAGGCACACGCCCGCCTGGCCGAGGTCGAGGTGCTCATCACGTCCTGGGGGTGTCCTCCTCTGGACGCCGAGATCCTCGACCACGCGCCGAACCTGTCCGTGGTGCTGCATGCCGCCGGGACGGTGCGCGCCCTGGTCACGCCCGAGGTGTGGCGCCGGGGCATCCAGGTGAGCAACTGCGCCGATGAGAACGCCATCCCGGTGGCCGAGTTCACCTTGGCCGCGATCATCATGGCCGGTAAGAAGGCCCCGTTCATCGCTACCGCCGCCCGCACCGGCCGGGCCGCCTGGACCGACTACCGCAAGACGTTCGGCCCGATGACGAACCTGGACACCACGGTCGGGATCATCGGCTTCTCCAAGATCGGACGACGCGTGGTGCAACGGCTGCGCACCCTGGAGGTTTCGACGTTGGTCTATGACCCCCTGGTCGATCCGGAAGAGATCCGGGCCGCCGGTGCCCGCCCGGCCGCCCTGGGCGAGGTACTGCGCCAGGCCAGCACCGTCTCGGTGCACGCGCCCGCCCTGCCCAGTACCCGGCACATGATCGGGGCGGCCGAACTGGCCCAGATGGCTGACCACGCCACGTTGATCAACACCGCCCGCGGTTCGCTGGTGGACACCGCAGCCCTGGAGACCGAGTGCGCCTCGGGAAGGCTGAACGCCATCCTGGACGTCACCGACCCCGAACCGCTGCCGCCGGGCTCGGTGTTGTACGACCTGCCGAACGTGATGCTCACCCCGCACATCGCCGGCTCCCAGGGCAACGAGACCTTGCGGATGAGCCGGAACGTGCTCGATGAACTCCAGCGCTACGCCACCGGGCAGCCCCTGCGCAGCGCCGTCACCGCCACCGAACTGGAGGTGATGGCATGATCTGGCCGTTCGCCGCCTCGACCCTGGGCGCGATCCACGAAGACCTGCCCACGCTGGCACGGATGCTGCCCGAGCACGGTGCTTCCCTGGTGGAACTACGGACCGCCCCCGACGCCCCGGTGCACGTGGGGCTGACGGGAACCGAGCGCGCCCAGGTCCGGCGCCTCTTCACCGACGCCGGGGTGCAGATCCTTGCCGTGGCCAGCCGGGTGCGGATAGCCCAGGCCGGTGAGGACGAAACGGTCACCGAGTCCCTGACCGCGCACCTGAACCTGGCGGCGGACCTGGGCGCACGCTTCGTGCGCCTGTTCCCCGGGGCGCCGACCGCCACGGCCGCCACGGACGAGTTGCCGGCACTGCACGATGCGGAGGAGGCGGCCTCCGCCGTCGTCCGCCGGTTGGCCGCCTGCCTGGACGCGGCCGAGGCCACCGGGGTTCGCATCGTGCTGGAGACCCACGACTCCCACCCCCGCGGCCAGGACATCGCTGCGCTGCTGCAGCGTCTCTCCGAGACCGTCGGGGACCACACGGTCGGGGCGATCTGGGACGTGCTGCACCCGTGGCGGGTCGGGGAGGACCTGACCACCACCGCCCGGGCGCTGTTGCCATACCTGATCGACGGCCGCGGCTACGTGCAGATCAAGGACGTGCCCTCCCGGGCCGACAAGACCCCCGTGCTGCAGGGATCGGGCGCGATCCCGCTGGCTCCGTTCCTGGACCTGCTCACCGATGGCGGCTACACCGGGCCGGTGTCCCTGGAATGGGAACGGCACTGGTACCCCGACGTCCCGACCCTGGCGCAGGCGCTGGCTGCGGCATCCGCGGCCCTGGCCGAGTCCACACCCACTCCCACCCAAACGGTCCGAACCCGGTCCGTCAAACCCGCTGACCCCGTCAGCACAACGAAAGGATGGAAGCGATGACGCTTCGACGGCGAGACTTCATCACCGCCTCCGGGCTCAGCCTGACCGGAGCGGTGCTCCTGGCAGCTTGCGGCAACGGCAACGGCGGCGCCACAGGTGGCAGCGGCGGCAACGGTGGCGGTGGTGGCGGTGGGGACCGGCTGACCATCCTCACCCCCGAGTTCGCCGGCACCTCCGGCCAGGCCGCCCTCGAAGGGGAGATCCTCTCCGCCTTCGGTGACTACAACTTCGCCGTGGACTACACCGACTGGGACCGGTTGAACGAGAGCTTGTCCGCCGCGGTGGCCGGCGGTGTGGTCGCCGACCTGATCATGGTCGGGGCGGGGTGGGTGGAACCCTTCGCTGAACGCGGCGTGCTGGGCGAGGTGCCCGAGTCGATCCTGGACGGCAAGGGGATCGACGAGAACCTGGTCGGCATCGGGCGGCACGACGGAACCCTGTACGGCATTCCCTACTTCGTGGACGGGCGGATCCTGACCTACCACCGCGATATGTTCGCCGACGCCGGCATTGATGAGAACAACCTGCCGACCAGCCTGGAGGACTTCCGGGAGATGCTCAAGGAAATCGTTCCCGACGGTGGCGTCGCGATCGATCTGTACTCCCAGAACCTGCGGCAGATCTGGGCGCACCTGATCGGTGCCTACGGGGGGGACATGTTCAACGCCGACGGCACCGAGGTGGCCTTCACCGACGGCACCGGAGTGGCCGCCCTGGAGTTCATGCTCGGCCTGATCGAGGACGGCACCGCCAGTTTCGAGGTCCAGGCAGCCGAGGGCCAGCCCCGGCCCTGGCAGCAGCATCGCGCCGCGATGGACATTCTGAACTCCTCCTCCTGGCCGACGCTGGTCCAGGAGACCCCGGACCTGGTCACCGAGGAGAACATGGGCATGATGCTGCTGCCCTCCTCCGGTGGCGGCGACCCGGTAATGTTCCAGGGAGGCACGCTGTTGACCGTCTCGGCTCGCACGGAGCATGAAGACACGATCCATGACCTGATCCATCACCTGCTCGAGCCCGATCACCTGCTCACCGCGGTCGAAGAGGTCGGCAAGGTGCCGTCCCGAGACGACCTGGACGAATCGGCGCTGGCCGAGAACCGGCTGCTGACCTACACCACCGACAACTTCCAGTACGCCACCGCATTCGAGGGTGGCAGCCCCGCATGGATGGAGGTCCGCGGCGCCGTCTCCGGTGAGATCGAGGCCGCGATCGTGGGGCAGAAGACTGCTGCCGAGGCGGTGGACGCCCTGGCCGCGGTCGCCGAGGACGCCATCACCAGGATCTGAACCCATGACACTATTGACCGCCTCGCGTGCGCAGCGGCGGACCGCCGGCGGCCCCACAGGTGGTGGCCGGCGGCGCACGCTCGCACAACGACAAGCCCGGTGGGCCTGGGTGTTCGCACTGCCGGCTACGGCGCACATCGCGATCTGGACAGGGTTACCGATCCTTGTCGCGGGCACGTTGAGCCTGACCCACTACGACATCCTCAACCCACCGACGTGGGCCGGGGTGGCCAACTACGTGACGCTGTGGAACGACGCCATGTTCTGGCGCGCCCTGTGGCACAACCTGGTCATCGCCATCGTCGGTATCCCGATCTCGATGCTGATCGCGCTGGTGCTGGCGGTGATGCTCAACCAGGGCCTGCGCGGCAGCGCGGTCTATCGCACTGCCGTCTTCCTGCCCCACGTGACCGCCACGGTGGCGATCGCGATGATCTGGCTGTGGATCTATTCCCCCGGTGACAACGGGCTGCTGAACCGGGTCGGAGCGCTACTCGGCATCCCCAACCAGCAGTTCCTGATCTCACCGGACCAGGCGCTGGGCTCGATCATCCTGGTGACGATCTGGCAGGGCCTGGGCCTGAAGATGATGATCTACCTGGCCTACCTGCAGGGAATCGATCAGCAACTCTATGAGGCCGCCGAGATCGATGGCGCCACCTCGACCCAGAAGTTCTTCCGGATCACGATGCCGATGGTCAAGCCGGCCACGTTCTTCATCCTGGTCACCTCTATCGTGGGCAACTTCCAGACCTTCGACCTCATCTTCGTGCTCACCCAGGGCGGTCCGGCGAACGCCACCACGGTCATCACCTGGGAAATCTATGAGACGGCGTTCCAGCAGTTCCGGATGGGGCTCGCCTCGGCACAGTCGATGGTGCTGCTGGCGGTCCTGGTGGTCCTGACCGTGCTCTCCCGCAAACTGACCGGAGGACACGATGACTGACGTCGTCAAAGACCCCGCGGTGCCCGGGATCCCCGAGGTCCGGACGGTCACCAAGGCGCCCCGATCAGCGCGGAGTCGCAGACGAAGCAGGCGTGTCCTGCTGGGGATCCTGCTGCTCGTCATCTCGTTCGTGATGGCCGCGCCGTTCCTATGGATGTTCCTGACCGCGGTGCGCAGCACTCAGGAGTTGTTCTCCACGCCGATGCCGATGTGGCCGAACGAATGGCAGTGGGAGAACTTCCGGACCGCTCTGGAACGCGCCCCGTTCCTGATCTACGCCAGGAACAGTTTCACCATCGCCCTGGTGCACACCTTCTCCAACCTGCTGCTCGGGTCGATGTGCGGGTACGCGCTGGCGAAGATGCGGTTCCGGGGCTCCACACCGGTGTTCGTGTTCATCCTGGCCTCCATGATGATCCCGTTCTACGCAATCGTGATCCCGGAGTTCCTGATGGTGCGGCACATGCCGCTGGCCGGCGGGAACGACTTGTTCGGGCAGGGCGGGATCGGCTGGATCGACTCCTGGCCGGCGCTGCTGGTACCGGCGCTGGTCTCCCCGTTCAACATCTTCCTGTTCCGGCAGTTCTTCGTCTCCACCCCCACCGAGTTGATGGAGGCGGCCCGCATCGACGGGGCCAATGAGTTCCGCATCTACGCACGCATCATGGCCCCACTGATCAAGCCGGGCATGCTCACCGTGGCTCTGCTGTCCTTCGAACAGGGCTGGAACAACTTCCTGTGGCCGCTGATCGTGACCACCAGCACCGAGATGCGGGTGATCCAGGTGGGATTGTCCGTATTCCGCCAGGAGGCCGGCACCGAGTTCAACCTGCTGATGGCCGGAACCACCATGGCGGCGGTACCGATGATCATCCTGTTCGCGATCTTCCAGCGCAGTTTCGTCAACGGCATGGTCGCCACCGGGATCAAGTGAGGCACGGATGCGACTGATCGAGTTCCTGCGCAAGCCCTCGGCGTTCATCGCCGCGAACTGGGCCGGCCTGCTGGGCGTGCTGACCCTGGGTGGCGCCGTGCCGGCATTCGCCGGCAACCAGCGAGTCACCTCGTCACTGAATACCTATGCTGATGAGGGCGGGGTCACGGTACTGCGGCAACTACGGCACACCTGGTGGCGCGACCTGCCGGCGACGGCGTGCTTCTGGGTCTACGTGATCTCCGGTATCGCCACCGTGGCGTTGATGGTCGGGGTGTTCGAGGCGCCCACCCGGGTCTTCTTCGCCGGATTGCTGGTGCCGGTGTACTGGGTGGCGGGGGCGTTGCTGGGTTGTTACATCCGGGCCGCGGCCACCGTGCCCTTGCATGCTCCCCGGGGCCGGGTGGTCGATGAGATGGTCCGCCTGGCCCTGGCGCACCCGTTCCGTGCCCTGCTGACGGTTCCGGTGGTGATCGCCACCACACCGGTGTGGGCGCTGGCCCCGCTGACGGTGGCGTGCGGGCTGAGCGTGCCGGCCTGGGCACTCAGCACCGTCTGGGGCCGGGGCGTTGCAGCCTCGCCGAGACTCGATCGATTCGCGAACACGGTGTCCCTAGACTGACCGCGTGAAGGACGACGGCCCGGCCCCGGACGCGGAGGTGCCGCGGGCGAAGCGCCCGCAGCGGGCCGATGGGCACGGCCCGGTCGCCTACGTCCTTGGTGGTGGGGGCGTGCGTGGGGCCGTCGAGGTCGGGATGCTCGAGGCACTGCTGGAGGCCGGCATCACCCCGGACCTGGTGGTCGGGTCCTCGATCGGGGCCATCAACGGGGCGATCGTCGCCGCCGACCCCAGCCTCGCCGTCGTCGACCGCCTGATCAAGGCCTGGACCTCCCCCCAGGCCCGCGCCGTGTACGGAGACGGGTGGCGGCGGCAGTTGCGGCGCCTGGCCAGTAGTGGCACCCACCTGAACTCCCCCGACCCGCTGCGGGAACTTCTGGAGGAGGCCCTCGGCACCGACGTCACCTTCGAGGACCTCGCGGTGCCGTTCCGGGTGGTGGCCGCCAATGTCGAACGCGCCGCCGAGCACTGGTTCACCTCCGGTCCGGTGATCCCCGCGGTGCTGGCCTCGGCCTCGGTGCCGGGCCTGCTCCCCCCGACCAATATTGACGGCGAACACTTCATCGACGGTGGGATCGTCAACTCTATCCCGATCGAGGCGGCCGTGCAGGCCGGTGCGCGCACCATCTACGTATTGCAGGTGGGCCGGGTGGAAGAGGAACTGAGTTCCCCCGAGAACCCCCTGGAGACCTTCCGGGTGGCCTTCGAGATCGCCCGGCGGCACCGCTTCTCCAGGGACATGCGCCTGCTCCCGGAGGACGTCGTCCTGCACATGCTGCCCAGCGGCGGGGCGATCGAGGGCGATGAGAAACTCAACGCCTACCGCGACATGACCAGGACCCGGCGCCGGATCGAACGCGCCTACGCCGCCACCCGCCAGTACCTACGGGCCTTGTGATGCCCGTGCCACCTCGGTGGGTCCGCCGCCTCGTGATCGCCCCGGCCGTGGTGCTGGTCACCATCGGAGTGCTGGCCACGTTGCCGGTGCTGGTGCTGGTGGCACTGGCGCTGACCTCCCTGGTACCCGGGTACTTCCGCCTTCCCCGGGTGCTGTGGCTGACCCTGTTCTACCTGACCTGGAACTCCGCCGCCCTGATCACGATGCTCGGCCTGTGGCTGGGTTCGGGATTCGGCTGGAAGATCCGTACCCCAGCGTTCCAGCGTGCCCACTACGTGGTCGCCGCACGTTTCCTCCGCGCGCTGTTCCGGCAGGCCCGCTGGGTCCTGCGCCTGCGGATCACCCTGCACGGGGATACTCCGGATTCAGACTCCTTCGGCCGGCAGCTGGCCCCGGGCCGGCCATTGATCGTGGCCTCCCGGCACGCCGGACCCGGGGACTCCCTGGTGCTCATCCACACCCTGATGAACACGGTGTCCAGGGACCCACGGATCGTGCTCAAGGAGACGCTCCAATGGGACCCGGCGATCGATGTGATGTTGAACCGGCTGCCGAACCGGTTCATCGCCCCAGCCCCCTTCACCCCCGACGGACGTCCGCGCGAATCGGTGCTGCGCGCCCAGATCGCGGATCTGGCTCGCGGACTGGATCACGACGACGCCTTCGTGATCTTTCCCGAAGGGGGCAACTTCTCCCCCCAGCGTCGCGAACGCCGCATCGCCCGGCTGCGCTCGATGGGCCTGGAGCAGATGGCTCGGCGGGCCGAAGCGATGCAGCACGTACTGGCCCCCTACCCGGGCGGGATGCTTGCGGCGATGCAGGCCGCCCCCGACGCCGACGTGGTGTTCATCGCCCACACCGGTCTGGACCGGATGGTCAGCGTGGGTGATCTCTACCGGGAGTTACCGATGGACAAGGAGATCATCAAACGGGGCTGGCACGTGCCGGCCGAGCAGATCCCCGCCGGTGAGGAAGCCAGGCAGGACTGGTTGTACACCTGGTTCGAGACGATCGACGCCTGGGTGCAGGAGCACCGGCCCCGCGATCTGGGCCCACCGCGCCAGCGGCGCCGCTCGCGCCCCGCACGGCCCCGCAAGCGGTCCCGGCGACCGGGGTCGGGGCGGCCGGAACGGTGCGAGCAAGCGCGCGATTCCTAGGCAATCCTGGGTCGGTGGCGCGCGCCGCGGTACCCGGTGATTACGCTCCTGGGGTGACCACATTGCTGCTCGCCTCGGCCTCTCCCGCCCGCGCATCCTTGCTCCGGGCCGCCGGCGTCGACCCGCGCATCCACGTCGCCGACCTGGACGAGGACGCCCTGCTGCACCAGGCCCGGAACGAACGCGGCGAGGAACTCACGACCGCCGAGTCCGTGGCCATGCTGGCTCGGGCCAAGGCCGAACAGGTCGCAGGCGTCATCACCGATGCCGAACTGGTGCTCGGATGTGACTCCCTGCTGGAGATGGACGGTCGCGCACTCGGAAAGCCCGGCACCGTCGAGACCGCGCGAGAGCGGTGGCGGCAGATGCGCGGTCGCACCGGCGTGCTGCGCACCGGGCACTGGCTGATCCGGACCGGCACCGGCCCCGGCGCCGGCGCCGGTTCCGACGAGGAGAGCCGGGCCGCCGGGACCGTGACCTCGACCGCCGTGACCTTCGCCGACATCACCGACGATGAACTGGAGGCCTATCTGCGCAGCGGTGAACCGCTCCGGGTGGCCGGGGCCTTCACCATCGACGGCCTGGGTGGGGCATTCGTGCGCCATATCGACGGCGACCACCAGACCGTGGTCGGCCTGAGCCTGTACGCCCTGCGTGATCTGCTGACGCAGGTGGGGCGGCGCTGGATCGACCTCTGGGCCGAGGCACCCGGCGCCTGAGTGCACCGGGTACCGGCCAGGCGGTGCACACGCCGACCAGCCGAGGAGTTGTACGTATCGAACTACCCAACATGACGTTGGCTGGGTGGTGAGCGCGAGAGTTTGTAGACTTCACACAAGCATCACGGTGCGCCCTTGCCCTCCGCTACGAAGTTGTCAGCCGCGCGGCGGCCAAGGTCTCAACCAGGGGCACGGGAGTACTACCGTGGACCTTCGCCGGCCCGCATGACCTGTGAACACAAGGAGACTGAATGACGACGTCCGTCCCGCCGCAGGTCACTCCCGCACCGCTGCGCAAAGTGTTGATCGCCAACCGCGGGGAGATCGCAGTCCGGGTGGCCCGGGCCTGCCGGGACGCATCGCTGACCTCGGTGGGGATCTACGCCGATCCCGACCGGGACGCGCTGCACGTGAAGCTGGTCGATGAGGCCTACGCGCTGGCGGGTTCGCGGGCACAGGAGACCTACCTGGACATGGGCAAGGTGCTGGACGTGGCCCGGCGCAGCGGCGCCGACGCGGTTCACCCCGGGTACGGGTTCCTGTCCGAGAACGCCGAGTTCGCCCGCGCCGTGATCGAGGCGGGACTGACCTGGATCGGGCCGCCCCCGCAGGCGATCGAGGCGCTCGGGGACAAGGTCTCGGCCCGCCAGATCGCGCAGAGGACCGGGGCGCCCCTGGTGGCCGGTACCCCCGATCCGGTCGCCGATGCCGGGCAGGTGCATGCCTTCGCCGCCGAGCACGGGTTGCCGGTGGCGATCAAGGCTGCTTTCGGGGGTGGTGGCCGCGGCCTGCGGGTGGCCCGAAGCACCGAGGAGATCGGTGAGCAGTTCGACTCCGCCGTGCGCGAGGCAACCGCGGCGTTCGGGCGTGGGGAGTGCTTCGTGGAGCGGTTCCTGGATCGCCCCCGGCACGTGGAGACCCAGTGCCTCGCCGATGCCCACGGCACCGTGGTGGTGCTGTCCACCCGGGATTGCACACTGCAGCGCCGCCACCAGAAGCTGGTCGAGGAGGCCCCGGCCCCGTTCCTCACCGACGAGCAGGAGGCACAGTTGCGCACCGCCTCCGAGGCGATCCTGACCGAGGCCGGCTATGTCGGCGCGGGCACCTGTGAGTTCCTGATCGGCACCGACGGCACGATCTCCTTCCTGGAGGTCAACACCCGCCTGCAGGTGGAACACTGCGTCACCGAGGAGATCACCGGCGTGGACCTGGTGCGCGAGCAGTTGCGTATCGCCGCCGGTGAGCCACTGGGCTACACCGAGGTGGCCACCCGCGGGCACTCGATCGAGTTCCGCATGAACGGCGAGGACCCCTACGGCTCCTTCATGCCCGCGCCCGGAACCCTCGCCACCCTGCACTGGCCGGCCGGTCCCGGGGTCCGGGTGGACTCCGGCGTGGTGGCCGGTGACACCATCTCCGGCGCGTTCGACTCGATGCTGGCCAAGGTCATCATCACCGGAGCGGACCGGACCCAGGCGTTGCAGCGCGCCCGCCGCGCCCTGGCCGAGACCGAGATCACCGGCATCCCCACGGTGCTCCCGTTCTTCACCGCCGTACTGGACGAACCCGACTTCACCGCCACCGAGCCGGACCGTTTCGCGGTCCACACCACCTGGATCGAGACGGACTTCGCCGGCCGCCTGAGCCGGCCCGCTCCCGACTCGGAGCCGGCGACGGTTCCGGCCGGCTCCCCGTCCGGGGAGGAGGAGACCGAGCGGGTCGTGGTGGAGGTCGGCGGCAAACGCCTGGAGGTGGTCCTCCCGGCCGGGCTGAGCCGCCGCGGCGCCGCGCGGACCAAGGGCCCGCGCCGCCCCTCCCGAAGGGGTGCTGCACGCGCCGGAGGAAATGCCTCCGGCAACGGCCTGGCCTCTCCGATGCAGGGCACGATCGTCAAGATCGCCGTGGAGGAGGGTCAGCAGGTCGCCGAGGGTGACCTGGTCGTGGTGCTGGAGGCGATGAAGATGGAGCAGCCACTCAGCGCCCACCGGTCCGGCACGGTGCAGCACCTCACCGCCAAGGTCGGGCAGACCGTCAGCGCCGGCACCGTGCTGTGCCAGATCGACGTGAGTGACTCCGGCGCCGGGTCCTGACCCCCTGCGGCCACCCATGCGCAGTTCGCAGGACGGCGACGGCTGGGTCTCCTGCGGGTGCGGGCAGCGGCACTGGGGACGCTACGGCGCAGCCGGGCTGCTGTTGGCCGACGGCGGGGGCCAGGTGGTCCTGCAGCACCGTGCCCCGTGGTCCCACCACGGCGGCACCTGGGGCATCCCCGGCGGTGCCCGCAACGCGGGCGAGAGTGCCGTGCAGGCCGCGGTGCGCGAGGCCGGGGAGGAAGCAGGGGTCCAGGACCCGGTGCTCCCCCACGCCAGCCATGAACTGGCTCACCCGGACTGGAGTTACACCACCGTGCTGGCCCACGTCCCAGGCGGAATGCAGGTCCGGGCCACCGATGCCGAGAGTGTGCAGGTGCGGTGGTACCCGGTGGACCGGGTCACCGCGTTGCCTCTGCTGGGTGCCTTCGCCGAGGCGTGGCCGCTGCTGCGGAGGATGCTGAGGACCCGGGCGGTGCTCGTGGTCGATGCGGCCAACGTGGTGGGTGCCCGGCCCGACGGTTGGTGGAAGGACCGGGCCGGTGCCACGACCCGCCTGGCGAGCCGGCTCGCGGCCCTGGCCGGTCACGGCGTCGCGGCCGACGCACTCGGTCTGCCCGGGCACACCTGGTGGCCCGCGATGGTGCTGGTCACCGAGGGAGCGGCCCGCGCCGCCGACGACGTGGCTCCGGTGCATACCGTGCGCGCCCACGGCGAGGGTGATGAGGAGATCGTGCGCACGGTGCGTCGTGCCCTCGGTGGTGGGTTCAGTACCGTTCGCGCCGGCAGCGGGCAGGACGACGGGCAGGACGACGCCGGCGACCGCAGTGACAGCAGCCGCGCCGCCGAGTTGGATGTGCACGTCAGCGTGGTGACCGCCGATCGTGCTCTGCGTGAGCGAGTGAGCGGTGCCGGCGCACAGGTGCTCGGGCCGGGCCGGTTGTGGCAACTACTGGACGCGCTGGAGACCTGACCGCAATACCCCGGCGCGAGGGAAGCGTGGCTACCACTCGGTCCGCTCACACCGCGGCATTCCTCCAGGCCTCCGCGCCGCCGGGGTTGCATCCTGGCCAGGAAACCGTAACGGTGGAAGGGCCCGAGGCGCTGACGCGGAGCACGCGTTCCGTGCAGCGTCACTGCCGAAGGAAGGATTCCCCGTGCTTACCCTGACTGAGAACGCCCAGTCCGCGATCAAGGCGATCACTGCCGAGGCCGACCTGCCCGAGACCGGCGGTGTGCGCATCGCGGTGACCGAGGAGGGCAGCCAGCTCCACTTGGAACTGGCCCCCGAGCCGCAGTCCGGTGATGAGGTGCTCGAGGCCGAAGGTGCCCGTGTGTTCACATCCGAGGAGGCCACCCAGATGCTCGACGGGCAGGAACTGGATGCCGGCCAGACCGAGGAGGGTACCGGCTTCACCCTGCGTCAGCAGACCTGACCACCCCCGCGCCACCGCCCGCGACCGTGCCATCCCGGTGCGGACCCGCGGGCGGTGCGCGCGTAGGCTTGGCCCATGAGTACGCGCCGCGCATGGGGAACCGGACTGGCCACCGTCACCGCAGGTGGGAGCACGCTGGACGTGTGGTTCCCCGACCCGGCCCTCGGTGAACCCAGCCCTGGTGATGCCGGCCCCTACGGGGTCCCGGCCGATCTGGCCGCACTGGCCGGCGCCGACCCGGACCGCGCCGCCCACCACCAGGTCCGCACCGTGATGATCGACCTGGACGAAGCCCCCCGCAGCACCGAGGACGCCTACCTGCGTCTGCACCTCCTCTCCCACCGGCTCGTCACCCCCAACTCGATCAATCTCGAGGGCATCTTCGGCGTGCTCCCGAACGTGGCCTGGACCTCGGCCGGCCCGTTCGCGGCCCAGGACTTCGAACGGACGCGGCTGTCGCTGCGCGCGGCCCACCCGGGGTTGCAACTGCAGGTGTACGGCGTGGACAAGTTTCCCCGGATGACCGACTACGTGGTCCCCAGCGGGGTGCGCATCGCCAACGCCGACCGGGTCCGGCTCGGTGCCTACCTGGCCGAGGGCACCACCGTGATGCACGAGGGATTCGTGAACTTCAACGCCGGCACCCTGGGCGCCAGCATGGTCGAGGGTCGCATCTCCCAGGGCGTCGTGGTCGGCGACGGGACCGACATCGGCGGGGGCGCCTCGATCATGGGCACCCTTTCCGGTGGTGGCACCGAACGGATCACGGTCGGTGAGCGCTGCCTGCTCGGTGCAAACGCCGGTATCGGGATCTCCCTCGGGGATGACTGTGTGGTGGAGGCAGGCCTGTACGTGACCGCCGGCACCAAGGTCAGCGTGGAGGGCAGGGTGGTCAAGGCCGGTGAACTCTCCGGTATGGACTCCCTGCTGTTCCGCCGCGACTCCACCACCGGGCAGGTCCAGGTGCTCCCACGCACCGGTTCCGGAGCCGCCCTGAACGCAGCCCTGCACGCCCCGTAGATCTGCCTGGGGACCGTTGGCTCAACTCCGACGCGTGGTCAGGACGCCGTCATCCGCCGGACCGCCGTCGTCATCGGCACCGGTGGACCGGTCCTCGGCGCGTTGCGCGCGCACGCTCGCCAACACCGCGGCGGCCAGCACCACCCCGATCACCGCCAGGCTCTGTGCGGTGGAGGCGTGGTAGGCCTCCACGACGTTCTCGATGATGAGCGTGGCGCCGATGTAGACCAGGATGAGCGCCACCGCGATCTTCAGGTAGCGCAACCGCTCGGCGATACCGGACAACAGGAAGAACAGGGCTCGTAGGCCGAGCAGGGCGAACCCGGTGGCGCACATGACCACCACCACGTCGGTACTGATCGCCAGCGTCGCCGGCAGGGCGTCCAGTGCCATCACGATGTCACTGAGTTCGACCAGGATCAGGGCCAGCAGCAATGGTGTGGCACGCAACCGGCCGTCCTCACGGACAACGAAGCGATCACCGCGGAAGCCCTCGGTGGTGGGCAGAACCCGTCGGATCAACCGGGTGAGGGCCGAGTCGGTCTGCTCGGCCTCAGCACCGCCTGCGTGGTGCCCGCCGACCGGCTCGTGGCGCTCCCGCCACATCTTGTACCCGGCGTAGAGCAGGAACGCCCCGGCGACCCACAGCACCCAGGTGAAACTCTCCATGATCACCACACCGGCGTTGACCACCCCGAAGCGCAGGACCAGAGCCCCCAGCACCCCGAAGAGCAGCACCCGTCGTTGAGCGTTCTTGGGCACCCCGAGGGAAGCGAAGACCACCAGCCACAGGAAGACGTTGTCCACCGAGAGCGACTTCTCCACCACGAAGACGCCGAAGTAGTCCCCTACCGACCCATCGTCGCCGTAGAAGGGGAACACCGCGAAGCCGAAGACCACCGCGGCGCCGATCCAGACCACCGACCAGATCGCGGCCGAGCGCACCGTCACGGTGGTCTCGCGCCGATGCACCACGAACAGGTCGATCGCCAGCAGGACGATCACCACCACCCCGAAGATGGCCAGCACCTGTGAGCCGCTCATCGGCGTCTTTCCCCTTCCGCGACCGCCGCATCCTGCGCACCAGAGGCTACCCCTGCCGGGACGGTCCCGTACGAGCCCCCGGGCGCGGAACTGCCCGGTCTCAGCGCTGGCTGAGGGGCACGTACTGGCGCTCGGTGGCGCCGGTGTAGACCTGCCGGGGCCGGCCGATCTTGGTGGCCGGGTCCGCCATCATCTCCCGCCACTGCGCGATCCAGCCGGGGGCCCGGCCGACCGCGAACAGCGGGGTGAACATGTTCGTGGGGAAGCCCATCGCCTTGTAGATCACCCCGGTGTAGAAGTCCACGTTGGGGTAGAGCTTGCGCTCGATGAAGTAGTCATCGGACAGCGCGATCTCCTCCAGCCGCTGGGCGATCTCGAGCAGTTCGTCCTGCACCCCCAGAGCCTGGAGCACCTCCGCCGCGACGTCCTTGACGATCGCCGCGCGCGGGTCGTAGTTCTTGTACACCCGGTGCCCGAAGCCCATCAGGCGCACCCCGGACTCCTTGTTCTTCACCTTCTGCATGAAGGTGTCGGCCCCGTCGGGGCTGTCCCGGATCTCCTCGAGCATTGCCAGCACCGCCTCGTTCGCCCCGCCGTGCAACGGGCCGGACAGCGCCCCGACACCGGCCGAAACCGAGGCGTAGAGGTTCGCGTGCGCCGAACCCACGATGCGCACCGTGGAGGTGGAGCAGTTCTGCTCATGGTCGGCGTGCAGGATCAGCAGCAGACGCAGTGCCTTCACCAGTGACTCATTCTGCTCGTAGTCACCGTTGTCGTCGGCGAAACTCATCCGCAGGAACCCCTGCAGGTAGTTCAGCGACTTGTCCGCACCGATCATCTCCTTGCCCTGGGAGCGGCGGAAGGCGTAGGCGGCGATGGTGGGCAACTTCGCCAGCAACAGCACCGTGGCCAACTCCACCGCGTGCTCATCGAACGGGTCCACGCTCTCGGGGTAGTAGCCCGGCAGCGCCGAGACCGCCGAGGACAGCACTGCCATCGGGTGGGCATCGGTAGGGAAAGCGCCGATGAGGTTCTTGAAGTTGTCATGCAGGTGGGTGTGGCGCTCCACCCGCTCGGTGAACGCGTCCTTCTGCGCGGGGGTGGGCAGTTCACCCTGGATGAGCAGGTAGGCCACCTCCAGGAAGGTGGCCCCCTTGGCCAGTTGGTCGATCGGGTACCCGCGGTAGCGCAGAATCCCGGCGTCCCCGTCGATGTAGGTGATCTTGGACTCGCAGTTGGCGGTGTTCATGAACCCCGGGTCCAGCGTAGCCAGCCCGGTCTCCTTCAGCAGTGAGGAGATCTCCACACCGTCGTTGCCCTCGCTCGCCCTGACCCTGGCGAACTCCAATTCCTGGCCGTCCACCTGGAATGTTGCGGGGGGCGGTGTGGCATCAGTCATGTCTGTCCCTTCCTGGCGGTATCCCTCGGCCACATCCTTGGCGTGGATCGCACACCACGATGGGCCCTGGCACGCAATCTACCGGCCGGACAAAGGTCATGCCCAATCGTTGCCATGTTTTCCAAGGGTGGCATTGCGCACCCCCTGATACCCGAGCAGGTACCGGTGGCGGCACCATCGGGCAGCCCGATCCACCGCCGGAAGGCCCCGGCGGCGCCGATCCCGGCGCTCAGGAACCGGTGAGACGCCTCGCGGCGGCGGCCACTCGTTCATCGGGTGCGGTCAGGGAGATCCGCACGTGACCGGCGCCGGCTGCGCCGTAGAAGGCTCCCGGGCCGGCCAGGATGCCCAGATCAGCCAGGAAGTCCAGCAGTGCCCAGCAGTCCTGGCCGGTGAGCACGGAGTCCTCCTGCGGACGCACCCACAGGTACAGTCCGGCCTCGGAATGGTCGACGGCGAATCCCGCCTGCCGTAGCGCCGGCACCAGGGCCTGGCGACGGGCGCGGTAGCGCTCACGCTGGCGGTCCACGTGCTCATCGTCACCGAGGGCTGCGACCATCGCCGCCTGCACCGGGGCGGGCACGATCATGCCCATGTGCCGGCGCATCAGCACCAGGCGGGCGATCAGGGCGTCATCACCGGCCAGGAACGCGGCTCGGTATCCGGCGAGGTTGGACTGTTTGGACAGCGAGTAGGCCGCCAGCAACCCCGCATGGGACCCGCCGCTGACCCGCTCGTCCAGCAGGCTCGGCACCGGCTCGAGATTCCACGGAACGTCCCAGCCCAACTGGGCATAACACTCATCGGAGGCCACCACGGCCCCCAGGTGACGGGCGGCGGAGACCACCTCGGCCATCAACTCGGTGCCCAGCACCGCGCCGGTGGGGTTGGACGGGGAGTTCAGCCAGACCAACCGCACCGCGGGGTTGCCGGCCCACTGGGCCACATCGTCGGCGAGGAGCACCTCCGCGCCAGCCAGTTGCGCGCCGATCGCGTAGGTGGGATAGGCCATCGAGGGCACCACCACCACATCCCCGGGCCCGATCGACAAGAGCGAGGGAAGCAGCGCCACCATCTCCTTGGAACCGATGGTCGGCAGTACCGCCCCCGGGTCCAGGCCGGGAACGCCGCGGGCGCGGTCGAACCAGGAACTGATCGCCTCCCGAAGTGCCGCCGTCCCGGCCACCGTGGGGTAGCCGGGGGCGTCAGCGGCCTCAGCGAGAGCCCGCTGGATCGCCGGTGGCGTGGGGTCCACCGGAGTGCCGATGGACAGGTCCACCAAGCCCCCGGGGTGCGCGCGGGCGCGCTCGGCGTAGGGTGCCACCGCATCCCAGGGGTAGTCCTGCGTGATCTGCACCAGACCCATCGACGGACGCCGCTCAGTCGTGCTGTTGCGGTGGCAGGGCGGCCACGATCGGGTGATCGAAGTTGATCAGCCCCATCTGCGCGGCTCCACCGGGTGAGCCGATCTGGTCGAAGAAGTGCACGTTCGCCTCGTAGTAGTTCGCCCACTGCTGCGGAACGTCGTCCTCGTAGTAGATCGCCTCCACCGGGCACACCGGCTCACACGCCCCGCAGTCCACGCACTCATCGGGCTGGATGTACAGCATCCGTTCACCCTCGTAGATACAGTCGACCGGACACTCGTCGATGCAACTCTTGTCCTTGAGGTCCACACACGGTTCGGCGATCACATAGGTCACAGACGAGGTCCTTCCTTGCGATGGATACAGTGGCCCAACGTGGGCTTCACCAAGGTCCGGTCCTAGTATCGCCCATTCGCCAGGTTCGGGCAGGCCCTCCGATCACGAGGAGGAGGCAGTACATGGAGCGGAGGCGACGGTGAGTGAATCCGCGGCGACACCGTTCTGGCGCGGTTGGCAGGTCGGGGAACGCGTGGTGGTGCGGTACCGGATCGAGGACGGCCGCTACTCCGACGCACTCGGTGAGTTGGCCCGCGTCGATGACGACGGTGTGGACGTGATCACCAAGCGCGGGCTGGTGTCGGTACCCGCCGCCACGATCGCCATCGGTAAGCGGGTCCCTCCCCCGCCCACGCGCCGCCGCCGGCCACCACCCGATGCCGGTGGTTAGTCGTCGTCCCCGTTGCCGTTGTCGTCGTCATCGTCGGAGTCCGACGGCGGTTCACCGCAGACCACCCTGTTCCACGGGCGATAGGTGTGGGTGTAGGTGCGCTGCTCGTGCACCTCACCGCCGGCCGAGACCGTTCGGGTCACCTGCACGGTGAAGCCGGACTGCCCACCGGACTCCGGCTCGCACCGCGGGTCCTGGTTGTACACCGTCTGCGGTGAGGTGATGTTGTAGCGACTGCCGGTGACGATGTCGACGTCCCACACGTCCGTGCCCCACAGCACCACATGGGTCTGGCCGTCCCCGACCCAGGCGTGGATCAGCACCCCGTAGTCGGTGTTGTTGCCGAATCTCATGTCCAGGTCCGGGGAGAACAGGGTGGCTTCACGGCCCTCGGGGTAGCGGCTGAACCATCGCGAGTGCGGCTGGTGCGTGATGTCTTCCAGGCCCGCTTCGAACGCGGCGTTGAACACGGTGGTGGAGAGTTGGGACAACCCGCCCCCGGCGGCTTCGGTGGCAAACCCATCCACCACCACGCCGGAGGAGTTGTAGCCGCCGGCCTCGGTGATCGGACTGAGTGCATCCAGCAAGGAGAACTCCTCACCCGGCATGAGCAGGGTGTCATTGATCCTCGAGGTACCGATCACCAGGTTCTCGGTGCGGGGTGGGTCGTAGGGCATCGGGGTGGAGTAGCGTCCGATCACCTCCACCACGCCGAGCGCTTCGGCATCGGCCGTGGTGAACTCGGCCTCGGTCCGGGAGAGTTCCACCGTGGCTACCCGCTGGCCCGCCTCGGTTTGCAGGGAGGCGTCGCGCACTGCCGGGGCCAGTTCCTCCGGGTCCAGCCCGGTGCCGGTGACAGCCGGGATCACGGTGGGCTCACCGCCCTGCAACTCGATCCTGGCGTCACGGGGGACTTCCCCGATCGAGTCCTCCTTGGCCGTGACGGTCTCGGCCAGTTCCTGACCGTCCAGGGCCAGGTCGAACCGGGTGCCGTTGACCTCCAGGGTGGCGGCATCGGCCAACTCCTCGGTGGACAACTCCACTTCGGTGTCGTTCACCGCCACGGTCACCGGACCGGACAGGAACGGCTCGACCACCTCATCCATCGCGGCCCGGATCTCCTCGGGCCCGATCTCGGGCTGCACCACCAGCTCGGGCAATTCCAGGGGGCGTGACCCGGTGATCCACTCCGCCGCGAGCAACTCGGTGGCCTCGGGCACGTCGACGGCGGCGCCCTCCTGCGGGTCGGTGATCTCCGCCTCGGCATCGACGATGCTGATCGAACCCTCCACGGGGCTGATGTCCAGGTCTTCTGCCAACCCCTCCAGCACCGCCTCCAAGGCCGCCTCGTCCACCTGCGAGATCGGCTCCTGCTCGCCGAGCCCGAAGAGGTGGCCGAGCAGTATCCGGGGGTCCAGGGTGAATCCGGTGAACTGATCCACCGTGGCGGCAGCGTCGAAGGACAACCCGGCCGAGGCCGGTTCGATTTCGGCGCCGCTGTCCGCGAAGGTCAGCGGCAGCGGCTCGGTCTCCAGGCCACCGAGTTCCTCCGCCAGGACCTGCTCGGCCGTCCCGGTGGGCAATCCCGAGACGTCCACGCCGGCCACCGTGGTCTCCGCCGGGACGCGGTCGCCGAGGAAGTAGGCGCTGCCCACGTACGCCGCGGCGAGCAGCAACACGATCACGCCCTCCCAGATCCCGACCTTGGTGAGGCCGCGTTTCTTGCGCGTGGTCTTCTTCTTCGGGGTCAAAGGGCTGTCCTGGTCATCGGAGACGGCGCCCGGAGGCCCGGCCACCATGGTGGCGTCGGGGTCATCCGTGGCATCGGAGGCGTTGGTGGTCGGCGGGTCGACGACGCCGGTGGCGTCGTCGTCGCGAGCGTGCTCCTCGGTGTCGGCGGGCGTGTCCGCGGTGACGTCGTCCTCGGGGGTGAGGCGGTCCTTGATCG
The DNA here is from genome assembly GCF_049725185.1 of Pseudactinotalea sp. Z1748. NCBI lineage: Bacteria > Bacillati > Actinomycetota > Actinomycetes > Micrococcales > Cellulomonadaceae > Pseudactinotalea > Pseudactinotalea sp. Z1748. Next base: position 530,309 of record NZ_JBMPQB010000002.1, on the reverse strand, counting down.
GGGTTCGGCGCACGTTGGCGGCCGGTCCTTCATCGGGACCGGGCAGTTCCTGGGTTGAGCCATCATCGAGCGCGCCTTCGGACGGGCGCTGATCTGCGTCCCCGTCGGCATGCTCGTGCGTCGGCCCCGCAGGCCCCTCATTCTGCTTCGCCACGTATTCCCTTTAGAGTCCTCGGGCTCGTGTACGCCCCCGCATATGGTAACGCCTTGCCGTTCGCGGCACCTGCGCCATTCCCAAGCGTGGCCGGATTCACAGCACCGCCCCGGTCTCAGGGGGCCGCGCGCATCCGACCCAGGTGGTGCACGATCCCGCCGCTGCCGGCCGGCGCCAGCGCCGTGCTGAGCACCTGCCCGACCACCACCTCGTGGGAACCGGCCTCCTTGGTCCACTCGGTGCGGCACTCCAACCATGCGGTGGCCTCATCCAGCAGGGCTGCGTCGCTGTGCTCACCGCGATGGTGCCCCACCCGGTCCAACTGGCCCACGGCGGGCCGTCCCGGGCTTGCCAGCCAATCCGCCACCGCGCCGGCCGCTGCGCTCAGGATGCTCACCGCCCAGGTCCCACCGGGCTGCACTGCCTCGGCCAGCCGGGCATCGGAGTGCACGCAGAACAGCACCGTGGGTGGTTCCAGCGAGACCGAGACCACCGAGGTGGCCGTCATCGCCAGGTCGAGGCTGCCGGCGCGCGCCGAGATCACGCACACCCCGGAGATCAGCCGCGACATCGCCAGGCGGTAGTCCTGCGCCGGATCAGTCACGGAACCACCTCCTCGGTGCCGCCAGGCCCAGCAGTCCCAGGGCGGGGGCCCCGAGCAGCCAGGCCACGCCGATCGCCTCCCCGGTCACGATCACGTCCGCCCTGCCCAGATAGGTCATCGCGAAGATCACCAGGAAGATCACGCCCGCGTAGAGCAGTTGCCCGCGCCGATCGGCCAGGGCGCGTGCCAGGACGGACCCGGTGAGCACCACCAGCAACGAGAGCAGCAGACCGAACGGCATCTCCCAGCGGTAGAACACCGTCCCGATCGAGCCCACCAGGATCGCCAGCAACGCCGCCATCGACAGCATGAACCCCGTGTACCAGCGCGGATCCTGCTCGCCCCCACCTCGCCCTTGCCCGGGTACACCCTCTTCTCCGGCCGCACCTGCGTCGTCGTTCCCTACGCCGTCCTCATCCCCGGCGAGGCCGGCCAGGTCGGCGGCACTACCCCACCCGGGCGCCACCATGGCCGTGGCCCGCGCCGGGACCGGCCGCAGCATGTCGTTGCTCAACGCGAACCAGCCGGCGGCGTGCCCACCGGACTCAGCCACCAGTGCCTGATCGACGTGCACGGCCTGGATCTGGGTCTTATGGGACCGCATCGCCTGCGCCAGTGCGTCCAGCACGGGGGCCGACAGCCCGACGTCCAGATCCACCTGATGATCGGGACGAACGATCGTGGGGGTCTGCTCGCCGGTGGGAACCGCGAGCAGCCCCCCGGTGTGCTCGGAGATGCCGGCCCGCCCCTTGTATCGCCTCAACCAGTCCAACCCGCCGCGGAAGCGGCTCTGCGGGTACACCACCCACGCCACCACGGGCACCCGCCAGGGCTGGGTACCGGTGGTGGGGTCATCGGGGAAGAGCGGCTCCAGGTCCGCCGCGGCCAGTTCCACCGCACGCATGGTGACCCGGTTGACCTGGACGTGGTCGGGGTGGCCGTACCCGCCGTCGGGCTCCTCGGTCAGCACCAGGTCCGGGCGGGTGGTGCGGATCAGGGCGGCCAGCACCCGTGCGCTGATGTCGGTGTCGGCACGGGAGAAGGCGTGGCCCTCGACGTCCTCGGCCGGGATCGCCCGCACGCCGGTCTGCCCCTCCGGCCAGCGCATCCCGGAGTCGGTGTACCGGGGCGGGCGGCGTGTGGTGAGTCCGGGCAACTCGTCCAGGAAGTGGTGCTCGGCCACGCCAAGCGCGGCGGTCGCGGCCCCGACCTCCTGAGTGCGGTGCCGGCCCAGCGCCTGGTGGTCCTGGGCCAGGTGCGCCAGGTCCGCACCGATCACCTCACCGCGCTCACCGCGGTTGGTGGTGACCACGGTGACGTGCCCGCGCCGCGCCATCGTGGCCAGCAGCGGGCCGCCGGAGAGGGTCTCATCGTCGGGGTGGGCGAAGACCCCGAGGGTGCGGGGGGCGTGCTGGCTCACTCCACTCCTTCCGATCCCACGGTGCTTGGCGGGCTCTGGGTGCCACCCACTCGTGCCCTGGCGCGGCGGCCCTGGTGGTGGCGGGTCAGGACCGCCGGGCCCGGGCGGCGGCCTTGTTCCGGTCGTGTCCGTTCAGGATCACCTTACGGATCCGCACGACCTCCGGGGTGACCTCCACGCACTCGTCCTCGCGGGCGAACTCCAGGGACTCCTCCAGGGTCAGCCGACGCGGGCGGTTCAGGTTCTCGAAGGTGTCCGCGGCTGCCGCGCGCATGTTCGTCTGCTTCTTCTCCTTGGTGATGTTGACGTCCATGTCCTCGTTGCGGACGTTCTCCCCCACGATCATGCCCTCGTAGACCTCCGAGGTCGGTTCGATGAAGAAGCTGCCCCGGTCCTGCAGGTTGAGCATCGCGAACGGTGTGGCCGTCCCGGCCCGGTCGGCCACCAGGGAGCCGGTGGTGCGGAACTCGATCGGCCCGGCCCAGCGCTCGTACCCCTCGGCGATCGAGAAGGCGATCCCGGTGCCGCGGGTCTCGGTGAGGAACTGGGTGCGGAACCCGATCAACCCGCGGGCGGGAACCACGAACTCCATCCGGACCCAGCCGGTGCCGTGGTTGGTCATGGTGTCCATCCGGCCACGGCGCGCGGCGAGGAGTTGGGTGACCGAGCCCAGGTACTCCTCGGGGACATCGATGGTCATCCGCTCCATCGGCTCGTGCACCGCGCCGTCGATGACGCGGGTGACCACCTGGGGCTTTCCGACGGTCAACTCGAATCCCTCCCGGCGCATCTGCTCCACCAGGATCGCCAGGGCCAGTTCCCCCCTGCCCTGGACCTCCCAGGCGTCGGGCCGCTCGGTGGGCAGCACCCGCAGCGACACGTTGCCGACCAGTTCGGCGTCCAGGCGGTCCTTGACCTGCCGGGCGGTGACCTTGTGACCCTTGACCCGCCCGGCCAGCGGGGAGGTGTTGATCCCGACCGTCATCGAGATCGCCGGGTCGTCCACGGTGATCAACGGCAGCGGACGGGGATCGTCCGGATCGGTCAACGTCTCCCCGATGGTGATCTCCTCGATGCCGGCGACGGCGACGATGTCACCGGGGCCGGCCTCGTCGGTGGGCATCCGTTCCAGCCCGCGGGTGCGCAGGAGTTCGGAGATCCGCACCCCGGAGATCTGCCCGTCCCTACGCGCCCACGCCACCTGCTGGCCCTTGCGCAGCGTGCCGTTGAAGATCCGCAGCAATGCCAGGCGGCCCAGGAACGGTGAGGCGTCCAGGTTGGTCACGTGCGCCTGCAGCGGCATGTCCGGGTCGTAAGTAGGTGCCGGGATGGTGTCCAGAATGGTGGCGAACAGGGGTTCCAGGTCGGTCTCATCGGGCAGTTCGCCGGCGGCCGGCTCGGTCATGGAGGCACGCCCGGCGCGGGCGGAGGCGTAGACCACCGGGACCTCCAGCACCGCATCCAGGTCCAGGTCCGGCACTTCGTCGGCAAGGTCCGCGGCCAGCGAGAGCAGGAGGTCGGTGGACTCGGCGACCACCTCGGCGATGCGCGAGTCGGGGCGGTCCACCTTGTTCACCACGATGATCACCGGCAGCCGGGCGGCCAGGGCCTTGCGGAGCACGAACCGGGTCTGCGGCAGAGGGCCCTCGGAGGCATCCACCAGCAGCACCACGCCGTCGACCATGGACAGCCCGCGCTCGACCTCCCCGCCGAAGTCGGCGTGACCGGGGGTGTCGATCACGTTGATGGTGATGCCGTCCGGGTGACCGGCGGCCGCGGCAGCCGCACCGCGGTAGTCCACCGCGGTGTTCTTGGCCAGGATCGTGATGCCCTTCTCCCGCTCCAGATCCCCGGAGTCCATCACGCGCACCTCATCGGAACCGCGTGCGCCGAAGGCGCCGGACTGGCGCAGCATGGCATCGACCAGGGTGGTCTTACCGTGGTCGACGTGGGCGACGATGGCGATATTGCGCAGATCGGTGCGCGAGCGGGTGGGCATCAGGTCAGGCCTCGATCCGGTGGTGGGTTGCTGGTGCACCGGAGGTAGGACGCGGCGCCAACACACAATTCTACCGGGAGATCAGCCTCGTTCCGCGCGCCGGGATGCCACCGGCGACGCCGAACACATCACATCACCTCAGCATCCGGACCGGGCCGACGCCACCCTCAGATGCCGCCACGTCCCATATCGCGGGCGCCCCCGCGCAGATCGTCGATCCCGGTAACCTGGCCCCGCGCCTCCTCCGCCGCCAACTCGGCCGCCGCGGCGTCGAGGAGGGCGTCTCGGGTCTCGCGGCGCTTGCGCTGTTCGTCCGGGTCCGGCACCGGTACGGCCGCGATCAGCCGCTGGGTGTAGGGGTCCTGGGGGTTGTTCACGATCTGCGGGGCCGGTCCGACCTCCACGAGTTTGCCGTGGTGCATCACCGCGATCCGGCTGGAGAGCATCTCCACCACCGCCAGGTCGTGGCTGATGAACAGGCACGCGAACCCGTGCTCACGTTGCAGGTCCTGGAACAGGCTGAGCACCGTCGCCTGCACGGACACGTCCAGGGCCGAGGTGGGCTCGTCGGCGACCAGCAGTTTAGGCTCCAGGCTCAATGCCCGGGCGATCCCCACCCGCTGGCGCTGCCCGCCGGAGAGTTCGTGCGGGTACCTGTTGCGCATGAACCTGGGCAGTTGCACCTGGTCGAGCAGGTCCTCCACGTGGGAAGCCAGTTGCTTGCCCTTGATCCCCCGGTGCAGGTACAGCGGCTCCCCGATGGACTCCCCGATGGGTAGGCGCGGGTTGAGGGAGGAGCCGGGGTCCTGGAAGACGATCCCGATCTTGCTGCGCAACGGCTTGAGGTCGCGCGGTTTGGCACCGACCATGTCCGTGCCCACGATCTCCAACCGTCCAGCCGACGCCGGAAGCAGGCCCACCGCAGCACGGCCGATAGTGGTCTTACCGGAACCGGACTCACCGACCAGGCCCACCACCTCGCCCGCGGCGATGCTCAGGTCCACGCCGTCCACAGCCTTGAACGCCGGGGTGCGACCGCGCTTGGGGTAGGTGATCTCCAGCCCCTCGGCCAGCATCGCCGGGGCGGGGCCCTGCGCGGCCGTTCCGTCAGCGGGCGCCTCGGCGCGTTCGGTGGTGGTGGCCGGAGGACGTACCGCCGTGTGCTCGTGCGCGCTCGACCCCAGGTGAGGCACCGAGCGCAGTAACTGGCGGGTGTAGGGGTGCTTGGGTGCGTCGAAGATCTCCGCGGCGGTGCCGCGTTCGACGATCTCACCGTTGCGCATCACCAGGATCCGGTCGGCCATGTCGGCGACCACGCCCATGTCGTGGGTGATCAGTACGATGCCCGAGTCGATCCGCTCCCGCAGGTCACGCATCAGCTTCAGGATCTCGGCCTGCACCGTGACATCCAGGGCGGTGGTGGGCTCGTCAGCGATCAACAGCCGGGGATCACACGCCAGCGCCTGGGCGATCATGGCACGCTGGCGCTGACCGCCGGAGAGTTGGTGCGGGTAGGAGTGGTACCGGGTGGCGGCTGCGGGCATCTCTACGAGTTCCAGCAGTTCGATCGCCCGGGCCTTCGCCGCGGCGGGTCCGATGCCCAGGTGGGTGCGGAGGGTCTCCACGATCTGGAAGCCGACCGTGTAGACGGGGTTCAACGCCGTCATCGGCTCCTGGAAGATCACCGCGGCCTCCATGCCGCGTACCTTCTGCAGTTTGCTGTTGGGCATCCCGACCAGCTCCTGGTCGCCCAGCTTCGCCGAGCCCGAGGAGCGGCCGTTGGGAGGCAGCAGCCCCAACAGGGACATCGACGACTGGGTCTTGCCCGAGCCGGACTCACCCACGATGGCGAGGACCTCACCGGGGTAGACCTCGTAGGTCATGTTCTTCGCGGCCGTGTGCCATTCCCCCTCGACGAAGAAGTCCACGCTCAGATCGCGCACGGTCAGGATCGCATCACCCGTCGCGGACAGGGGTGCCTCACTGGTGGTCTGTGTACTCACGCCACTTCCTTCCATCCATCACGGCGCGACGGCGCCGAGTGGGCGATGCTCCACTCCGGGCGGTTCGGTGCCACGATGGTGCCATGAGTCCCACGCACACGTTCCGCACCCTCTACGCACGCGTCCTGACCGTCCTGGCGGGAGCGTTGATCGTGGTGGTGCTCATCTACAGCCTCATCGAGGGCGGTCCGGACGCTCTGTGGCAGGCGTTGCCCTTCCTCGTGATCGGTGGCGGTCTGGTGTGGGTGCTGTTCGGTAATCCCAAGGTCGAGGTGGCCGACGGCGGCATCACCGTGATCAACATCGTGCGGCGGGTGCATGTGCCCTGGCCCACGCTTCGCGGCGTGGAGAGCCGGTGGGCCCTGTCGGTGGAGACCACCGAGGGCACCTACTCCTCCTGGGCGATCCCCGCCTCGAGCGGCATGGGGACGCGCCTGCGCCGCCCCCGCACGAAGGCGACCACGGGTGAGACCGACACCGGCAGGGCCCTGGAGACCGGTCACAATGCGGCCGCCGTGGCCCTGGTGATCGGGCAGCGGCTGGACTCCCTCACCGCGGCCGGCTACCTGGAGGAGCGTCCCACGCACGAGCCGGTCCGGCCGACCCCGGGTTGGAACACCCGCGAGTTGGGGGTGCTCGCGGTGGTCGTGCTGACGGTGGCGATCATGGTGCTCACCGGCTGAGCCGGTCCTGGCCGGGTTACCGCGGGGCACGATCGACGTCAGTCCCGGGCCGACGACGGCGAGCACGCCGTGGTCGGCCTGCTCGAGCCCCCTGCGTGGCCGGGCGCGGGTCATCATGACGTCGCCGCCACGTTGGTGTCCTTGGCCTCACGGCGCTCCAGCTTGCGCTCGGCGGCCGCAAGCTTGCGGGCCGAGGGGATGCGTCGCTGGCGCGGGTCGAACGCGTCCCGGAGCCCGTCACCGATGAAGTTGACACACAGGGCCAGGGCGACGATGAACAGGCCCGGCCACCAGAACAGCCAGGGCCGGGTGGCGAAGGCCGTCTCGTACTCACTGATGAGCAGCCCGAGGGAGACGTTCGGCAGCGTGATACCGAAGCCCAGATAACTCAGCGAGGTCTCCAGCAGGATCGCCGAGGACATCAGCAGCGTCACGGCTACGATGATCACACCCATGGCGTTGGGCAGCATGTGCTTGAAGATGATCCGCACATTCGAGGCACCGGCGACCCGGGCCGCGTCGACGAACTCCCGTTCCCGCAGCGAGAGGAACTCGGCGCGCACCAGCCGGGACAGGCCCGTCCAGGTCACCGCACCCAGCGCCAGTGCCAGCGGCACCGGGTCGGCCGCGCCGACGATCCGGCCGAGCACGGCACCGAGGGCGATCGTCGGCAGCGTGATGACCAGGTCGGTCATCCGCATCAGGACCTGGTCCGCTGCGCCACGGAAGAAGCCGGCGACGGAACCGATCACCACCCCGGCAAAGGTGGCGGCAATGCCGATGATCACCATGACGATCGTGGAGGTCTGGATCCCTCGCATCACCTGGGCGAACATATCGCGGCCGATGTCGTCCTGACCGAACGGGTGCGGGCCGATACCAAAGCCCTCCTCGCTCCAGGGCATCGTGATCGTGGGCCGGCCGCCCTCGTGGAAGATGCGGTAGCCGTGCACGTCCGGATCCGGGCGCTGCCCCGGGGCCCACTCCCACCAGCCGGGCACGAACCAGAATCCGACCGAGGAGAATCCGAGGATCACGATCCCGACCAGGATGACCAACGCGGCCATCGCGCCGCGGTGGCGGAAGAAGCGTTCCCGGACAATCTGCCCCTGGGACTTGCCGATGGCCTCGCGCAGTTCGATCGCACCCTCACCGGCACCGGAGGCGTCCTCCGGTACGTCGGGGTTGTCAACGTCGTTGAGACTCATCAGGCGTTCACCCGGATCCGTGGGTCAAGTGCTGCATACATCAGGTCGGCCACCATGTTGGCGAGGATCGCCAGCGCGGCCACGATCACCAGGTAGGCCATCACCGGTTCGATGACGTTGGCCTCAAGGTTCGCCAGGAACATGGTGCCCATCCCGGGTCTGGCGAAAATCCGCTCGGTGATCAGCGCGCCGCCGAGCAGGCCGATCACGTCCACCGGGACCAGGGTGGCCAGGGGGATCAGCGTGTTGCGGAAGCCGTGGCGCATGATCACGGTGCGCTCGGCCAGCCCCTTCGCGCGGGCGGTGCGCATGTAGTCCTGGTTCAGCACCTCCAACATCGACCCCCGCGAGTAACGCGTGTAGGAAGCGAAGGAGATGAGCATCAGGGCCAAAGTCGGCAGGATGAGGTGGCCGTACAGGTTCAGGGTGGACTCCCAGAAGTCCCCCTGGAATCCCGGTGTGCGTTCCTGGAAGGTCCGGATCGGGCGGCCCGAGATCCGAGGGTTGGCGTTGTAGGAGGGCCAGGCCTGCATGATCCGGTCCAGGAAGACCATGGCGCCCATGATGGCGGCGACGATCCCCCCGGTACGTGCTGATTGTTTCCAGTCCGGTCCGCCCCAGGCCCGCCCGACCAGCGCACCGACGGCCACACAGACCAACCCGAGACCTGCGATCAGCGGCGCGCCGGTGATTTCGGCGGCATCGGTGGCCCCGAATAGCCACTGCACCGGGAGGTACAGCGCGAGCGTCAACGCGACGACGCTCAGGGAGGTGTACAGCGCCCGCCGATTGTCCAGGCCGGTCGACAGCAGGGTGATCGCGAAGGCCACACCCAGCCCGTTCAGAAGGAGTAGCGCAGGGCCGATGTGTGGGTCGTTCCACCAGCCGGTGCCCTGCAGGTAGAACAGCATTCCCGCAACTGCGGCAGTGCCGCCAACGAAACTGATCAAACGGGTGACCCTGGACCCTGCCATGGCCATCGAGATCAACGCACCCCCGATGACGGCGACGATGCCGATCGTGGTCGGGGACAGGTGCGGGTCAGCCAGGAAGTCGTTGAAGCCGATCGCGCCCCACTGCTTGAGCAGTACCGCCACCCAGAACACCGGGAGGGAGTACAGCACGAAGGAGAAGAAGACGACGATGTAGTCGAAGCTGGTGTACTGACGCAGTGCCGAGACGATCCCGACGCTCACGCCGAGGATGATGGACAGAAAGGTCGCGGCGGTCACGAGATGGAGGGTGCCGATCACAGCACCGCGCAACTCGTCGGCGACCGGCTGCCCGGTCTCCCAGGACACACCCGGGTCACCGGTGACGAACGCGCCGAACCATGTGGCATACCGCTCGAACACCGTGGCATCGAGGTTCAGCATCTCGATGCGCTGTTCTATCTGTGCCGGGGCGTCAGGGTCGGTACTGGTGTACAGGTCCTCGAGCGGATCGACGGCGAGGTCGATCATGATGTAACTCAAGAAGGACGACAGGAGCAGGATGAGCAATCCCATCAGCACTCGTCTGACTATGAACTGCAGCAAAACTGGACCTCGCAGTCGGCAGTGGCCGGGGTGAGTTGCGGTGGATTCTAGGCGATGACGGTACCCCAGCCGAACCAGCCATGGGTCGGTTTGGGTACGCACAAGTGTGGGGGCATCGGGGCCGGTAGGGCGCCCGATGCCCCCACGTACTTGCGGTGTCTACCTAGGAGTCAGAGTTCAGAAGGAACCCTCGACTCACTCAGTGAGCTCCCACTCCCAGTAGTTCCAGAAGATGGTCGGTGCCAAGGCGATCGGCTCGATGTTCTGCAACCGTGCATCGTAGCCCGCGATGAGCTCGTGCTGGAAGATCACCGTGCCGAACGCTTCCTCCACCAGGATCTGCTCGGCCTCGGCGAGCAGATCCGCCTGTGCCTGAGCATCGGTCTCGGAACTCAACTCGGCGAAGATCTCGTCCACGCGCTCGTTGGAGAACCCACCGAAGTTGTTCACCCCACCGGTGACGTGGTTCTGACCAGCGGCACCAACCGCGGTGGAGGTGGACTGCCACCCGAACAGGGAGGCGTCGTAGATGGTGGTGTCAGCCAGGAGCGATCCCCAGTTGACGTCACCGGCGTCGACCAGTTCGAACAGACCCTCACGCTCCACGGACTCGCGGACGAGTTCGTAGATGTTCGCGCGTCGTGAGTTGGACGGGTCGTACATGAACCGGACCGGGATCGGCGTTTCCACACCGGTGCCCTCGATCAGTTCGACCGCGGTGTCCAGGTCGGTCTCCACCGGCCAGGCCTGCTCCATCTGGTTGGTCTCAACCATCTGGTCGTAGTTCGGAGAACCGGGGACCTGGGTGTAGGAGTGGCGCACCTCGGCCTCGGGGTTGATCGGCTGGACCTGGGTTTCCACGATCTCCTGGCGCGGAACCAGGTTGAAGAAGGCATTGCGGACGTCGCGTGCAACGTCCTCATCGCCACCGTAGGTCTCGGGGTCGAACGGGCCACCGTTGTCGAAGATGACGTCGATGTGCTCGTACGTGGGACCGTCACCGCTGAAGATCCCGACCTGATCGCCCAGGTTCTCCAGGGCGGCCAGCGTGTCCGGGGTTGCCTGCGGCTGGACCAGGTGCACTTCCTGGTTCTGCAGGGCCTGGATGTGGGTCATCGGGTCACCGGAGATGGTGACGGTGATCTCCTCGATCGCGGCCGGGAATTCCCCGGTGTAGTCCGGGTTGGCCGTCAGGGTCACGTACTGGTTCCGCTGGAAGTCCGTCATCAGGTACGCGCCCGAGGACAGGTACAGCAGTTCGTCGTCCGGCAGGGTGTCGCCGAACTGGAAGCCGGTGTTGTAGAACGCCGCAATCGGCGCGAGGTCCTCGGTGATCTCATCCTGGATCGCAGCGATCACCCGGTCCTTGGCTTCCTGCGGGTCGTCGATGTCCAGCGCCCGCATTCCGACCACGTGCGCGGGGACGCCCACACTGAAACTGTACTCCCAGTCCACGTAGGGCTGGTTGTAGTCGAAGGTCACGCCCTTACCGTCGGCGATGATCTCCGGTGTCTCCTCGATCAGCCCGACGGACGTGGTCAAGGGGAAGTTGAAGTAGACCTCGTTATCGTCAGCCAGTCGCTCGGAGACCTCGGTCTCGACGGCCGCGAGGTACTCCTCCATCGACTCGGCCGGAACCTCGAGTTCGCCGTCGTCGTTCTCCTCGCCGAACTCCTCGAGCAGTTCTCCCTGGACTTCCTCCCGGACCGCGTCGGCGTCGGTCTCGGTGTTCAACTGACCGGAGTGGGCCGCCCAGTACAACATCAGGTCAGCGGCGTCGATCTCGACCGGCTCCTCGCCGCCGTACCAGTACGCCTGATCGGAGAGGGTGAATTCCATGGTCATGGAGTCCTCGGTCTCCTCGACCATGTCAAAGGTGCCGAAGGACTCATTCCGCTGCAACGCCAGGTCGCCGTCGAAGTAGCGGAATCCGTCGTTCATCAGGTACAGGATGTTGTTGTTCGCGGCGGCGTTACCGGTCCGCGAGTTGCTGTTGTACTCGTAGAACGTCTGGTTCCAGCCAATGGTGATCGCGCTAGCAGCCTCGCTCACGCCACCGTTGTCGTCGCTGTCATCGGGCTCTGTGTCTGGGTCGTCACCGGTACCGCCATTGCATGCGGCCAGCACGAGGGCGGTTGCTGCGGTCATCGCAACTCCCGCCGTAAAGCGCCTGGTCTTCAATGTTCCTCCTATGAATGGCAAGGAGCGACTCGCCCCGGACCGCTTCCGGCTGGACCTCGTGGGTCCGACGAGCACTTTGCATCCGCCATGGACAGGGGAAGCGTACACACGCCAAGGGCTGGGATTGTTCGAGGTGACGGCATTCGTGTCCGCATCGTTACCGAAGTGAGACCTAGCCGTCACTCCTCCCGGCTGGGCGTGATGCCACCGTGACTTTGCGCCTGATCTGCGCGCTTGTGCGTTCCAGGGGCCACCGGACGCCCCCGTTCCGGGGCCCGGGGGGTCGTGGGAAATGGACTCGCCCACCGGTGGGGAACGTGCTAGTCACGCACCGTACCCTCGCCAGCCGGCCGCGCTCATGCGCTATCGGGACTGCATAGATGGGTACCGGAGGTATGCCTACCCGCGTGCCGGCTCCCGCCCGGGTGGGAAGCCGCCGGTGGCGATCGGACCCCAGCCGGTGATCTCAATCCGGAGCAGGGACTTGCCCTGACGCACCATGGCCTCGCGGTACTCGGCCCAGTCCGGGTGTTCCCCCGAGATGCTCCGGAAGTACTCCACCAGTGGCTCCACGGCCTCGGGTACGTCGAGCACCTCGGCCGTCCCGTCCACCTGTACGTAGGGCCCGTTCCACTCATCGGAGTGCACCAGCATCGACACCTGCGGATTGCGCCGGGCGTTGCTGGTCTTGGCGCGTTCGGGGTAGGTGGCGATCACCACCCGGCCGGCCTCGTCGACGCCCGCGCTCACCGGCGAGACCTGCAGTCCTCCGCTGGCCTTATGGGTGATCAGCGTGACCCGGTGCCGGGTGCGGATGAAGTCCAACAGTTCGGCCCGCTCCACGCGGGTGGCGGTGGCGATGCTCATGGTCCCCACGCTACCGCTACCCGGCCCGCGCCACCATGCGCGAATGACGCTGCATGGTCGCCCACCATCGCCGTCGCTGCCTAGCGGCCCGCTTCGATCAGGAACCGGGTGCTGTGCGCCACGAACGGGCCCTCGGTCTGGATGCGCTCATGCAGGAGCTCCAGCTGCGGACGGTAGGCGTCCACGGTGAACCCTGGCACGATCCAGATCACCTTGCGCAGGAAGTGCACCACGGCGGCGATGTCGTTGAAGGTCATCCTCAGGCGGGCGGTCTGCAGGTCCCGCACTCGGAGCCCGGCCCCCTCGGCGGCGGCTACCGCTCGCTCCGGACTGCGCCCGTCGGAAGGCTCGAAGTCCCCCAGCATCGCCTCCGACAACTCGTGCACACTGGCCTTCCCCACCTGTTGGGACAGGTAGGTTCCGCCTGGACGAAGCACCCGGGCGATCTCATCCCACAGCACCACAGTGGGGTGGCGGGAGACCACCAGGTCGAAGGTGCCGTCCTCGAACGGCAGCGGTTCGGTGTCCTCCACCTGCACCACCTGCCCCCCGAGCGCCGTCAGTCGCGGGCGGGCCAGGTCCAGGTTCGGGGGCCAGGACTCGGTGGCGCGCAGCAGTGGTGGGGCGTGCGGTATCTGCGCGAGCACCTCGGCCCCGCCGGTCTGGACATCAAGCATCGCCCGGGCGGTGCCCGATCGCTGCGCGACCAGTCCGGCGTAACCCCAGGGTGGGCGCTCCTCGCTGGCCCGGTCGGCGAACCAACTGAAGTCCCAGCCCTCGGTGGGCACCGCTGCGCCCTCGGCAAGTAGTTCGTCGAATGTCGTCATCACCCCATGGTCGCACCCGCGTCACCAACCAATTCGTGAGCACCGCCGGTTAGCACTCTCGGCATGAGAGTGCTAAAATCGACCGTGACAACGGTCGTCTTCATCGGGCCTGGAAGGTCCGGGCCCGGGTATCCACTCGGAGGTGATGGTGATGGCCACGCGAATCGACCCGTTCCGCGAGATGGACCGTGTATTCAGTAATGCGCTCGGACAAGTGATGTCCTCCGGACGCAGCAATGCGATGCCGATCGATCTGTATCGCGATGGGGACAAGTTCGTTCTGAACATGGACCTTCCCGGGGTCGATCCATCGTCGATCGATGTCGACGTCGAGGACCAGACGCTGACGATCCGTGCGGAGCGCGGACAGGCGGAGAACCAACAGACCCAGTGGCTCGCGCGGGAGCGGCCCACCGGCACATTCGCGCGCCAACTGATGCTCGGTAGCGGGGTGTCGGTGGATCGGATCGACGCCTCATACGCCGATGGCGTGCTGTCGCTGACGATCCCGGTGGCCGAGGAAGCCAAGCCCCGCAAGATCGAGGTTACTCACTCGAGCAAGCAGTCCACGATCGAACAAGCGGACTGAATCATGCGGTGGTGGCGGGTGCCCGGCCGGGCTCGCCCGCCACCACCGGTCCACCTGCGTACGGAGGCAGGAGCGTGTCTCACCCGAAGCGGTACCCGACAAGAGCCGAAGCGATCGAGCAGTCACTGGTTCCGGCACTGGCCGAGCACACCGATGACGTGGACGTTGACGCCGTCTTCGAGGCCACCTTTACCTACACGGTCGAGTGCGACGGCGCGGGCGACGAGATCGAGTGCACGGGGGGCTATGAATCGGCTGCCACCGAAGGCGAGATCTGGTCGGTCGCGGCCGATCATGCCCAGCGCATCATCATCGTGGACTCTGAGCCGCCCGGGGGTGAGGATCACGAGGCCCCCGGCCAGATCTCGGTGACCATCCCCTCCACTCGCGTGGAGGTGGAGGTCCTGTCGCTTCCCGCGCGGCTGCGCCCGGACACCTGGGAGAAACTCATCGACCAGCGGCTCCGCGAAGCGAACTGGAGACGCGTGAGCGAGTGGGAGGACGGCGCTAACCGCGTGCGGGCAATGGTCGTGCGCATCTGAGACCCGATGCCCCTCGCCGGCGTGCCGAAGCAAACCTAGAACGAGCGGTCGAGGAGCAGCGATGACCTGGGATTTCGAGGGCGAGATCTGGTACTGGCGCGGCCCCGCCCCGTTCTACTTCGTCACCGTGCCCGAGTCGATCAGTGCGGACATCCACGCCGTGGCCGCCGACGTCAGTTACGGCTGGGGGGCGATCCCCGTCCGAGCGCGCATTGGTGCCACCACCTGGCAGACCTCCATGTTCCCCAAGGGAGGCATGTACGCACTGCCGGTGAAGGTGGCGGTACGACGGGCCGAGCAGATCGACGATGGCGACCTGGTCTCAGCCCACCTGGAACTGGAGCCGGGACGGCCCCAGATCACCGTGAGATGAGGCGCGTTGCCGCGGCGTGCAGTCTGGGCCACCTGATGCCGGCGAGTGCCAGCCGGCTCAGACCCAGTTCGGTTCCGCCGCGTCCACGGGTTCGGGCAGGGCATGGCCCGGGGGTGCGATCACGTAGACGAGGCCACCGGACGTGGTCAGCCAGAGGCTCTCGAACTGGTCACGGCGGTAGGTGACGCGCACCTTGCCGTCGTCGGCCTCGTCCTGGGACGCCGGGTCGTTGACCACGACGTCTCCGTCGGCGTCGAACCCTACGATCGTCAGCAGGTGCCCGTCCGTCCCGTATCCGGCGCCGTCGAGGTCGGCTTCGGTGAATGACATCGAGCAGATCAGGGGGATGCCGGCGCTGATGAACTCCTCGGCCTCACGCAGTGACCGCAGCCGAGTGATGTAGGCCCGGGCGCCCCGCTCTCCGGCGTAGGCCGCGTTGAACGCCCAGTTCCCGGCGCCTCCGTAGGTGTAGTCGAAGACATACCGGGTGACGTGGTCAACCTGGGGGCGCTGTTCTCCCTCGATATCCACCCACCCGGTCTCTTCGGCATCGAGGCCCAGGCCGAAGTGGTCCAGCACCATGGCAGTGCAGGTCGGTGAGCACCAGGCCTGCCCTCCCCCGTTCCACTCCGGGTAGTGACCCTTGTGCAGGTGCTGGGAGTAGGCGGGCACGTCCAGCACGATGCCGGCGGCGTCCCCTGGCTCACTGACCGGCACCGCCCGCTCGTCGGGAGTCGCCGAGGCCATCGCAGTGAGCAGCGCGACCTCAGGGGTCTGCGCGGCGCCGGCGATCCGGTGCAGCGTGGCCCGCACTCGCAGTCCGGTCAAGGTGTGGCTGTGTCGCATCGCCAGCACGTCCACATTGACGCCGGCCCGCGTGCCGCGCTGCCCCTCGACGGTGCCGCGCTGGATATCGGGGGCGTCATCGCCCCGGGTCCAGCGCGCGAGCACGTACCAGTCGGTGTGCTCGCCGGAGTCGGTGATCCCCTGGACCGCTACCTCCACCCACGTGCCCGATGGCGTGCGCGCGTTCCAAGAGGGGATCACCTCGGTGGCAGCGAACGGCAGTTCGACCTGCGGGGAGGTCCAGGTGGCGGTGTCGTAGGTGCGGGCCACCTCGGTGTGGGGGTCGGTGTACTCCACCGTGCCGGTGGGCGAGGTCAGGACCAGGCGCCCTGCGGGATCGACCGCGGTGCCCTCGTGGCTGCCCTGGTCGAAGCCGTCGGTGCCTTCCCATGCCTGCATGTACACCCCCCGGGACGCAGGCTCGGGGGCGGGGTCGTCCAAGCCGGGAGGCTCGGATCGCGAGCGCATCAGTGCCGCTGCTCCGAGCGCGCCCGCGCCGGCCACGCCGACCGCCCCCACGGAGCCCAACATCTTGCGGCGGGAGATCCTGTTTGCGTCATGGTCACTCGACATCGCCACGACTGTACCGATCACCGGTCACGACGCCTGAGCAACGCTAGGTGACGGGCCAGCCGCCGCCGTCCAGCCCGCCGGGGATGAACTCGCCGGGCTCGTAGGGCCGGCGGGTGAAGACGAAGGTGCCGACGTCGAGAGTCTGGGGTTCGCCGTCGGGTGCGCGTCGCACGCGTAGGGACTCCCCGCGGTGGTAACCGTCCAGGCCCACCCAGGTGTCGGTGCCGGTGGGCCGGAACCTGCTGGTGGTGGTCATCCCAGAGACGCGCTGCAGTTCGATCCAGTCCTCGCCGAGTGCCCGCACCGTGCCCTCGGAGGTCCCCCAGAACCAGGACCCGGTCAGCGCCAGCACCTCTGCGGGCACATCGGCGCGGGCCACCCACTCCTGCGGCAGGCGCGGTTCGCAGTCCTCGACGATGTCGAAGGGGTCGTCCAGTCCCTCCACATCACCGGGCGTGGTGCAGTTCATCAGCGTCACCACACCGAGCCCGGCCTCCCGGTCCACCTGCACGCCGGCTTGGAAACCGGGCATCGAGCCGCCGTGTCCGACCAGGAGCCGCCCCGCTCTGCGGGTCACCTGCACCCCAAGTCCGCGGGCGCTGGCCCACTGCGGACCCGACGCCAGCGCAATCGGCTCGCACATCTCGGCGAGGGTGTCGGCGTGTAGCACGTCAGCGGTGTCCCCGGCCAGGAAGGCCGCCCAGCGGCTGAGGTCACCCATGGTGGACCACAACTGCCCCGCCGGGGCCATCGCCCCGGTGTCCTGGATCGTCTCCGGCAGCAGCACGTCGGCATAGGGATGCACCGCGTACCCGGTGGCGAAGGGAGAGCGAGCCGACGTCGTCGTGCTGTCCATCTGCAACGGCCCGAGTACCTGCGCGGTGAGCACCTCATCCCAAGGGCGTCCGGTGACCGCAGCGATCACCTCCCCCAGTACCGCGAAGGCGATGTTGGAGTAGTGCACATGGCGTCCCTGCCGGTCCAGCACGGTGCCCTGCGCCAACGCCTCGTGCAGGCCCTGCCGGTCCACCCCTGGCGACCGTTCCCACCACGAGCCGGGAAGTTCCGTGGCCAGCCCGCCGGTGTGGGTAAGCAGTTCGGTGAGGGTGCGATCGCCGAACGGGGTTCCGGGCACGTGCTGCTCGACGGTGTCGGTCAACCGAAGGGCGCCGGCGTCGCGCAACTGCAGTACGACGACGGCGACGAAGGTCTTGGTGATCGACCCGATCCGGTACTGCAACTCACCCGGGTCGGCGTGCTCGGGAAACGTACCCCGGGCAGCGGTCCAGACCAGGCGGGAGTCCCGCATTAGCCCGGTGACCAGAGACGGAATGCGTCCCTTGGTCTGCAGGGTGGCGGCGCGCAGGTCCAGACGGCGGGCGGTGGTGGGCAGCAA
The DNA here is from genome assembly GCF_049725185.1 of Pseudactinotalea sp. Z1748. Lineage (NCBI taxonomy): Bacteria > Bacillati > Actinomycetota > Actinomycetes > Micrococcales > Cellulomonadaceae > Pseudactinotalea > Pseudactinotalea sp. Z1748. The sequence continues at coordinate 512,506 of NZ_JBMPQB010000002.1, read as the reverse complement.
TGTCATCTCAGTCACGGGCGACGACGCTAACAGGCGGGCGCCGCTGAGGTCTCGGCGGATCTCGCGTCCTACCCACGCCTTGATGGATGGCGTGCGCCGGTGCCGTTCATGGCCGAATCGTCAGACTTCTCCTTCCATCGTGTCGCTCTCATGTGCACCGGCCCCCGAGATCTCCTCGGAGGAGTACGTCTCCTCCTCCTGACCGGAGCGTGAGATCGGCTTGTACCTCGGTGCCGGCCGCGTCCACACCTTCTGAGGCTGTAGGAGATTGATGTAGAAGTCGTCAACCGCAGCGATCACGGAGTTAATGAACGACGTCTTGGCGGAGGTGCGTCGACTCATGCCTAAGTCGTAGACCCGAGAAACTGTGAAACTCTTGATCTCGGGAAACGCCTCGGGCAGGGCGTCCTTCGGGTCCTCTCGGAACTCCGCAATCGTTGCCGCATGCTGCCGACGAGCAGCGTGCGCTTCGATAATCACGTCGCCAGATGTTTCGGCCAGTGGCCTGAGGAGCCAATTGACCCGAGTCTCGTTTCGCGCATGTCCCGACGCAGGCACCTTGGAGAAGACATGAATCCTTCGCGCTCTCATATCACAGCGAAACTCTAGATCTGCTGCCGTACCCGGGATTCGGATCTTCGCTGACATCGTGTGGTCCTCCGCCAACTCGCGCGCCAGGGCCTCAGTCCTCACGTTAGGGTTTGCACGCTCCCGCTGTGACAACATCGGCTCGACGTCGACACGCAACTTCTGCCCCAACTTGAGCGCCATGTAACGGACCAGGCCGTCGAACTTCGCTGCGACGTCAGCGACGTCACCATCCCCTCGTCGGACGATGCCGGTTCGCACGGCGTCGGTGACAGCGGTCCAACTGCTCCCCATGTCTTCGAACTCCAAAGCACCGGAGTTCTCATGTTCCAAGTACCGGATGAGTTCGCTGAGGATCCAAGCCTGCTCCTCATCCTCGATGCCGTGGACCTCCTTGGACGCCACTGCGAGCGAGATCAAGCGAACCCAGGAGAAGTGGTAGACAGGCATCGCACGCAACTTGCGTTTATCGAGATCGACTGGGTGCGTGCCGAGGACCGGTGGGATCTCGTTGGAGATCGTTATGACCGCGTCGAACTCATTCTCTCGAGCGACGTCCATGTAACTCTCGACCTGATCTTTGTCGAGCCCATTGGTCTGCGTCTTTACTTCCACAAGGGCCGTCCAACTGCTCGAGCCTCGCTCGACACGGACCAAACCATCAGGGCGGGGCGTACGCTTATTCTTCTTGTCTTCGAAGGCTACTTCTGTATACGCCTTGACGTTCGCTCGTTTGGGCCCGAGTGGCGCACCGCACGGTTTCAGCATCGAATGAGCAAACTGTGGCACCACGGTCAATACCGACAGTAAGGCCGAGGTCGCACGAACTTCTTGATCTACCGCCCCTCGAATACCCGATGTCGGAATCAGTCGCGCTTCTCGCCACTCAGCCGCCATGACATTCCTCGCATTCCCCATTGAGTGCAATTCCACCGTCTTGACGCTACCTGAACTCGTGTAGTTCCTGGCGCAGTTCAGGCGACCGTTTTGCCCTTTCGGCGTACGACGTCATCGCCTTCGCGTTCCCGTGGAATGGCTGTGGCGGTGCGTGGTGCGACTGCGGCGCGTGTGACCACCAACCCCAGGGCCTGGATCAGGCGATAGCGGCGGCGATCGGGGTGGTTCCGTCATAGAAGTTGAGGGTGCGCCGGATCCCGGTTCCGGACTCCAGGACGTGCACGATCACCTCGGCCACATTCTCGCGTGAGGTGACCAGCTGATCCTCGGCGAGGTCCACGCCGGGAACCTGCCCGTCGTCGTCGGCCAACAGGATCTTGCCTGTTGCCGGTTCCATGGTCAGCCCGGCAGGACCCAGGATCGTGTAGTCCAACTCCGTTGTGCGCAGGTGGGCATCGGCGTCATGCTTGGCCTTGGCGTAGGGGTAGAAGGAACTCTCCGGATCGAGCCGGTGGATGTCCACCGCAGCGGTGATGTAGGACACGATCACGTACCGGCGCACACCGGCTCGCTCCGCAGCCTGCATCGAGAGCACCGCGGCCTCATAGTCCACCGCGTGGGTACGGGCCGGGTTCCCACCACCGGCACCGGCGGAGAACACCACGGCATCGGCGCCGTCGAAGACCTTGGTGAGGGCACCGACATCGGCATTCTCGATGTCCAGCAGCACCGGGTGCGCGCCGGTCACGGCGACCTCGTCGTGGTGGTCGGGGTTACGGATCACGGAGTGCACCTCATACCCCGCGTCGGTCAATTTCGGGGCGGTGAGCAGGGCGATCTTGCCGTGACCGCCAACGATCACCACGCGCTTTCGCTGTGTCATCGAGATCCTTCCGAGTTCGGGTGAGCCGGCCGGTGCCGGACCACTCGATCATCACCGCGGCCGGGCGGCGGTGCAACAGCGCACCTCACGAGTCCGTGACCCACAACCGGCGAAGGCCGTCAGAGTGCACCATGAGAGCGAAGAGCACCGCCCCGGGAACCAACCACCGCACCGCGGAGCCGGCCTCGGCGTGCTCGGCGGTTTCGGCGCCGGCGAGCAGAGTCAGGATCAGCACCACGCCGATCGCGGCCGGCAGGAGCCATCCGACCACCCGGATGAAACGCGCCGTCCCGGCACCGCTGTGACGCCGCCAGATGACGCCGCAGGCTCCCAACGCGACGAGAACCACCACCAGCAGCGCCACCGCCGCCAGGAGCAGCACGAGCGTTGCCGGCACGTTGTCGGAGTTGGCCAAGGTGTCATAGACCCCGATCGGTGCGGTGAGCACGCTCCACGCCCCGACTTCGGGACCAGTGGCCGCAGTCACCAGGCTTCCCGCCCCGAGCAGCACGACCGTGGCCAGCACCAGGCCCCGCAGCAGCAACGACTCCAGGTCATCGATACGCCGCTCCAGGACCAGTACCCGGCTGCGCACCCTGCCGGTCTCAGCTCGTGCTCGATCCTGCGACTGTGTCGATGTCACGCCGGCCCGCCCTTCGTCGTCGTCGTTGCGCCACTCTCATCATGAAGCGGCCGTAGCCTCGCGGGAGCAGGGAAGGGCAGCACGTAGTCACGCACGTTCGCCCCGGCCACTGCCGCCACGCCGTAGTCGTCCTGCCGAACCGTGATGCGCTCGGGGTGGACCTCGGTGATCCGCACTCGCTCGGAGGTACCGTCCGGGTGCTCCAGCAGCCACGGTTCAGCAAGGAAGGACAGCCCGCGCTCCTCCAGCGCTTCCTCGGCGTCGGGGTAGTCCAGTGGTTCGGTGATCTCGCGGCCGAGCATGTCGACGGCCACGAAGTGCTCGTCGCGCATGCGCAGCCAGCCGATCAGTTCACCGTCCGTCCGCCGATGCTCCATCCAGGTGTCCATGGGCGGCCATGGTAGGAGGGGGCGATGGCGGAACTCACCCGATTTTCCGCCCAGCACACCGCCACCAGCGAGGTATCCCGGCCGAGCCAGTAGACACCAGCGCTAGGACCCATCCCTGGCGGTGAGGACCGCCTCCACGACGGTCGGAAGGGTCACTCCGGCGGTGTCCACCTCGGAGACTTCGCCCGATTCCAACCAGGGGGCAAAGTCGGCGGCACGAGCGGTTACATCCGCCCAGGAAGGCTCACCAATGCGCTGAAACCCCCGGGTACGGCGCTGCAAACGCGCGCGGTGCTCGGTCACGTCGGAGCAGATCAGGTGCACGAACCGCAGCGGCACGTCACACCGCTCCGCGGCGCGGCGCCAAGTCCGGCGAGCCTCGTCACTATCGTTGACCGCATCGACCACCACGGACGAACCCGCCATCAGGTTGGTCTGCGCCATCGCCCGGGCCGCCTCGTACGCCGCAACGCCCACAGTCCACCCGGGCGGGAGGCCGCTCTCGAGGAGTGCCTCCTCGATGGTGTCGATGGACAGGTGCACACTTGCGGTCCGCCTCGCCACGGCAGCCGCGGCAGCAGTCTTGCCCACACCGGGCAGGCCGGATATCACCAGCAACACGTTCGCGTCATCCACACGCGGCACCGTAGCGCGGGGTGTTCGCGGGGACTCGCACGGCGCTGACGCAGCACGACGGCGGGAGCGCGCTACGTGCGCCCCCGCCACGATCAGGCAGGGTCGGCCGTCGTCGGCCCTTTTCGCTCGGCAGCCCCGGTCCGGCCGGTGAAGGCATCCATGGAGTCGTGCAGCCCGAGGAAGGCGGTGATTCGGTCGAACACCGTCACCGGCAGCAGCCGGGCCAACCGGACACCGATCACCCTCCGCGGCATGAGGAGTTCGGCGCGACCCCGCTCGATCGCCCGCAGGATGCGGTCACTGGCGCGCTGCGGGTCCAGAATCGGCAGGACGCGGGGGAACTTAATGCGGACCCCGGCGAACATTCCGGTATCGATGTAGTAGGGACACACCACCAACGACGTCACCCCGGTCTTGTCCTTGGCCAACTCCACCCGCAGGGACTCGGCGAAGGTGAAGGCCGCAGCCTTGCTGGCCGAGTAGTCGCTCTGGCGGGCCACGCCCAACAGGGCGGCGGCACTGGCGATCGTCACCACGCTGCCCCGGCCGCGCTCGATCATGCCGGGCAGGAAGGCGCGGGTGACCCAGTACAGCGAGAGCGTGTTCACCTCGAAGGTGCGCCGGATCGCCTCCTCCGATACCGCCAGCAGCGGCTTGCCGGTAACGACGCCGGCACTGTTGATCAGCACATCCACCGGCCCGGTCTCCCGCCCGACGGTCGCGACCGCGGCGGCATCGGAGACGTCGACGGCGAACGATTCCGCAGGTGCGCCCGCGGCCCGGATCTCATCGCGGACCGCCGCGGCTGCGGTTGTGTCCAGGTCCCAGATCACGACCCGCCCACCGCGCCGCGCCACCCCGCGAGCGAGGAGCCGGCCGATGCCGCTACCGGCCCCGGTGATCAGTACCCTCTGGCCGCGAAGGTTGGTGCGCATGCCACTGATTCTCGCGCACGCGCGCCTCGAGCGCGTGCGCGGGATGTCCGGGCGCCGGATGTGCGGGCGCATGCCTGCCGGATCCTGATCGTCCGGACGCCCGAGGCCGGGCGGTGCGCTTGACCTCCGGTGTGCTGGTGGTCAGCGGATCAGGCAGAAGGGGTGTCCGGCCGGGTCCAGGTACACCCGGAACCCGCCGTCGGAGGAGGGCTGGTGCTCATGCACCCGCGCGCCCAGGGCCAGCACACCGGGCTCGGCGGCATCGATGTCACCCACGGTAAAGTCCAAATGCATCTGCTGGGGGTGTGCCCCACCGGGCCAGGTGGGCGTGACCCAGTCTTCGATACGCTGGAACGCCAGCGTGGGCCGGCCCTGCGGATTGTCCGGGGAGACCCCACCACCGGGAGGCTCAAGGTTGACCCAGTCGCGATCGGCGCCCTGTTCCATTGGCCAGCCCAGCAACTCGGAGTAGAACCGGCCCAACACCAGGGCGTCGGGACAGTCCAGGATGATCAGGTCGAGCACGGGGGTGCGGGGCTGGTCGTTGTTCATGGGGCGTTCTCCTTCGCCGAGTCGGGGCCAGGTGAATCTGCACGCTAACCCTTATTCCGGACGATCCGCGTCCGCCTTCGGGCCATGGGCAGCGACCCGACCCGCCCGCGGCAACGCCTCAGCGCGGCCGGACCGTGAGCACCTGGGAGTGGGCACCGATCGGACCGGTGTGGTCGTGGATGATCGTGTGCGTCAGCCCAATGCCTGCGGCACCGAAGGACACGGTGGTGTCGTAGCCGACCCACTCCCCTTGCGGTTGGGCGAAGAAGTGGGCGGTCAGGTCCAGGTTGGGGAACAGCACCTCGCGGGGGTCGGCACGGATGGCCATGCCGTTGGAGACGTCGAGCATCCCGGCGAAGGCCGCCGTGCGGCTGGACTCCTCGCCGGCGACCAGCGCGTGCGCGGTGCGTGCCCAGAACGCCCCGTGGCCCAGCTCATGGTGGTCGCGGCGCACCTCGATGGATCTGATGAAGCCCCCGGGCCAGTCGCGGGTGGGATCGACCGGCTCCATCTCCTCCGGGGGCTTGATCCGGGGCAGCGCCGTGCCTGCCAGGGCGGTGGTGTCGCGGGTCTGCATCAGCCACGCACGCAGGCGTACCACCGCCCGGCCCGCGTGGGACAGGACCGCCTCGACCAATTCGATCGTGCGTCCGGGCCGCAGCACCTCCACGGCGAGGTCCACCACGTCCACCGGCACGGTGCCGAGGATGTCGTAGGACATCCGGGCCACCACCAGGTGGTCGTCGCGGCGGGCATCCCGGTCCTGCTCCACGGCGTGCACCAGCAGTCCCAGTGCCGCCGCGATGTGCTGTTCCTCCTCGACCCATGCCCCCCCGACGTGCTCGGTTGCGCGGAAGGTGGAGGTGTCGATGCGTTCGAAGTAGGCCATGGGCGCCATTGTGGGGCAATCGGCGGGGTCGGTCCGGCATCCTGGGTGCTCGGCGTGCACGCGCGGGCCGACGGCGCAGGTCGCCCGAAGCGGCCGAGCAGGCTCCTGCCCGCCGATCCCGGCGTAGTGTCGGGTTCATGGCACTGCACCCCGCCCTGACTCCCGTCGCTGATCTGGTCGGCACCTGGCGCGGCCCCGGCCGCGGCGAGTACCCCACCATCACCTCCTTCACCTACACCGAAGAGGTCACCTTCACCGACGTCGGCAAGCCCTTCCTGACCTATCTCCAACGCACGTGGTCACCCGCCGGCGATCCGATGCACACCGAGACCGGGTTCTTCCGCGTCGCCGGCGGCGAGGCCGTGGAGTTCGTCCTGGCCCAGCCCACCGGGCAGACCGAGTTGGCCGAGGGTTCTTTGGTCACCGAACCGAGGGGGTTTGCCACCGAACTGCACTCCCGGGTGGTCAATGCCGCGAGCGCCAAGATCGTCGACGCGACCATCCGACGGCTGCGGCTGGACGGCGATGAGTTGACCACGGAGTTCGCGATGGCCGCGGTGGGGCTTCCGATGACCCATCACCTCGGTTCGGTCCTGACCCGGACCGCGTAGGCGGGTATCCGGGGGCGGTGAACTCCATGTGACCAACCCCGATCAGGTCCCCCGCCGCGCCCGCACGATCGCGGCGACCGCCGCCCGCCCGGCACGGTTGGCGCCCACGGTGGACTGGGAGGGCCCGAACCCGATCAGGTGCACCCGCGGTTCATCGGCCACCTGGGTTCCGCGCAGCATGATGCCGCCCTGGGCGTTCCGCAGTTCCAACGGGTCCAGGTGCGCCAGCGCCCCTTTGAACCCGGTGGCCCACAGGATCGCATCCACGTCGGTGAAAGACCCGTCGGCCTCGCGCACACCGCCCGGTTCGATCGCGGTGAACATCTCCCGGCGCACCAACGCGCCACGCTCCTTCGCGGCCAGGGCGTAGGGGGTCCAGCCAAGACCGGTGTAACTGACCACCGAACCGGTGGGGCGGCCCTCCTCCACGTCGGCGGTGACGTTGGCGATCACCTCCCGGCCGGTCTCGGAGGTGAACTCCCCCTCATGGAAGACCGGCTCACGCCGGGTGTACCAGAACGTGGTGGCGTGCCGGGAAATCTCCTCCAGTTGCTGCACCGCGGAGATCCCGCCACCCACGATCGCCACCCGCTGCCCGGCGAAGGCCTCCGCCGCTACATAGTCACGGGTATGCAACTGCCGTCCCAGGAAGGTCTGCGCGCCGGGGTAGACCGGCCACACGGGGTTGTCCCATGTGCCGGTCGCGTTGATGACCCACTGGGTGACCCAACTCCCCCGGTCGGTCTGCACGATCAGGTCCCGGTTGCCCCGGCCGCCCGTGCCCATGGCGTCGGCGGCATCATACTGAGCGTCCCGAACCGAGGTTACCCGCACCGGCCGCACCAGTGGGAAGCCGTGCTCGTACTCATAGGCGGCGAAGTAGCGCGGAACCGCGTCCCGGCTCGGCTCGTCCGGATCCACCGGCGGGACGGGCATGCCCGGAAGGTCGAAGATCGCGTTGATCGTACTCATCCGCAGTGACTCCCACCGGTGCTGCCACGCCCCGCCCGGGGCGTCCGCGGCGTCCAGGGCCACGTAGGTGGCGCCGTCGTTCCCGCGCTGTAGGGCGCTACCGAAGCGCCGGCGCTTCAGGTGGTAGGCGGCGGACAGGCCCGCCTGACCGGCGCCGATGACGACGACGGTCACGCGAGCAGGCTCTGGAAGCATCGCCTGGGTCAACGCCGCCGCGATCGCGAACCTTCCGGTTACCTTCTCCTATTCAGCCGGTTGGGTTTCGGGTGCGGTGAAGACCTCCCCGTTGCGGGGCATCTGGGACAGCGCCGCGGAGGTGGGCTCACGAGCGTACTTCTCGAAGGTCGGGTCGAGGTCGCCGGCGCGGGTGATCTGCGGCCACACCATCGTCAGCCCGGCCGCTGCGTCGACGTTCGCACGGTCCATCAGTTGCACGTGCAGGTGCGGCATCGACGTGTTGCCGGTGTTGCCCACCTGGCCGATCACGTCACCGGCCACCACCGGACTCCCGAGCGCGATCGCGCTGTCCCGGCGCAGGTGGGCGTACGCGGCGAAGGTGCCGTCGTCGTGGGCCACGATGACGTGGTTGCCCAGCACCGCACCAGTGCCGCCGATCTCCCGGGCCATCGCCTCGACCGTGGCCAGGTACACCAGGCCCGGCCAGGTGCTGCGGGCGCGGTGGTCGCGCCCGGAACCCAATGAGCGGACGACGACTCCGGGAGCCATCGCGTGGACCGGCTCACCGAAACTGGGATATTCCTCGGGTCTGGCCCCGCGCAAGCCCCCACGGACCAGCGCGGGAGTGGAGTCCCGTGCCGGGCGGCACAGATCAACCGCGCAGTACTGTCCACGGGTGCGCGTGCCATGGCTGGGCAGGTGTTGGCCGGGGCTGTTCATCGCCACCCACTGCCCCCGCACCGGGGCGAGCAGCTCGGCCGGGGCGCCCGGTGCCGCGCGCGGGGCGGTGCCGATCAGCAGCAGCAGCACGACGATCGACCCGGACACGAACAGGGCGTGCCTCGGCCGCAGCGGCAGCGGTTGCTCGGGGATGAAGGTATTCAGCACGATCAGTCCCACCGCGATGAAGGCGGCCAGCAGCAGACCGGCCCACACCGGCCGCTGGGCGCTGATCAGGCGCATCGGACCAGGTCGACCGGCTCAGCATGCATACCGGGACCGTACCGGTTGGGAGTACCATCAGCCGCTACATGTCCACGATGAGCCAGGGTCCGGATCGACCCGATGAGTTCACCACCGAGGCCACCAGCCTGCCTCCGGCGCCGCAGGACGACGCCCCCGATCCCGCCCGCTGGCGCGTCCTGGCTGTGGCGCTGGCTGCCGTCTTCATGTCCCTGGTGGCGGTCAGCATCATCAACGTGGTGCTGCCCTCGATCCAACAAGGACTGGGCGCCAGCGACTCCGACCTGCAATGGGTCCTGACCGGTTACGCCCTGACGTTCGGGGTGGTGCTGGTGGCGGCCGGGCGAGCAGGTGACATCCTCGGCCGCGGACCGCTGTTCATCATCGGCACCGCGCTGTTCACCCTGTCCTCGGTGGCGGCCGGGCTCGCCCCGGACCCGGGCACCCTGAACGCGGCCCGGTTCGTGCAGGGACTGGGCTCGGGGCTGCTCACCCCGCAGGTCGTGGGCATGATCCAGCAGTATTTTCGAGGACCCGAGCGTGGGCGTGCCTACGGCGCGCTGGGGGCGGTGGTCGGGATCTCGGTGGCGATCGGGCCGGTGCTGGGCGGGCTCATCGTCGAGGTGGCCGGGTCGGTGAACGGGTGGCGCTGGACCTTCCTGGTGAACGTTCCGGTGGGACTGGGCGCGATCGCGCTGGCCCTGCGCTGGCTGCCGCGGCCGATGCGCCCTCCCCGCAGCACCCGCCGCACCACGGTCCGCGATGTTGACCCGGTGGGTGCGGTGCTGCTGGGCCTGGCGGTGCTGGCGCTGCTGCTGCCCTTCGTCGAGCGGAACATCGGCTGGCGCGGCTGGCTGCTGGTGCCCGTAGGGCTGGGGTTACTGGCCCTGTGGGCCTGGTGGGAACAACACCACAAACGTCAGGGCCACCCCCCGATGGTGGACCTGGCCCTGTTCGGCATCCGCAGTTTCACGGGCGGCACCCTCATCGCAGGGCTGTACTTCATGGGCGTGACCAGTGTGTGGGTGCTGGTGGCGATGTATGTGCAGGGCGGCCAGGGTGGCAGCGCCCTGGAGGCGGGGCTGATCGGCCTACCCGCGGCGCTGATGTCTGCGGTGAGTTCCTACCTCGCCGGTCGCTGGACCAGTACCCACGGCCGCCCGATCCTGATCGCCGGGATGGGTTGCGCGCTGCTCGGGCTGGTGCTGAGTATCGCGGTGGTGCAACTGGCGGCCACCGGTGCCGCGAGCATGTGGTGGCTGTTGCTGACGTTGGCGTTCATCGGCATTGCGCAGGGCATGGTGATCGCCCCCAACCAGACCCTCACCCTGGCCGAGGTACCGCTGGAGTACGCCGGTAGCGCGGGTGGCGTGCTGCAGACCGGGCAACGCCTCGGTGCCGCGATCGGACTGGCCGTGATCACCGGCCTGGCCTTCGCGGTGCTAGCCGAGCGGGACTGGACCGCGGCGATCAGTGCCGGGTTCGCCACCACCACCCTGATCGTGCTGGTCAGCCTGGTGGTTGCGATGTTCGACCTGCGCAACGCCCGGACCGACTCGTCTGTGACCCGACAGGCGCCCCTGGGCTGACCGGCCGAACCGGCGCCCACGCCCGGGGCGCCGTCAAGCCCCGAGCCTGAGGTGGCGACGGCAGCGGGCCTGGTAGGTCTCAGTACCCCCGATCGCGGTGACGCTGGGGACCAGGGCGTCCTCGTCGTCGTCCTCCTCCACCCGCTGGTGGAAGGCGGCGTCGCGCCCGCAGACCGCGCACACGGCGGTCAGTTTCACCACGTCCTCGGCCAGTGCCATCAAGGCGGGCAGCGGCTCGAACGGCCGGCCGTCGTAGGTCACACACAGACCGGCGACGACGACGGTCATCCCCTCGGCGACCAGGTCACCGACCGTGGGGACCAGGTCGGCGCCGAAGAACTGCGCCTCATCGATGGCCAGCAGGTCCGGGTCACGCCCGGTGAGGAGATCGCGCAGCGCAGCGACGTCCGGTACCGCCCGGGACGCGATGCGCCCGCCGGCGTGCGAGGCGACCTGACCGGCGCCGTGGCGCTCATCCAGGCTGTGGTTGACCACCTCCACGGCCAGCCCGGCCAGGCGGGCCCGGCGCACCCGGCGCAGCAGTTCCTCGGACTTGCCGGCGAACATCGGCCCGCACACCACCTGGAGCCGGCCACCTGTCTCGTTGCGCATGGCAAGACCCTAGCGAGCGGCCCACGGCGAACCTCGGTGGGTCATACTGACCGGCGTGGATGACCTGCGCGTACCCCCAGGGCCGGGCGCACCGGCCGGGATCACGGTGCCGGCGGCAGAGCTGCTCGAGCGGTTCTCGCACGCCTCCGGGCCTGGCGGACAGGGCGTGAACACCACGGACTCGCGGGTTCAACTCAGCCTCGATATCAGCGCCACGACCGCCCTGAGCGACATTCAGCGCAAGCGAGCCCTGGACCGGCTCGGCACTCGCCTCTCCGGGACGGTGCTGACCGTCGACGCGGCAGAGCATCGCTCCCAGCGACGCAACCGGGTCGCAGCCCGGGAGCGCATGTCTGCCCTGCTGCGCGAGGCGGTGATGCCTCCGGTCCGGCGGCGCCCGACCAGACCCACCCGCGGCTCCCAGCGCCGCCGGCTGGAGGGCAAGCGCCTGCGAGCCCAGATCAAGCGCAACCGCATGCGTCCGCGACCGGAGTGAAGTTCAGGCGGCGGCTAAAGTGCCATTCCACATTGTTCCGAAAAAAGGTGGCTCCCCCAGTTGCGGATGATAACCGCCCACTTACCGTGGAGGAGTTCGGGCGATACAAGTGTTCCAAATCACACCCGGGCATCCCTATCGCAACTGAGGAGAAGGACCATGAAGAAACGTGCAAGGCTCATCGCTGTAGCCACCGCGCTCTGTTTCGCGGCCACCATGGGAATGGGGACCGCGATGGCTGCTCCCGTTAGCGCAGCGCCTGGACCCGCCGTCGTGGCCCCCATGGAGTCACACGACACCGCGACCGTGCCAGTCGTCGGTGAATTGGCCGATGGCACGGCCTTCGAAGGAACCCTGTCGAACCTGACAGCCACTGCTGTCGATGGCGTGGTCAATCTCAGCGGAACCCTCACCGGCATGGCCGGAGACACTGAGATCACGCAGGACTTCACTGCCCCCATCACGGAGTTGGCCACCCCGGACTCCCAGCCCGGAGGCTGCCAGATCCTATTCCTGGACCTGGGCCCCATCTTCCTGGATGTTCTAGGCCTGCAGGTTGATCTGTCCCCGATTGAACTGGACATCACCGCGGTGCCAGGCGCGGGCAACCTGCTGGGCAACCTCCTGTGCGCGGTCGTCGGGCTCTTCGACAGCCCCGGCAACCCGGTCAACGCCATCACCAACCTACTCAACCGCATACTCGATGGTCTCGGACTCGCCGCATGAGGTAACCGGACCAGCGATGCTGGTGGAATGAGGATGCCCCGGGCACGGTGCCCGGGGCATCCTCATGCCGGGCACCGCCCGCGCGCGGTGACTGGCATCTGTACTCCTGGCCACTGAGGGGCGATGCACCATTGAGTTCGCTGAGGACCGGCACGACCTGGCACCCGGCGATGCCCTCGTGGTGCCCGCCGACGCGTCGCACAAGGTCACCGGAGATCCGGACTTCAAGGGCCGTGCACGTGATGCCCAAGGACATCCGGTTCGACTTCTTCGAGCGGCCTGACCCGGACAACCGAGCGACCACCTCGGCACTTCGTGGCCGCTGGTGGGCTGCATCACGCGCGCGGGCCAACGGATCAGGGACCATCTAGCGTAGGACCATGCTTCGACGCCTCGTGGCCCGCGCGTTCTGGTCACTCAGCCGGTGGAGACTGTCCACCTCTCCCGCGCCGGACCGCCCCACCATCCTCATCGGCGCCCCGCACACCTCCAACTGGGACTTCGCGTTCATGCTGGGCATCGCCTGGCGGTTGGGCGTCGACGTGCGCTGGTTGGGCAAAAAAAGTCTGTTCCGAGGCTGGCGGGGCCCGATCATGCGCGCACTGGGCGGCATTCCCGTGGACCGGTCCGACCCCAGCCGCGTGGTGGGTGAGGTGGTCCAGCGGGTCCGCGCCGGTGAGGTGTTCGGGCTCGTGGTCACCCCCGATGGGACCCGCAGCGGGCACACGCACTGGAAGTCGGGGTTCTACCGCATCGCCCGGGAGACGGGGATGCCGGTGACCCTTGGCTACGTCGATCGCACCACCATGACCACCGGCCTGGGGCCGACCTTCGAGTTGACCGGTGATGTCGCCAAGGACATGGACCGGATCCGTGACTTCTACGCCTACAAGTCCGGGGTGCGGCCTGAGCACCGGGTCGAACCACGGCTGCGGGATGAGACCGGGACCGGATGACCCCGAATGGACCGCTGCCACCGTGCTGCGCTGGCCGGGGCGGTCGGCTCAGCACCTCGATCAGGCCACCCAATGGGCTGTGATGCCTTAGATGAATCCGCCTGGACTCCCGTCAAGTTCCGAGTTCCACCGCCAGCACGGCGTCCCGCAGTCGGCAATCGTCCCGCGACAGTCCGTCGATGACCTCGGCAAGACGCACGTCGGTCTGCACGATCCGCGCAATGCTTTCCCGTTCGGCGTTTTCAAGAGTCACGAATACACGGGAGTAGTCGGGTTCACCAATCGGCACCGGCACGCGCTCATTCTCGACGACCACGGTGGGTCTGAACTCAAGGAAGATGGCAGGCTGCCCATCGGCGCGTTGCAACTCGATGCACCACTCCCACTGGCCGACGAACCGCGTCACGACCTTCTCAATTCGCCCCCGCTCGACTCTCGCATTCACCTGCGCCATCAGGGTCGACCGAGCGAAACTCCGCAGCCCGGCCTTCACGTTCGCGAGCGTCTTCAGGCTCTCCTCGAACTGCCGCCGTGCATGCTCGGCCACGAGGTTGGCAAACTCCTGCGTCACCCCGTCCCGAGGCCGATGCCCGTACCGCGCCGACTCCCCGCTCTCGCACATAACCTGGATGAAAGCATGTGCCCGTCGTTCGGCAACGCGGCATTGACTCTCTCGAGAAAGATCCGTTGAGAGGTGTCCCCGAGCTGATGGGTCGAATCGGGGGTCAAGAGCCAGGCGAAAACGTTGGAGAGTTGCTTCTCGTGCGTGCCGTGGTGCATGACCCGAAAGATGTTGAACTGCTCGGCCAAACTCCCCGACAGCGCGGGCAGAAGCGACGTGACGAAGTCCTTCATGTCGTTGGTCCTCGGGCCACGGGCTCAGGCGGCGAGGGTGCCGGCGAAGATCTGCCATGCGAGTGCGGACTTGGCGGTGAGACTGAGCGTGATGTAGAGCCGCTCCCCCAGTAGGTAGTCGCGGAACCGGCCGACCGGGCGGTACTGGAGCCACTGCACCAACGCGAACACGTTGAAGAAGAGGAACAGCGAGATGATGATCCCGTAAACGAAACCGGGGGGCTCGGCCCCAGTGGTAGAGCCTGGCGCGAGTGTGTAGATGACGATGCCGACCCAGGGCACCACCCCGGCAATGCAGCCGAAGATGAACGGCAGCCAGCCGCCGTCGCCCGGCTGGTGGTAGCGCTCCTGCAGCCAGCCGAACAGGATCATCGAGGCGTTGACGCCGGACAGCGCCACCAGCGCCACCACGTCGGAGATGCCGACCAACTGGGCGATGATCACGATCATCAGCGAACTGGATAGCGCGTACTCCACCCAGCGGAAGTAGTTGTGGCCCTGCGCCAGTCCCGCTCGGTAGCGGCCGAAGAATGGTGGGGAGGCCACGATGACGTGGAACAGCGCAGACAGAACCAGGAACGTCGCGATCGCCAGCGGAATCGGGACGTCCCACAGCGTGACCGCCTCACCCGGGGGGCTGCCGGGCGGACCGGCGAGGTAACTGGCGGTGATCGGCAGAGTGAAGTCGGTCGCGAGCAGCACCACCGCGACCGCCTGGGCCGCGTGCACGACCGCGGCAATGATGTTGTACCTGCGTAGGCCGGTATAGCGGCTTGAGTCGATCGCTGTCGTCATCGTTGAGCCGATCGTTGGACAGTATTCACACCACCGTAGTGAGTTCCACGTGGGACTGCAGGGCAGTTGAGACCTCGGCGCCGGTCACGACGACGACCTCCCCGACCTCTCGCCACAAGCGGAACCGCGCCCCAACGGACACGTTACTTGTTTTTCTGGAGTGCACTTCGTAATATGAAGTCATGAAGGATTACGGCCAGTTCTGCGGCCTTGCCAAGGCAGGAGGTGTGCTGGGTGAGCGCTGGTCGTTGCTCATCCTGCGCGACCTGAGCATCGGACCTCGCCGGTTCAAGGACTTGCTGGAAGGCTTACCGGGAATTCCGACCAGTGTGCTGACCACGCGACTGCGTGAGTTGCAGTCGGCGAGCGTCATTCACCGCACGGCGCAGGACCGGCCGGGTGGGGGTGTGCTCTACGGACTCACCCCGCACGGACATGGACTCCTGCCCATCCTTGATGCGATCGGGAGATGGGGAGCGGCGACGATGGTCTCACCGGCCGACGACGACGTGATTACCGATGCCTCGCTAGCGGCGGCCCTGCGGGCAGCCTTCCGCCCCGGTGCGGTGAGGGTCGCGACGACGTACGCGGTCCATGCCGGTCCTGCGAGCGCCTGGGCGATTGTTGAACCCGACCGGGCCATCGTCGGCGAAGGCGAACCCGGTGGCCCGCCCGACCTGACGATCCGTGCCGGCCCGCAACTTCGCCTGCTGCTCGCCGGCCGAATGACACCCGCTGATGCGCTGAGTTCCGGGGCCGTCCGCCACACCGGACCTCCTGCCGCCTTCGACGACTTCATCCGCGCCTTCCATGTCCCGCTGGCCGATACCGCCGGCATTCCCTGATCCCCCAAACCAGTCAAGCCACAGAAAGGCATGCACCATGAAATTGAGCGTTAATCTCTTCATGACCCTTGACGGGGTCAGCCAAGGTCCGGGCAGCGCGGAGGAGGACACGCGCGGGGAGTTCCACCGCGGAGGCTGGCTCATGCCCGTCTTCGACGATGGATGCGGCGAGGCAGTCAATGGGTGGTACGAGCGCTGCGGCGCCCTGCTGCTGGGACGGCGTACCTTCGACACCTTCACGACCCACTGGCCCCATGTCACCGACCCCGCGGACGCCGTCGCCGATCGCATCAACCACCGGCACAAGTACGTGGTGACCTCCTCGGCGCTGGGTGCCACCTGGGCCGACACCAGCACGCCGCTGGGCTCCGGCTTCCTCGATGACATCGGACGACTCAAGGAAGCCGACGACGATCGTGAACTGCAGGTTCACGGAAGCATCCGGCTGGCCCGCACTCTGCACGAGGCCGGGTTGATCGACATCTACCGCTTCCTGATCGCCCCCGTCGTCGTGGGCCGCGGCGCCGGCCTGTTCGACGGGGACGGTCCCGCCTACGGCCTTCAGCTGCAGCACAGCACGGTGACGGAAAGCGGCGTCCTGTCCGTGGAGATGTCCCCGCAGGAGTTTGACAACTCACTGCGGGCCGCCGTGGTGGCCGGGCGCGACGCCGTCGTTCCTGAACCCGCCCAGGTCGGAGCACAAGCATGACCGTCATCGCCAACCTGAGCGTCTCCCTTGACGGGTTCTACACCGGCCCGGACCCGGACCCGGAGAGCCCGATGGGCAGCGGCGGGGAGTCGTTACACGGCTGGTTCGCTCACGACGTCGCCGACAGGAACCAACTGACCGCCGACGACGTGCTGGGCCCGGAGTTCGACCGCACCGGCGCCCTGGTGATGGGGCATGACAGTTACCAGCACGCCGAGGCCATCTGGGGGCACCACCCGCCATTCGAGATGCCGATCTTCGTCCTGACCCATCACGCTCGCCCCGACGATGTGCGCGAAGGCTCCACCTTCCACTTCGTGACCGACGGCTTCGAAGCCGCCGTACAGCGGGCGACCGCAGCCGCCGCCGGCAAGGCCGTAGGACTGCACGGCGGGGGCGCCATTCAACAGGGCCTGCAATCCGGCCTGCTGGAGGAACTCCAGATCCACCTGGTCCCCGTCCTGCTGCACCAGGGACGCCGTCTGTTCGAGAGCGGTCGGGACGCTCCGGTGGAACTGGACATCATCCGGGTGGCCGAAGGCCCCGGGGTAACGCACCTGAAGTACCGGCCCCGGCGGCCCTGAACCGCCAGTCACGACAGGGTACGGCCAGAGGCCTCAACGCTCGATCGAGGCGATCTGCGCTTCGACGTATCGCGCCGCGGCGGCACCACCGTCCTCGGCGCGGAATGCCTGCGCGACGCGGTCAGCCGACGCACGCACGCGCTCATCGGCGAGGATCCGTTCAACGGCATCCGCCAGATTTCGTGTGCCGGCTTGTTTCGGAGAGAGTGCAATCGCATTACCCTGCGCGACGCACTGGTCGATATTCCACACCTGCTCCGGCTGGAGCCCGAGCCCCACGAAGGGGATGCCGGTTGCGCACGCCGTCTGCACGGTTCCCTGGCCGCCGTGCAGCACGGCGGCGTCGACGAATCCGCCGAGGCGGTGGGCGGGAAGGAGGTCGGTGACGTGAACGTTCGCGGGCAAACGGTCATCGGGATCGAGATAGTGCCGTATCGGCGCAACGACATTCACGGGCAATTCACCGAGCCTGGCCGCCGCGGCCAAAGCGAGGCCGCGGTGCGCCGACGATCCCAGACCCAGGTAGACAAGGGGTCGCTCCTCCGCGGCGAGCTCGGCGACGATCGGCGGGAGTTCGCCGTCGAGATGCGCGAAGATCGGGCCGACTCGCGCATAGCCCGGTGGCAGCGAGAAGCCCTCCAATTCCCACGGCATGACGGTGAGAAGGTTGTGGTCCGCCTCGAGTAGCGACGCGATTGTGCGAAGCGGTGCCAGCCCGTTGGCGACCGCGACTCGTGCGAAGGCCCTCGGCGCGAGGGGCGCGTGGTTGTACGCCCAGCGCAACAGACGGGTCGCGACAGTGTCGGCAACCCGGGCGACGGTGCCCGTCCCGCGAACAAGACCGATCCGACCAACCTGCTCGACCTGTGGTCGGGTCAGAGCGAACGGGACGGGATAGAACAGGGGTACTTTCTCGGCACGCGCTGAGATCATCGAGGTCGGATTCGTGCCGATGACCACGGCCGCGGCATCCACCTCGCGGATCAGACGCCTCTCGGCGTCCACCCGCGCTGCGACCAGTTCGTCGGTGAAGGGAGATCTCAGCGTCTTGCCTTGATCGAAACGCAGCGCCTGCCGGCGCTGCACTTCGGTGAATGAGGGTTCGCTCGGGCGATACTCGAAACCCGCGTCGATGATGAGAGACGCGAAGTCCTGCTCATAGCCTTGGAAGACGGCACGGTGCCGGGGATCCAACGCCCGGGCGACCTCGATCATCCGCGTCACCTCGGCGAGGTTGAAGGTGATCGGACAGAAGACGATCGTGCTCACGGGGGCGGCACCTCCAGCGTGCTTCGGATCGCTGCCAACGCTACGCGACCACGGGGACTGCCCTCGCGCGCACTCGTCGCGCCCTGGGGCGTCCGACCGCGTCATCCCCGCTCATCACGCGGAGCGACTCGCCGCTTTAGTGCCGACGGCCGGCGTGCGCTCACTCGAGGCGTCGGGGCACGGTGCCGTTCTTGGGCAGTTGCCCCATTGGATGCGTGCTGTCGCTCATCACACGTGACGGTGACGTGCCCGGCCCGATACCGTGACGCCGGTCCTATCGTGAGTGCATCTCGGGCCGGGGGCTTACGAGTCGTTTGCAACCGTTGGTCAGAAACGGGCTCCGCGTGACTTCTTGCGGACTGTTTGCGGACCGCTGGACGGTCGGAGACCCTAAGGTCATTCGTCGCGGACTCGCCGACATGACTCAGGCTAGTCCGAGCCCCGACCTAGACCTTCGATCTTCGATCTTCGCGCATCTTGCGGAAAGATCGCGGATGCTCTGCCAGACAACTGCTCGGGGCGCGTCAATTTTGAGTGCTCGGATGTATCCGTCGAGACGTTGCGGGCGATCCTGGAGGTAGATGACTGCTTTGTTGAGGCTCTCGCCAACCGCCTTGCCGTATGCATCGACTGCCTTGCGCGCGCCGGCCTTCAGTGCGGCGGTGTCGGGTTTCATCATGGCCAGGTCGATGAGATCGCGGCTGAACGTCGACGTGTCTGCCCAGCGGTCGTCGTTTGCGAGCAGCTTGGTCGCGACCTGGTCGGTTCGCGTCAGGATCCGTAACCCGCAGATCTCATCGTCCGGGGAGGGAGTATCGAGGTCGATGCGGCCTTCATGGACGATCTCGAACTTGATCGCAATCCCCGCAACGAGCACCGAGGTCCTGATGCAATAGCCGTCAACAGAGGGTGTTCGACCCAGGTCCAGTTCGCGTGTAGCCAGAGCGTCGAGCCCATAGTCCTTGACGAGCTGGCGCAGTTCTCGGTAGGACTTCGGGTCGGAGACCAGGAAGTCGATGTCGACCGATTCGCGGAACTCACCGTTGGCGAGGACGATCGCGGTGCCGCCTCCGAACCAGCAGTTGTGCTCTGCCAGGAGCGGTGCGTCCAGGATCGACAGCACCTCAGCCACCTGTTGGTGGTGCAGCCGCCTAAACAAGGAGCCTCCCGTTGCTGTAGGTGTCCGCGAGGTGCTGGATGAACGCCTTCTCGTGATCGGTGAGGGCTTCCTGGTTGAGGTGTCGCCAGCCGCGTTCGTAGAGGTTGAGTGCCTCCGTCTCGGTGATGGTGGTGCCGGCGTCGGTCTGCCATGCCAGGGTGCGCAGGCCGGGGTAGTCGCCGACCGTGATCGTCGCCGGTTCTGCTGCTGGCGCGTCGAGGATCGGGACGACGAGGTGAAGTCCGAGTGCGGCTGCAACGTTGATGTAGGCGCCGATCGTGACCGAGGGGTTGCCTGCCTCGATCCTGTGCACGGTGACACGCGAAACGCCAGCAGCTTCGGCACAGGCGACTACCGTGACACCGAGGGCCTTTCGACGTTCGCGCAGCCGGGCGCCTAGGCGTTCGAGGTCCGCCTGTTGCTCGGGGCTCGTGTACGGGCTAGGGGCTGGCATGTTTCTCATTTTAGTCATTTGATCCTCTAAGTCAATAATGAGAAACGTTTTGAATGCCCTCTCGGTTCTGGTGAGCAGCGGCAGTTGGTTCAGCCGCTCTTCGGACTGACGCAGGAAGGAGGTGGCACGTGCGACGTCGGCGGGCACGACGTCGAGGCGTCGCGCTTCGACCAAGGCGAGGATCGTCGCCTGCTGGACGGGGGTGAGTGGGGTCAGCGCCATGGCAGCTCGCCGATCACGGCGACCGCCGGGCCGCTGCGCACGTCGTCCAGGAACCCGGAGGACGCCGCGAACTCCTCGGGAGTGAGGATCGTCGGGTTCACGGGTCGGCGCACCGCGGCCTCCGCCCGGGTGCACGCCTCGTAGACGGCATCGACGTCAGGCTCACCGATCACCATGACGTCGATGTCGTGCGGTGCCGGACCGGCATCCCCGAGCATCCGGGCGGCGAAGGAGCCGTACAGGAACGCCGACTCGATCCGGTCGATGTGGGCAAACTCCTCGGCCAGGATCACCACCGGGCCGGTCGCGACCATGAGGATCTCGCGCAAAGGGCGCACCAGCGGGCTCTCGTGGTTGGCGCAAATCAGCCTTGTGCGGCCCACCTGTCGCTCGCTCAGGATGCCGGCCTCCAGCAGCCGCGCGACCTCGCGGTGCGCGGTCGGGTAGGCCAGGCCGGCCCGTATAGCCAGATCGGTGATACTCAACTCATCGCCTGTGAGCAACAGGGTGGAGAGCAAGCGCGCCTGACCGTCGGACCGAAAGATCGGCGCTAGGAGCGGCGCCTCAGTTCTCATATACCTGATGTTATCCTCCACTATATCGACAGTCAACTCCTAGGCGTCCGGGTCACCCCAGAAGATCGGGTCGCCCATCGCTATCGATGTGGCTCAGGAGCTCCTGGACGTTCTTGGTCGGGGGCTCGGGCTTGTACTCGTGGAACTTGAGGTCGCAGTCGCGCCAGGAGACTTCCCACAGGCCGGTCGACTTCGTATAGCGCAGCGTGTGCGGCTGACGTGACAGCTACGTCTCAGCACTTCCCCGCAGTTGCTGCGCAACATGCCGTGCACCGAGCGGTCGAGACCGTGAAGTGGATCTCCGCGACATGGGCGAAGTGGCGGTCGACCAAGGTCACGCCGATGACGACGTCGCAGCGGTCGCGGACGGTCCAGGTCTCTTTGCTCCGGGCCGCCTCGACGTACTCCGCATTCGCCTCCGGCTGCCCGAACCAGTCCGGGACGGTGGCGAGCAACCGCGCGACATCGTCCGGCACGGGATCATCCCGTTGCGCCGTCCACCGGCCGCTCATGCCACCTCGAGCGGCGTGATGGCAGCGACCTTCTCCCGCAGAGCGCGACGCTCCAAGCGCAACTCGTAGTTCGACTGCAGATTCATCCAGAACTCCTCGGACGTACCGAAGAAGCGCGCCAGGCGGATCGCCGTATCCGCCGTGATCCCTCGCTTGCCATGCACGATCTCGTTGATCCGCCGCGGCGGCACTCCGATCGACACGGCGACCTTGTTCTGCGTGATCCCGAAGCCCTCGATGAAGTCTTCCATCAGGATCTCTCCTGGATGGATCGGTTCGATCAGGTCGGTCTCAGTGGTAGTCGACGAGTTCGACATCTTCCGCACCTCCATCTCTCCAGACGAAGCAGATTCGCCACTGCGCGTTCACACGGATGCTGTGCTGCCCACGACGATTGCCGGCAAGCCGCTCCAGCCGGTTACCAGGGGGAATCCGGAGGTCCTCGACATCCTTCGCCGCGTGGATGAGTTCGAGCTTCCGCAGGGTAGCCCGCTGCACCGCGCGATCAACGCGCTTGACGTACTGCTCGTGCCAGATGCGCTCGGTGTCTCTACTGCCGAACGATCTGATCACGAGACCATTCTCTACCGGGAGGCGTCAATAACGCTAGACGTTAAACCGGAACTCCACCACGTCGCCGTCGGCCATCACGTAGTCCTTACCCTCGATGCGCACCTGACCGCGGGCCTTGGCTTCAGCCATCGACCCGGCCGCCACCAGGTCCTCGAAGGAGACCACCTCGGCCTTGATGAAACCCTTCTGGAAGTCGGTGTGGATCACACCGGCGGCTTGAGGCGCGGTCCACCCCTTACCGATGGTCCAGGCCCGGGCCTCCTTGGGCCCGGCCGTCAGGTAGGTCTGCAGCCCGAGGGTGTCGAATCCGACCCGTGCGAGTTGGTCCAATCCGGACTCGGCCTGCCCGGACTCGGCGAGCATCTCGGCCGCCTCATCCGGCTCCAACTCCACCAGTTCAGCCTCGAACTTGGCGTCCAGGAAGATCGCCTGGGCCGGTGCGACCACCTCGCGCAGCCGCTCCTGCATCTCGGTGTCGGCCAGACCCTCATCGTCGGTGTTGAACACGTAGATGAACGGCTTGGCGGTCATCAGCCCGAACTGGGCGATCACCTGCGGGTCCAGTCCGGCGGCAGCCCCACCGGCGGAGATCGTCACGCCGGTCTCCAGCAGCGCCAGGGCGCCCTGGGCGGCGTCGAGCACCTCGGCCTCGATCCGCTTGCCGCGCACCTCCTTCTCCAGCCGCGGCATCGCCTTCTCCAGGGTCTGGATGTCGGCGAGGATCAGTTCGGTGTTGATGGTCTCGATGTCATCAGCCGGGGAGACCTTGCCGTCCACGTGCACCACGTCGGGATCGGCGAAGGCGCGGGTGACCTGACAGATCGCCTCGGCTTCGCGGATGTTGGCGAGGAACTTGTTCCCCAGACCCTCCCCTTCGCTGGCGCCCTTGACGATGCCGGCGATGTCCACGAAGGAGACCGTGGCGGGCAGGATCCGCTCGGACCCGAAGATCTCTGCCAGGACGCCGAGGCGCTCATCGGGCAGCGGCACTACGCCGATGTTCGGCTCGATGGTGGCGAACGGGTAGTTCGCAGCCAGGACGGTCGCGCGGGTCAGCGCGTTGAACAGGGTGGACTTGCCAACGTTGGGCAGGCCGGCGATTCCGATAGTGAGGGCCACGTGGGGTGATTCTACTTGCCGGCAACAGCACCGGCGGCCCCGGTGTGATGCAGACGATGAACGACGACGGCGCGTACCTGCCGTAGGAGCGGATCCACGGCGAAGTGAGGGGTCTGCGGCCGGTCGGTGCCCCGATGTCAGTGGCTCGTGGTTGCCTGGGGGCATGGAGTTCACACACGTGCTGTTGATCGTCGGGGCGCTCCTGTTAGGCACTGCCGGCGGGTTCTTGGTGGCGCGTCAGCGAGCCGCCGCCCAGAGCGGGCAACTCAATGCCCGCGCGGTGGCCGCAGAACGTGAGTTGGCCGCGGTGCGGCAGATGCACGATCAGCAGGTCCGGGCTGAACGAGACAGCGCAGTTGAACGACTCCAGACCGAGCGGTCCGACGCCGCTGCTCGCCTGGAGGAGGAGCGAGACACAGCCGCACAACGGCTGGCTGCGCGGGAGCAGGAGTTGGCCCAGCGTCTCGCTGACCGGGAGCGGGAACTCACCGAGCAACTGCGCGCCGAGCGCGCCGCCGCAACCCAGCGGGTGGAGGAGATGCGCGCGGACACCAAACGGTTGGCCGACGAGTTCGAAGCACTCTCGCGCAAGGCATTGGCGGCGAACTCCGAGTCGTTCCTGCAGCAGGCTGCGGAGCGGCTCAAACGTGCCGAAGAGTCCAGCGTCTCCGAACTGGCCAAGCGCGAGGAGGCCATCAAATCGCTGGTGGAACCGTTGCAGCGGACCCTGGGCGAGGTGAAGGCCGAGATGACGTCCGCGGAGAAGGCCCGGCTCGCCGCCCACACCGCACTTGACCAGCAGGTCCAGGCAATGCGCGAGTCCTCCGACTCCTTGCGCACCGAGACCGGACAGTTGGTGACCGCCTTGCGTGCGCCGCAGGTTCGCGGGCGTTGGGGTGAGCTGCAACTACGGCGCGTGGTCGAGGCTGCCGGAATGGTCGAACATGTCGACTTCACCGAGCAGGACCAACTCGACGGCGGGGCGCTGCGCCCGGACCTGGTGGTGAAACTACCCGGGGACAAGCAGATCGTGGTGGACTCCAAGGTCTCGTTCAACGGCTACCTCGAAGCGATGGAGGCCCGCGAGGAATCGGTCCGCGCCGAACGGCTCAAGGCCCACGCCCGGCACCTGCGCAAGCACATCGACGATCTGGACTCCAAGGCCTACTGGGAGCACATCAGCGGCAGCCCGGAGTTCACCGTGATGTTCGTTCCGGCCGAGGCCTTCCTGAACGCGGCGCTGGAGCAGGACCCCACCCTGCTGGAACACGCCTTCGGCAAGAACGTGGTCATCGCCACCCCGCCCACGCTGGTCGCACTGCTACGAACCGTGGGTTACACCTGGCGCCAGGAGCTGCTCGCCGCCGAGGCCCAGCAGGTCTTCACCGTGGGCCGGGAACTGCACAAGCGGCTGGCCACCTTCGGCGAGCACCTGCAGAAACTCAGCCGCAGCCTGAACAGCACCGTGGACGCCTTCAACAAGATGAACGCCTCATTGGACTCCCGGCTGGTGCCCCAGGTCCGGCGGTTCTCCGGTCTCCAGGGATTGGAGGACTCCTTCGAGGTACCCCCACCACTGGAAGTACTCGCCGTGGCGGCGCACAAGGAGGACCTCTATGCCTCCGCCGCTGATGAGGAAGCGCAACAGCGGCATCTGGACGGGGCCGATGAGACAACGAAACTTGTCGAATCCGCTGACGCAGTCGCGAAGAAACTTGCACATGAGAACGGCGAGGAGCAACACGCCGGCGGCGACACCGAAACCGCGATCGCCTGAGCGCACCGAACGCCGCGGCGGCCTCTCAGGAGGCGTTGACCTGCAACTCCGGGCGGTGGCCGCGTTGGAGTTTCCCGGCCTTCTTCAGGTCCGCCCGCAACTCCTTGGGTAGGGAGAACATCAGGTCTTCGGTGGCGGTCCGCACCTCTTCGACGTCGGAGAAACCGAGCGCATCGAGTCGCTCGATCACCTCGCGCACCAGAATCTCCGGGACCGAGGCGCCAGAGGTCACTCCGACCGTGGCGGCACCCTCGAGCCACTCGTCCTGCAACTCCCGGACCCGGTCCACCCGGTAGGCCGCGCCCGCCCCCGCCTCCAGGGCCACCTCGACCAGGCGCACGGAGTTGGAGGAGTTGGCCGAGCCGACCACGATCATGACGTCGACCCGTGGGGCGATCTTCTTCACCGCCACCTGCCGGTTCTGGGTGGCGTAGCAGATGTCATCACTGGGCGGGTCCTGGAGCGCAGGGAACCGCTCACGCAGCCGGCGCACAGTCTCCATCACCTCATCAACCGAGAGCGTGGTCTGGGACAGCCACACGACGTTCTCCGGGTCCCGCACGGTTACCGAGTCCACCGCGTCCGGGCCGTCGACCAACTGGACGTGCTCCGGCGCCTCACCGGCGGTGCCCTCGACCTCTTCGTGGCCGTCGTGGCCGATGAGCAGGATGTCCATGTCCCTCCGAGCGAAGCGCACCGCTTCCTTGTGCACCTTCGTCACCAACGGGCAGGTGGCATCGATGGTGGCCAGATTGCGCGCGGCAGCCTCGGCGTGCACCGCCGGCGAGACCCCGTGGGCGGAGAAGACCACCCGGGCGCCTTCGGGGACCTCATCGGTCTCGTCGACGAAGATCGCGCCGCGTTCGGACAGGGTCTCCACCACGAACCTGTTGTGCACGATCTCTTTGCGCACATAGATCGGAGCGCCGTGGTGCTCCAGCGCCCGCTCGACCGCTTCGACTGCCCGGTCGACGCCCGCGCAGTAGCCACGAGGAGCGGCGAGCAGCACACGCTTGGTCACAGACACACCTCCAGTCTAGGTGGCACCGCAGTGATCGTCATGTGTCCGCCCCACCGACACAGGACGCCGCTGCCATCGGTGCTGCCGTTGCTCCGACTGTCACCCGGATGGGGCAGGCTAGGACCATGAGCACCTCCCCCGACCCCGGCGCCCTGCCCCCCAAGGCCCTGGACACCACCGCCGAACACCCCTGGCCGGTGCGGGTGCTGTCGACCAAGATCGCCGAGTACGTCAATCGGATGGCGCCGGTGTGGGTCGAGGGACAGATCGTTCAACTGAACAAGCACAATTCCTCCGCCACCGCCTACCTGACGTTGCGGGACACCGATGTGGACATGTCCCTGAACGTGACCATGCTCAAGCGCTTGCTCGCCTCCGTCGCCGCCCCGGTGGCCGAAGGTGCGCACGTGGTGGTGCACGCCAAGCCGAACTTCTGGATCAAGAAGGGCACGCTCAGCCTGCGGGCCCAGGACATCCGCGCCATCGGGGTGGGAGAACTGCTCGCCAGGATCGAGCACCTGAAGAAAATCCTCGCCGCTGAGGGGCTCTTCGATGCCGAGCGCAAGCATCCGCTGCCGTTCCTGCCGGCGCGGATCGGACTGATCTGCGGACGCGATGCCAAGGCCAAGCACGACGTGCTCGTCAACGCCCGCGCCCGGTGGGAGCATGTGCGCTTCGAGATCCGCGAAGTCGCGGTGCAGGGCCCCAACTGCGTACCCGAGGTCAGCGCAGCGGTTGCCGAACTCGACGCTCGTGAGGACGTCGAGGTGATCATCATCGCCCGCGGTGGCGGGTCCGTGGAGGACCTGCTGCCCTTCTCCAACGAGTCCCTGGTGCGCGCGGTCGGGGCAGCCACCACGCCGGTAGTTTCGGCTATCGGGCACGAGACCGACACCCCATTGCTGGACCTGATCGCCGACTACCGCGCCTCCACCCCCACGGCGGCGGCCAAGCGCGTGGTGCCGGACGTGGCTGCCGAACTCTCCCGGATCGTTGACGCTCGCAAGCAGATGCGGCGCTGTCTGGCCCAACGCCTGGAGAAGGAGAGCGCACACCTGACCAATGTCCGGGCCCGCCCGGTGCTGGCTGACCCCACCTCGATCATCACCCCCCGCCTGGAGGGCCTGCAGCGTGCGCGGCGCGACGCGCGCCAGGCCATCCGGCATGCGCTCGCCCAGGCCCAAGCGGACCTGCACACCGCCCGGGCGAGCCTGCGCGCGCTCTCCCCCCAGTCCACCCTGAATCGCGGATACGCAGTCCTTCGGACCAGCAGCGGCCAGGTGGTGCGCGATGCCGGGGCCGTCGAGGTCGGGCAGGAGCTGCACGCCCGGGTAGCCAGCGGGGCACTGCGCCTGGACGTGGCGGCGATCGAGGAGACGACGAGCGGCCAAGTGGCCGTGGCCGCCGAGCCCGCCGACTCCTCGCTGGCGCCGGCGGACTCACACTGACTCGCACCGACCTGATTGGATAGTGCCGTGACCGATCCCACCCGACGTCCCGACGTGAACACCCTGTCTTATGAGCAGGCCCGCGACGAACTCATCCAGGTGGTAGCCAGCCTGGAGAACGGCTCGGCCTCCCTGGAGGACTCCCTGGCGCTGTGGGAGCGGGGCGAGGCGTTGGCCGACCGGTGCCAGGGTTGGCTGGATGCGGCCAAGGAGCGACTGGCCGCCGCCGGCGCGGACCACGCCGCCGAACCCGACGCGAACGGAACCGACGCGGCCCAATCGTCTGCCCCAGGGGCTGAGGAGGGCGATCAGTGAGCGCTGCCCCGGGCGCACTGGTGGTCGGTGAGGCACTGGTCGATGTGGTCCGGGACGCCGGTGGGCAGGTGATCGAGCACCCCGGTGGATCACCGGCGAACGTCGCGATCGGCCTTTCCCGCTTGGGACGCCCGGTGAGGCTGTCCACCTGGTTCGGCGCGGACGCACACGGAGAGTTGGTGCGCGCCCACCTGACCGGCGCCGGCGTGGACCTGACCCAGGGCTCCGACGGTGCCGAGCGCACCTCCACCGCGCTGGCCCGGTTGGACTCGGACGGGGCGGCACAGTACACCTTCGATCTGCAGTGGCGGGTACCTGCCACCACGGTGGATGAGAACGTGCGGGTGCTGCACGCCGGGTCCATCGCCGCGACGCTGCCCCCGGGGGCGGAGGAGGTGGCACGCCTCCTCAAGGGCGGGGCCACCCATGCCACGGTCAGTTACGACCCCAACGTCCGGCCCACCATCATGGGCGAGGTGGGGCCGGCCCGGGAGCGTATGGAGGCCCTGGTGGCCTGCGCCGATGTGGTCAAGGTCTCCGATGAGGACCTGGCCTGGCTCTACCCCGAACAGGATCCGATCGCCTCCGCCCGGAACTGGGCGCGCAGGGGACCCGCACTGGTGGTGGTGACCCGTGGGGGTTCGGAGTCGGTGGGCCTGTGCGCCGCCGGGGAGGTGAGGGTTCCCAGCCCCTTGGTGTCCGTGGTGGACACCGTCGGCGCCGGGGACTCCTACATGGCGGCCCTGCTCGATGCCCTCTGGCGGGCGGACCTGCTCGGCGCGTCCCGTCGGCGCGCTCTGGACCGCATCGGTACCACCGGGTTGCGGGCAGCGATGACGCATGCCGCGGCGGCCGCCGCGCTCACCGTCAGCCGTGCCGGAGCCAACCCGCCCAGCCGCGAGGAGTTGGAGCAGTCGCTCGCCCGCCACGGCACATCCACACCAGCACCACGAGCGGAGGATGCATGAGTCCCAAGGCACCCGTGAGCCCCGAAGCGGCCTGGCAGGCCCTGCGCGAGGGAAACGATCGATTCGTCGCAGGCACGATGACGCACCCCAGTCAGGGCGTGGACCACCGTCGTGAGGTCTCGGTCCGCCAACACCCGTTCGCGGTGATCTTCGGCTGCTCCGACTCCCGGGTCGGCGCCGAACTGATCTTCGACCGCGGCCTCGGTGACCTGTTCGTGGTGCGCACCGCCGGGCACGTCGTGGACACCACCGTGATCGGGTCCATCGAGTACGGCGTCGACGTCCTGGGAGTGCCGCTGGTGGTGGTCCTGGGTCACGACCACTGCGGAGCCCTGCAGGCAGCGATCGACGCCCTCACCACGGGCAAGATGCCCGGCGGCTTCGTGCGCGCGGTGGTGGACCGGGTGATTCCCAGCCTGGTCATGCCCGGCCAGCAGGATCGGCCCTCCCGCCCTGATACGCCACCGTCCGCCGCCGGCGACGTGGGGGCCGGGTACGCCGAGACCGAGCCCGGCGCCCCATCCGGGGGGCACGAGGGGGCAGCACCAGTGGATGCGGCCCTGCAGCGCCAGATCCACATCCCCGACGACGACGCCCTGCGCCGCCAGCATGTCCGCGCCACGGTGCAGATGCTGCGCACGTACTCCCTGAGCCTGGAGAACGCCATCGCCGAGGGCCGCTGCGCCGTCATTGGCGTGGAATACGACTTGGCCGATGGCCGGGCGCGCTTGGTCGACTAGGCCCAATCCCGAAAATTTCAGCACCTGTCGGGAATGCCCTTTCCATATTTGTTGTCAAACGGTTATGCCCGTATTTACCCCGCCGGTGCCCGGACAGGAGTATGCCTAGGGGTGCGCATGGGGGTGCAATCAGCCAGCGTGCGCATCGACACTAGCAAGGGAGCCGGAATGAAACGAAGCGCAGCAGTCCGCCTGGCGGCGGTCGTGGCCGCCACGGGCCTACTCGCAGCCGGGTGCTTGAGCGACGACCCCGATGGGGGCAACGGCGGCAACGGGGGCGGGGGCACCGGCGACACAGGCAATGGTGATAACGGCAACGGTGCCAGCGGTGGACCGGTAGAGATCGTCGGTGCCTTCTCCGGGGAACAACAACAGGCGTTCGAAGCCGATCTGGAGATGGTGGCCGAGGAGCACGACCTCGACTTGGAGTTCAACTCCCTGGCCGACTTCGACACCATTATCCGCACCCGCGTCGAGGGCGGGAACGTACCCGACATCGCGATCTTCCCCCAGCCCGGTCTGATGATGGACCTGGCCGGGGACGGTCACCTGATCCCACTCTCCGAGGCTCTCGACCTCGACGCAGCGTCCGGGGACATGATCGACGGCCTGGTGGACACCGGCACCGCGGAGGACGGCACCACCTACGGCATCCCCTACTCCATCAACGTCAAGTCACTGGTCTTCTACCCGATCCCCGAGTTCGACGACGCCGGCTACACCATCCCCGAATCGCACCAGGAACTGGTGCAATTGAGCCAGCAGATGGTCGATGACGGTGTGACGCCCTGGTGCATCGGCATCGAGTCCGGACCCGACACCGGTTGGCCGGCAACGGACTGGCTGGAGGAGTACGTGCTCCGGGTGGGTGGACCGGATGTCTACGACCAGTGGGTGAACAATGAGATCCCCTTCGATGACCCCGTCGTCGTGGAAGCCGGTGAGGCATTCGGTGAGATCGCCCTGACCGAGGGCTTCGTGGTCGGTGGCCAGCAGGGCCTGACCGCCACGAACTTCGGTGACGCCGCAAACCCGCTGATCGCCGACGAGCCGGGCTGCATGATGCACCGCCAGGGCAACTTCATCACCAGTTTCTGGCCTCCGGAGATCCTGGAGAACCTCGATGAGGAGGTCGGCGTGTTCCTGCTGCCTCCCTATGAGGGCGGCTTCGATGGACAGCCCGTGCTGGGCGGCGGTGACTACATGGCGCTGCTGAGCGACAACCCCGACGCCGCCGCAGCCCTGGAGGCGATCGCCGCACCGTCATTCGGTGAGAACTCCGCCGCATCCGGTGGGTGGTTGTCCCCGAACGTCTCCTTCGACACCTCCTTCTACCCCAACGACCTGCTCCGCGAGCAGGCCGAACTGGCCGCCGACTCGGATGTATTCCGCTTCGACGGTTCGGACCTGATGCCCGCCCAGGTGGGCACCGGGACGTTCTGGACCTCGATGGTGGACTGGCTCTCCGGGAGCGTGGAACTGGAGGAGGCTCTCAGCGAGATCGAGAATAGTTGGCCGTGATTCTCCACGGCGGCCGGGCGGGCGGTGAAGCCTCGCCCGGCCGCCGTGCTCGACTGGGAAAGGGCGCACCATGATCAAAGTCATCAACGCCGTCCTTGCCATCGCCGGTGGCGTCGGAGCGGTGCTCATCCTGTTCTTCGTGTTCAACTGGTTGGTCGAGAGGCTTCCCGAACGCTGGTCCAGCAGGCTCAAGCCGTGGGTGTTCGCCGGCCCGGCGATCGCCTTCATCGGACTATTCCTGCTCTACCCGGGCGTGCGCACGATCATTCTCAGTTTCGCCAACGCCCGCTCCACCGAGTGGGTCGGGGTGCAGAACTACGTAGATCTGCTCACCGAGTCCGCGTTCCAGCAGACCATGATCAACACCCTGCTGTGGATCCTGGTGGTGCCCACCGTGGCGGTGGTGATCGGGCTGCTGGTGGCGGTGCTCACCGACCGGCTCGCGCCACGCGGGGAGAAGGTCACCAAGTCACTGATCTTCCTGCCGATGGCGATCTCCATGGTCGGGGCCAGTACGATCTGGCGGTTCATCTACGAGTTCCGTCCCGGCGGAACCGAACAGATCGGGTTGCTGAACGCACTGTGGACCGGCATCGGCGGGCAACCACAGGTCTGGCTGCAGATGCGGGACTACCGGCTGAACAGTTTCCTGCTCATGATCATCCTGATCTGGTTGCAGACCGGGTTCGCGATGGTGCTGTTGTCCTCGGCGATCAAAGCGGTCCCGGAGGAAACGGTCGAAGCGGCACGAATTGACGGCGCGACCGAAGTACAGGCTTTCTTCCAAGTGGTGATCCCGCAGATCTGGGGCACGGTGATCACCGTATTCGTCACGATTCTGATCGCGGTCATGAAGATCTTCGACATTGTCTACGTGATGACCGGGGGCCAGCACAATACCGACGTCGTGGCACGACGATTCTTCGCCGAACTGTTCAATGTGGGTGATTACGGCAAATCCGCGGCCATTGTGGTGCTGCTGATGATCGCGGTGATCCCGGTGATGATCTACCAGGTCCGGCAGTTCCGGAAGCAGGAGGCCATGGGATGAGTACCTCGACCGTTCCTCCGGTAGCAGAAGCCGCCCCGACGGGCAGGTCCCGCCCCAGGTCACGTCCCGAGCCGGGTGAGTCCAGAGCCAACTGGCCGGTCCGCATCACCCTGGCCCTCGTCGTCGTCGGCTTCGTCATCCCCACGCTGGGTCTGCTGGTCACCTCCTTCCGTACCCGCGAGGATGCCACCAGCACCTCCTGGTGGGGAGCGATCCTGCGGTTCTGGGACAACGACTGGACGCTGAACTCCTATCGGGAGGTCCTGGATGCGGGCATGGGCAACGCCTTCATCAACTCCCTGGTGGTGACCATTCCGGCCACCATCATCCCGATCCTGATCGCGGCGATGGCGGCATACGCCTTCACGTTCCTGCAGTTCCGGGGCCGGGATTGGCTGTTCGTCCTCGTCGTGGGCCTGCTCGTGGTGCCCAACCAGGTGGCGCTGATGCCACTGCTGCAGTTGTTCAACCAGTTCGGCCTGGTCGGGGAGTTCATCACGGTGTGGCTGGCCCACACCGGGTTCGGGATGCCGCTGGCGGTCTTCATCCTGCGCAACTACATGTCCACGTTGCCCACGGCCGTGATCGAGTCGGCCAAGATCGATGGTGCCAGCCACTATCAGACGTTCTGGCGCCTGATCCTGCCGATGAGCGTGCCGGCGCTGGCCGCCTTCGCGATCTTCCAGTTCCTCTGGGTGTGGAACGACCTGCTGATCGCGGTGCTGTTCATCGGTTCGGGACGCAACGAGGTGGTCACCGTGGCGTTGCAGGGTCTCATCGGCCAGTACGGCCAGCGATGGGACCTGCTCTCCTCCGGGGCGTTCATCTCGATGCTGGTCCCCGTGATCGTCTTCTTCGCCCTGCAGCGCTACTTCGTGCGCGGCATGACCGCGGGGGCGGTCAAAGGCTAGGAAACGGCCCGGCCCGGGCCCGGGGACTCCTTCCCGGCCCGGGCCCGGGTTGTGCCCGAGGGGACGCCCCGGGCCCGATTCCGGTGACGGCGGCGCACCGGCTTCGCAGGACCTGCGCGTCAAACCGCTGGCATCGCCGCTGCGCGGCTGGTACCAAGGACCAATGGGTTCCCGCCGAAACCGCCGCATCGCCGCGGTCCGCCAACGCAGTATCCCCACGCCGAAGTCAGCGATCGTCGTTGGCGCCGGGATGGTCGGACTTGCCACCGCGTGGCACCTGCGCCGCGCCGGCCTGGACGTGACCGTGGTGGAGCAGGATCACGTAGCCGCCGGGGCGTCCTGGGGCAACGCCGGCTGGCTGACTC
The DNA here is from genome assembly GCF_049725185.1 of Pseudactinotalea sp. Z1748. Taxonomy (NCBI): domain Bacteria; kingdom Bacillati; phylum Actinomycetota; class Actinomycetes; order Micrococcales; family Cellulomonadaceae; genus Pseudactinotalea; species Pseudactinotalea sp. Z1748. The sequence goes on along the minus strand of NZ_JBMPQB010000002.1, from coordinate 479,204 downwards.
CTCCGATCACCACCCCGTTACCCGAGCCCGCGATCCTACGTTCGGGACTCAAGGCGTTCATCTCCCCCAACTCCCCGGTCTACGTCCCGCCCCGGATCGACCCGGTGCTGATCCGGTTCCTGGCCGGCTTCCTACGCCGCTCCACCGCCGGGGCCTGGACCAGGGCGATGGGCCACTACATCCCGCTGAACCGGGAGTCGCTGGCGGCGTTCGACGAGTTGACCGAGAACGGGGTGAGTGAACCCACCGTGGAGCCCGAGGCGTTCCTGGCCTGCTTCGCCCGTCCCGGCCAGCACAAACTGCTGATGGAAGAGTTCGACCAGATCCGTGCGGCCGGTCAGGACGTGGGCGCCGACCTGCTCGACGGCGACGCGGCGCGGGAGATCGTGCCGGCGCTGTCCGAGCAGGTGGTCGAGGCGATCCGGCTGCACGGGACGCGCTTCATGGACCCGCCCGCTTTCCTGACCTCACTGGCGGCGGCGGTGCGCGCTCAGGGCACCACGGTGCACGAAGGACGGCGGGTGATAGCCGCCGACGGCGGTGGGCCGGGTTCACCGGCCTCGGTCACCGTGGCGGACAACGTCCGTAGCGGCCAGACCCGCAGTGAGAGCCCCGCGCGCACCGGGGGGGAGGTCGAACGACTGGCCGCCGACGTGGTGGTGCTGGCGACCGGGGCGTGGCTGCCGCAACTGTCCCGTGGCTTCGGGGTCCGCCAGGTGGTCCAAGCCGGACGGGGCTATTCCTTCACCGTGTCGGTTGACCCCGCGCCGACGGTGCCGGTGTACTTCCCGGCCCAGCGCGTGGCCTGCACCCCGCTGGGTGGACGGCTACGGGTGGCCGGAATGATGGAGTTCCAGCGCCCCGACGCCCCGTTGGACCCGCGCCGCATCAACGCGATCGTCGGCGCCACCCGGCCGCTGTTGACCGGAGCGGACTTCGAGTCGCGCGAGGACGAGTGGGTCGGCTCCCGGCCGGTCACGCCTGATGGTCTGCCGCAGATCGGTCCGACCGCCTCGCCCCGGGTGCACATCGCCGGTGGGCACGGGATGTGGGGTATCACGCTGGGGCCGTTGACCGGGCGGTTGCTCACCGAGGCGATCACCACCGGGCAGGTTCCCGAGTTGCTCGCCCCGTTCGACCCGCTGCGCTGAACACGCCCGCGCCTTCGGCGCAGGTACTCAGTCGCGGAACGTCTCGATCTGGGCGCCGAGCTCAATCAGCCGCTCCTGCAACTGCTCGTAGCCGCGGGCGATGATGTCCACACCGCGCAGCACCGAGGTGCCCTTGGCCGCCAGCATCGCCAGCAGGATCACCACCGCCGGACGCAGGGCCGGCGGGCAGGTCACCTCCGCGCCGGAGAACCGGGTAGGGCCGGTGATATCCAACCGGTGCGGGTCCAGCAGCCGCACGTCAGCACCGAGCCTGGTCAGGTCCGTCAAGTGCAGAGCGCGGTTGTCGTAGACCCAGTCGTGGATCATCGTGGTGCCCGAGGCGGTCGCGGCGATCACCGCGAAGAAGGGGAGGTTGTCGATGTTCAGGCCGGGGAAGGGCATCGGGTGGATCTTGTCGATCGGGGCCTTCAACTCGCTCGGCTGCACCGTGACGTCCACCAGCCGCGTGCGCCCGTTCGCGGCCGGGTACTCCTCCGAGAGCGTGTAACGCAGACCCATCTCCGAGAGTGTGGCCAGTTCGATCTCCATGAACTCGATCGGTACCCGCGCCACGGTGATCTCCGAGTTCGTCACGATGCCGGCGGTGAGCAGGCTCATCGCCTCCACCGGGTCCTCACCCGGGGCGTAGTCGACGTCGGCGTCGATGTCGGCCAGGCCGTGCACCCGTAGGGTGGTGGTACCGATCCCGTCGATCCGCACCCCGAGCAGCTCGAGGTAGAAGCACAGGTCCTGGACCATGTAGTTCGGGCTGGCGTTGCGGATCGTGGTCACACCCGGGTGCCGGGCGGCAGCCATGATGGCGTTCTCGGTGACCGTGTCACCGCGCTCGGTCAGCACCACCTTGATGTCGGTCGGCCGCTCCGGATTCACCGTGGCCTGATAGGCGCCGGAGGTGGCCAGCACGTCCAGGCCGAAGGGCCGCAGGGCGATCATGTGTGGCTCCACCGTGCGCGTACCCAGGTTGCAGCCCCCGGCGTAGGGCAACTCGAACGCCGCTTCCCTGTTCAGCAACGGCCCCAGGAACATGATGATGCTGCGGGTTCGACGAGCTGCCTCGGTGTCGATGTTCGCCAGATCCAACTCGGCCGGCGGAACGAGTTCGAGGTCCTTTCCGTCGGCGGACCATGTGGCCTGCACCCCGATGGAGCGCAGCACCGCCACGATCCGGTCCACCTCTACGATCCGGGCGACTCCGCGCAGGGTGGTACGGCCACGGTTGAGCAGTGCGGCGCACAGCAGGGCTACCGCGCCGTTCTTGGAGGACTTCACCGTGATGGTCCCGGAGAGTTTCTGCTCTCCGGTCACCCGCAGGTGGGAGGCGCGGGGCCGGCCGAGGTGGAGCAGATCCGCCTCCAGGGCCTGGTTGATCCGGCCCAGCAGTTCCACGGTCAGGTTCTGCCCGCCGTTCTCGATCCGGGCCACCGCGCTCTGGCTGGTACCGAGCAACTCGGCCAACTGGGTCTGGGTGAGGCCCTTGTTCTGCCGGGCCCCGCGGATCAGGGCACCGATCTCGGGCACCGTGGTCTGGGTCTGCTCAATCGTGGTCATTCGGGCACGATATCTCGCATATGAGATACCCGCCCGCGAGAGTGGCCAGGATCACGCCCGAGGGTGGAAGCGGGACATTCCGCATCCATCAGTTCACATCCCCGGCCCCTCGAGCAACTCGGTGACCAGCGCCGCCACCGCAGAGCGTTCGGAACGGGTCAACGTCACGTGTCCGAACAGCGGGTGGCCCTTGAGCGACTCGATCACCGAGGCGATGCCGTCGTGGCGTCCCACGCGCAGGTTGTCGCGCTGGGCCACATCGTGGGTGAGCACCACCCGAGAACTCTGCCCGATCCGGGAGAGCACGGTCAGGAGCACGTTGCGCTCCAGTGACTGCGCCTCATCGACGATCACGAACGCATCGTGCAGGGACCGGCCACGGATGTGGGTCAGGGGCAGAACCTCGAGCATGCCGCGGTCCATCACCTCCTCGACCACCTCGGTCGAGACCACCGCCCCCAGGGTGTCGAACACCGCCTGGGCCCAGGGGTTCATCTTCTCCGCCTCGCTACCGGGCAGGTAGCCCAGTTCCTGGCCGCCGACGGCGTACAACGGCCGGAACACCACCACCTTGCGGTGCTCCTGGCGCTCCAGCACCGCCTCCAGACCCGCGCACAGTGCCAGGGCGGACTTGCCGGTGCCGGCCCGCCCGCCCAGGGAGACGATGCCTACCTCGGAGTCGAGCAGGAGATCGATGGCGATGCGCTGTTCGGCGCTGCGCCCGTGCATACCGAAGATATCCCGGTCCCCGCGCACCAGTGTGATCTGTTTGTCCGCCGTGACCCGGCCCAGCGCCGAACCGCGCGGGGAGTGCAGTACCAGCCCGGTGTTGCACGGCAGGTCACGCACGGTCTCCCCGGCCACCACGTCGGCGATGACCAGGCGCTCACTGGCCCACAACTCCCCCATCTCCTCCTCGCTGAGTGCCGCTTCGGAGATGCCTCGCCACCCCGAGTCCAGGGCGAGCTGGGCCCGGTACTCCTCTGCCCGCAGCCCCACCGATGAGGCCTTGACCCGCATCGGCAGGTCCTTGGAGACGATCGTGACGTGGCCCCCCTCGGCAGCGAGGTTGGCGGCCACGGACAGGATACGAGTGTCGTTGTCACCCAACCGCAGACCCGAGGGCAGCACCGCCGGATCGGAGTGGTTGAGTTCTACCCGTATCGTTCCACCCTGCGCGCCCACCGGAACCGGGGAATCGAGCCGGCCGTGTTCGAGGCGCAGGTCGTCGAGCATCCGCAACGCGCTACGCGCGAAGTAGCCGAGCTCGGGGTGGTGGCGCTTGCCCTCCAACTCGGTGATCACCACTACCGGTAGCACCACCTCATGCTCGGCGAACCGCAGGATCGCCCACGGATCGGACAGCAGCACGGAGGTGTCCAGCACATAGGTGACCACCTCGCCGTCGGCCAGGTCGGGGGCAGGGTCGGCCACGGGCAGTTCTGCCGCGCCTCCCCCCGCCTCGGACATGGATCCGATCTGGACGTCGAACTCGAGGGATTCACGGCTCACAGGTAGCTCCTCTAGCTGGACCTGCCGCGGCACACCGTCAGGTGTGGCGGTCGCGGGTGGAGGGCGGTCGGCCGATGGGGCCGAAGGCCCCTTCCCCATCCGAGCGTGAACTCCATGGGCTGGCCTTCCGATGGATGGCGAGGTTGCCATCCAGTGCTCCCACGCTACGACCTGGTGGATACCGATCCGCGTTACGGCACGCCGGGTGCCGAAACGTCATCCGGTGTTCACCTCGGGTGAGGTCAGCGACCCAGCCGGCGTTCCCGCCGGGAGTAGGCCCGCAGCGCCCGCAGAAAGTCCACCCTGCGGAAGTCCGGCCAGAACGCCTCGCAGAAGTAGAACTCACTGTGCGCGCTCTGCCAGAGCAGGAAGCCGCCCAGGCGCTGTTCCCCCGAGGTACGGATCACCAGGTCCGGGTCCGGCTGACCCTTGGTGTACAGGTGCTCACCGATGTGCGCCTCGGTCAGTTCCTCGACGATCTCCTCCAGGCTGTGCCCGGCGGCCACGTGTTCCTTGAGCAGGGAGCGCACCGCGTTGGCGATCTCGTGGCGCCCCCCGTACCCGACGGCGATGTTGACCTGCATACCGTCCACGTCGGCCGTGGCGGCCTCGTTCGCGGCCAGCCGGGCCGCGATCTCCTGCGGCAGCAGGGCGAGCTCCCCGACCATGCGCAGCCGCCAGCGCCCGGTGTCGGCCAGTTCCTGCACGGCGGTGGCGATGATCTCCAACAGGTCCGAGACCTCCTGGGCCTCCCGGCGCAGGTTGTCGGTGGACAGCATCCACATGGTGACCACCGACACGCCGGCCTCGGCGCACCAGGTGAGCAGGTCATGGATGCGTTGAGCCCCGGCGCGATGTCCGTGGGCTGCGTCCAGGCCGACCGCCCGCGCCCAACGACGGTTGCCGTCCAGCATCACCCCCACGTGCTTGGGCACCTGGGCCGACTGCAGATCCCGGGAGAGTTTGCGCTCATACAGTCCGTACAGCAGGGCCGGAGGTCGCATGCGGATGCGGTTCTCCTCTCGGCTACCGGTACGGGCGGGACGCGATGCAGGTGCGTGCGGAGGCGGCCACCTGGCACGGAGCGCACCACACGCTGGGTATACGCTACTCGCTGGCATCGCCGTTGTAGGCTACGTTTCCGTAACCTACGATGGCGTAGGTAAGGCGAGTGGGGCTGCGCCCCTTGGCCTGGACACCGCCCCCAGACTCCCCGGACGTGCCACATGACCGCCCCCTCCACCGGCGACACCGTTGCCCAGGCCCTCGCCAAGCCGCTGCTGCGTGGGTGGATCCATACGGTGATGGCACCGCTGGCTGCGGTGATCGGAATCGTTCTGCTTGTTGTGGCCCCGACGCCGGGTGCGCGCGCGGCGGTGGCAGTGTTCGCGGTGACCACCGTGGTGCTGTTCACCACCAGCGCGATCTACCACCGGGGCACCTGGACCCCGCGCTGGTTCGCCACCCTCCGCCGGCTGGACCACTCCAACATCTTCCTGGTTATCGCCGGCACCTACACCCCGCTGGCCGTGATGCTGCTCCCGGTCCGCACCGCCACCGTCCTGCTCGCGGTGGTCTGGGGAGGTGCCCTCGCCGGGATCGGTGCCCGGGTGTTCTGGCTGAACGCACCGCGCTGGTTCTACGTGCCGGTCTACGTGGCGCTGGGCTGGGTGGCGGTGTGGTTCATGCCCGCGTTCTGGTCCGCCTCCAACGCGGCCGTGGTGTGGTTGATCATCGCCGGTGGCCTCGGGTACACCCTGGGCGCACTGGCCTACGGGTTCAAGCGGCCCAATCCGAGCCCGCGTTACTTCGGCTATCACGAGATCTTCCACGTGGGCACCGTGGTCGGCTACACCTGTCACGCGGTGGCCGTCGGGGCGGCGGTGCTGCTGGCCCGCTGACGTCGCACCGAAGGCCTGCTGACGGCGCGCCGACGGTCCACTGAGGCGGCTAGCCGACCCGGCCACCGTCGTCGTCGACCGGCACCACGCGGTACCGGCGATGGCCAAGGCTTGGCACCTGAGCCCGGGTGGCGCGCACCACCTCCGGGTCGAGTGCAGCTTGCAGGGTGCGTGCCTCATCGCTCCCTGCCTGGGAGAGCACCACCCCGCGCGGATCGACGATGGCACTGTGCCCGGACCGGCCGGGCCCGGGCTGGGAGGAGATCAGCACGTAACTGGCGTTCTCGATCGCCCGAGCACGAGCCAGGGTCAGGAGCAGTTCGGCCTTGCCCTCCCCAGCCGCCCACGCGGCTCCGATGGCGAACACGTTCGCACCGGCGTCAGCCAACACCCGGAAGGTCTCGGGGAACCGGATGTCGTAACAGGTGGCCACACCCACGCGCAGTGCACCGACGTCGAACACCAGCGCGTGCTCGGCGCCGGCCGGCCCCGGGGTCAAGGTGTCGGACTCCCGGATTCCGTAAGCATCAAACAGGTGCACCTTGCGGTAGCGCCCCAGGTCCTGCCCGTCCGGTCCGATGGCCAGAGCGACGTTTGCGCAGCGGGCCGACTCGCCGTCGTCGGGCTCCATCGTGCCCAGCACCACGGTGCGCCCGGACTCCCTGGCCGCCCGCCGGACGGCCTCGGTGAATGGCCCCCGAGCGGGCTGGGCCAGCTCCGGGCGCAGGTGCTTGGCCCAGCCGCTGGTGTACTCGGGCAGGACCACCAACTGCGCGCGGCCGGCATCCCGGATCGCTTCGGCGGCGGCGCGGGCATTCTCCTGCACATCCTCATCCGCCTGCAGTTGCACCACAGCGACGTCGAGTGGGCTGGTCACGGTCTCGCCTCCGATCCCCCGTCGGCGGGGGTGTCGGCCGGGGGGGACGTCGCCGGCGCCCCTGGCGATGCGTCGTCGTCACCTCCGGGGCGCCGGTCCCCAGGATCAGGGCTGTCGGCGCCGACGTCACCGACGCTCGCTGCACCGGCTCCGGCAGGCCCGGGGCGCTGTTGCGCGGCCGCGGCGCGGCGTTGTGCGTTGCGGTACTCCGAGCGGCGCACCTGACGCGTCAGGGACCATCCCAGCGCGATCAACGCCAGCGCCAGCGCGAGGAAGGCCAGGAACGCCGCCATCCCCGGGGCCACCAGATTCGGATCGGATCCCCGGGCCAACTGATCGGCCACCGGGTGCACGCCGCCGGTACCGTCGTGGATCAGCACGGCGGCCCTCGAGCGCACGTTCACGTCCGCACCCCGGCGAACAGGTCGTCCTCGGGAAGGTCTGTGGGCACCCGGGAGTGGGCGAGTTCGAACTCCTCGGTCGGCCACGCCTCGCGCTCCACGTCGCGGGGGACGGCGAAGAAGAACCCGTCGGGGTCGATCTGGGTGGCGTGGGCCAACAGCGCCCGGTCTCGGTGCCCGAAGAAGTCCGCGCAGCGCACCTGCGTGGTGACCTCCCGGCTCGGCCGGTCCTCCCAGCGCTTCAGCCAGTCCCCGAACGGCGATTCCATCCCCCGCTCGATCAGTTCCTCGTGCACGGTGAGGATCCGCTCCTTGTGGAAGCCCACGTCGTAGTAGATCTTCGAGACCTCCCACGGCTCCCCGGCGTCGGGGAACTGCTCGCCATCGCCGGCCGCCTCATAAGCCGCCATCGAGATCTTGTGGGTCATCACATGGTCTGGGTGGGGGTAGCCACCATTCTCGTTGTAGGTGGTCATCACGTGCGGGCGGAACCGGCGCACCACCTCGACCAGCGCCTCGGTCGCCACCTCCACCGGGGTGAGCGCGAAGGAGCCCTCCGGTAGGTCCGGCAGCGGATCACCCTCGGGCAGGCCCGAGTCGACGAAGCCGAGCCAGTGCTGATCCACGCCGAGGACCTGCGCTGCGGCGGCCATCTCCCGGCGGCGCGTGCCCGGAAGGTCGGCGAGCACGGTCTCATCGTTCTCCAGCCGGGGGTTGAGGATGGAACCACGCTCCCCGCCGGTGCAGGTCACCACGAGCACCTGCACCCCTTCGGATGCGTAACGGGCCATGGTGGCAGCCCCCTTACTCGACTCATCGTCGGGATGAGCATGTACGGCCATCAGCCGCAGGTCCTGGCTGACCACGGACCAACCTCCTGGCTAGGTGTGGGGTGAGAGAAGTGCGAGACTGTCGCGCACAGGCATACCGGTCTGTGCTACCGACCAGTGTAAGGATGACAGCAGTGCAGGGTGCATCGGCGCCGCAGGCCCGGGCCGAGCGCAGGCTGGCCGAACGGTACGGCCCAGTGCGCGATGCTCGGCGCGGCCGGCGGACCATGTGGATCCTAGCCTTGACCGTCGCGGTGCTGGCGGGCGCTTTCGGCCTGTGGGTGGCCATCGACCGACTGGCCCCGTCGGTGAGCACCCAGGAGATCTCCTTCTTCGTGGCCCCCGACCAGGCCTCGGTAGAGGTGCTGTTCGAGATCACCATGCCCCCGGGTGAGCAGGCCGACTGCACGATCGAGGCCCTCGACGCCAACTTCGGCCAGGTCGGCCTGCTCGATACTCGCCTGGGCCCGTTCCAGGACCGGATGAACCAGGTCAGGGTATCCGTGGCCACCAGCGCGGCCCCGGTGACCGGCATCGTGCGCTCATGTGAATTGGTGAATTGACCCCTCCGGCACCGTTGCTTCGCGAGAATTCGCGCAGACCTTGCTAGAATGGGGCACTTGCACCGCTCGGAGCGGACCGCATCGAGCCTCCGGGTGAGTCAGAACCTCATGGACGACCACGAGGTTCCCTGCGTTCAGCACCGGGCCCTATTTATTCATGCTCCATTTCATGCCGAGGAGGGAACGTGTCCGAAACCACGTGGCTCACACGGGACAGTTATGACCGGCTCAAGGCCGAGTACGACCACCTGGTGAGTAGGGGACGCGCCGAAATCGCCGACCGGATCGACGCCGCCCGCGATGAGGGTGACCTCAAGGAGAACGGCGGTTACCACGCTGCCCGGGAGGAGCAGGCCAAGCAGGAAGCGCGGATCCGCCAGTTGGAGGAGTTGCTGCGCAACGCCCACGTCGGGGAGACACCAGCTGACGACGGCGTGGTGGAACCGGGCATGGTGGTCACCGCCGACGTGGGTGGGGACGAGATGACGTTCCTGCTCGGTTCGCGCGAAGGTGCCGTCGACACCAACCTCGATGTCTACTCGGCGGGCTCGCCGCTGGGCTCGGCGATCTCGGGCAAGCAGGTCGGGGACTCGGTGGAGTACCAGGCACCCAACGGAGCGACCATCGAGGTCAAGATCTCCGCCGCCAAGCCCTACAAGGGCTGACGACGACGCCGTGCCCGTCGGCAGGTCACCGCACCTGCTCGGCGGGCACCGCAGTTTTCCGGGGTGGTCACCGCTGACCCATCCGCTCACGCGGTGGGAGCCTCCATTGAACCCCACAGCACCCGGTAGTGGTCCTCTCCGGCCAGTGCCCGCAGGACTGAGTCGCAGTGCTCGGCGCCGTTGGTCTCGCACTCGACCGCGATGTCCACCTCGTCGACGGCCAGGTCGGCCGCGGTGCGCACGTGCCCGACGTTGAGGACGTTGGCGTCCAGGTCGGCCAGGTGGGCCAGCAACCGGGCGAGGTTGCCAGGGGTGTCCTTCACCCGGACCTGTACCTGCAGGTACCGGCCGGCCGCCACCATGCCGTGTCGCAGCACCCGCATCAGCACCAGCGGGTCGATGTTGCCCCCGGAAAGGATCGCCACCACCGGCCCGGCATAAGCCCCGGGACGGTGCATCAACGCGGCGATACCGGCGGCCCCGGAGGGCTCCACCACCAACTTGGCCCGTTCGGTCAACATCAGCAGGGCCCGGGAGATCTCCTCCTCGGTCACGGTCTCCACCCGGGCCACCGAGTCCTGCACGATCTCCAGGGGCACCTGGCCGGGAGTGGCCACTGCGATTCCATCGGCCATCGTGTGCATGGCCTCCAGCGGTATCGGGCTCCCGGCGCTCAACGACGCCGGGTAGGCAGCCGCGCCCTCCGCCTGCACACCGACCACCTCCACCGGCCGCCCCAGGACCGTGCGCAGTCCGGCGCCGACCCCGGCCAGCAGCCCCCCGCCCCCGGTGGGCACGAGCACGGTGGCCACCTCCGGCGTCTGCTCGGCGATCTCCAGGGCGATCGAGGCCTGTCCCGTGACGATGTCGGGATGGTCGAAGGGATGGACCACCACCTTCCCGGTGCGCTCGGCCTCCGCTCGTGCCTCGACGAGAGCCTCATCGACGCTGGAGCCGGCCCGGCGGATCTCGGCCCCGTACCCCGCGGTGGCCGCCACCTTGGGAAGTGCGGCGTCGACCGGCATGTACACGGTGGCCGAGATCCCCAGCATCCTCGCCGCCAGCGCCACGCCCTGGGCGTGGTTGCCGGCGGATGCGGCGATCACGCCGGCGGCCTTCTGCGCCGCGCTGAGCCGGGACATCCGCGTGTACGCACCACGGATCTTGAACGAACCACCGCGCTGCAGGTTCTCGCACTTCAGGTGCACCGGAACACCCGCCACCTGGCTCAACGCCCGCGAGTACTCCATCGGGGTGCGCTGGGCCACCCCCTCCAATTCCCGGGCGGCGGCCCGGATCATCTCGAGCGTGATCAAGAAGTGCGGACCTTTCCTCGCTGCCGGAAGTCACGCTGCATCTGCAGCGTGGCCCGCTCCAGGTCACGTTGATCCTCCGCGGGCGCGTTGTCATGGCCGTGCAGGTACAGCATCACCGAATTGGTGGCCGCGATGATCGGTACGGCGAGCAGTGCTCCGATGATCCCGCCCAGGACGGTACCAGCGGTCACCGCGAGCAGCACCGCCACCGGGTGCAACTTCAAGGCGCGTCCCATCAGGAACGGCTGCAGCACGTTCCCTTCGATCTGTTGCACACCCAGCACGATCGCCAGCATGATCACCGAGGTCCAGAATCCGCCATCCACCAGCGCCACCAGCACCGCGATCGCACCGGTCAACACGGCACCAACGATCGGGATGAACGAACCCAGGAACACCAGGACTCCGAGCGGCAGGGCCAGCGGCACCCCGAGAATCCAGGCCCCCACACCGATGCCGACACCGTCGATGAAGGCCACCAGGATCTGCATCCGGGAGTACTGTCCCAGGCTCAGCCAGCCCCGCAACGCCGCACCGTCGATCTGAGCGCGCCCCGCCTGCGGCAGGAGTCCCACCACCCAGGTCCAGATGGTGCGCCCATCCCGCAGGAAGAAGAACAGGCAGAACAGGGCGATCAACATCCCAGCGAATATCTGGCCCACCGTGGTGGTCACGCTGATCGCTCCGGTCACGATCTCCTGGACATTATCCTGAACCTGCTCCAGCGCCTCATCGAGGTACTCCTCGAGTTGGTCCGGGCTGATGTTCAGTGGCCCTTCGCTGAGCCAGTCGATGAAGGCGTACAGCCCCTGGACCGCCTGGTCGGCCAGATCGGCGATACCGGTGCCGACCGCGCGCCCGGCCAGGGTGAGCAACGTGCCGACCGCCCCAAAACTGACGAGCATGGTCAGCGCCACGGCCAGCGTCCGGGGCACCCCGTGCCCGCTCAGCCAGCGCACCACCGGCATCAGCAACGCGGCCAGCAGCACCGCCACCAGCACCGGGATGACCACCAGGCTCAACTGCATCAGTCCGAACACCAGGGCCCCACCGACGATCGCGATGATGGCGAGGCGCCACGCCCAGGCCGCCGCACCGCGCACCGCGGGCGTCACATAAGCCGAAGCCGAGACCCCCCGCGAGGATGCCTGCGCGGTCGCGGCATCCCCCAACTTCTGGGGCGTCCCCTTCGGCGCCGTGAGGTCCTCATCGGCCTCGGCCCGGGCCCTGGCTGAGATCTGCTCCGGCTCCGCTTCGGGATCCGACGCCGGATCGGCGGACGCCGGCGATGCCGCTAACCGATCGTCATCGTCGCGACCCCCATCGGACGTGAAGCGGTCGATGAACCGCTTCCCAGATCCTCGCGCCATCGCCTCTCCAGCCTCTCGTCTGTGGCTCAGCGTACGGCCCGCACACCCTGAGCGCATGGCCCCGCATCGGGAACACTACGACCAATCCTGGTGTTGCGCAGATATACCCGCCGTGTTTCGGTGGTTCCGCCAGCGTGAGGAGTCGTACGTGATCTTTGGTACCCGCCGGCCAACCCAGATGGTGACGCCCGAGCAGGCCCTGCCCGGGCGGACCGCGCCCGCCTACCCGGTCCCCGCCAACCACGACGTGCTCGGCTCCCCGCTGATCGGGCCCTGGCCGGAGGGTGCGCGCTCGGTGTACCTGGCGATGGGGTGCTTCTGGGGCGCCGAACGCATCTTCTGGCGCCTGCCCGGGGTGATCAGCACCGCAGCCGGTTACCAGGGCGGTTACACCCCCTACCCGACCTACGAGGAGGTGTGCACCGGCCTGACCGGCCACACCGAGGCCGTCCAGGTGGTCTACGACCCCGAACGGATCGGCCTGGAGGAGATCCTCAAAGCCTTCTGGGAGAACCACGACCCCACTCAGGGGCACCGTCAGGGCAATGACGTGGGCACCCAGTACCGCTCCGCGATCTACTGGACCGACGAGGCCGACGAGGCGCTGGTCCGCGCCTCCCGGGAGGCGTTCAACACCGTGGTGCGCGAGCATGGGCTCGGCGACATCACCACCGAGTTGCGTCCGGCCTCGCAGGCTGGGATGTTCTACTACGCCGAGGCCTTCCACCAGCAGTACCTGGAGAAGAACCCGGGCGGGTACTGCAACCACGGGCCCAACGGCATGAGTTGCCCGGTCGGTGTGCTGCGCCAGGACGAGGTGCCGGCCCAGCAAGACGTGGCACCGCCCTCAGCCTGACCCTGCCCCCGCGACCAACACGAGGATCACATGTCGAAGTCACGAGCACTGACCACCTGGCCGCTACGGATCGCCACCGGTGCGTTCATCATCAACTCCGGTATGGAGAAGTTGGGCGCCGACGCCGAGACCGCGGCGCAGACGCACGGCTTCGCGAGCGCTGCCTACCCGTTCCTGGCCGATGTGCCGGCGGAGGAATTCAACAAGGCCCTGGCCATCGCCGAGACCGTGATCGGCGCCGCGCTGCTCATCCCGGGCGTACCGGCGCGCGTGGCCGGCACCGGGTTGACCGCGTTCGCGGCCGGCCTGGTGGGCCTGTACCTGCGCGCACCCGGTCTGCGCCAGGAGGGCAGCCTGCGCCCGACTCCGGACGGGATCGCCATCGCCAAGGACGGTTGGCTCCTGGGTGCCGGAGTGAGCCTCGTCGCATTCGACCGGTACCGGCGCAAGCACCGCTGACACTCCGCAGCGTGGGCGCAGCGTGGGCCCTGCGGGCTCCCCGAGTGGGCTGAGCCCGCACGCCGCCGTGCTCTCCGGCGTCCTCCCGTCCCCTCCCCCACTGCTGCGGCGCCGCTCCGGCGGCGTCCTCACCCGTACCCCTCCCTGCCGCCCGTGGCTGCGGCGTCCGCACCGGTACCCCTTGCGTTGCAGGCCCCGGGATTGCGTGCGCGCCACGATGCCGCCGAGGAGGTGGCCACCACCCGCAAGTTGGCTGGACCCGGTGCTGGCCTGGGGCCTCCTGCCGACCACCGAGCGGGAGCGGATCGAGCAGTTGCTCGCCCCTCTGGTTCATCAGGACGAAGGCGACGGCGGTGATCCGAGGCCCGCCGCACTGCTGCACCGGGACTGCACGACCAGCAGGTGCTGATCGCGGAGGGTCAGGACCATCCCGCTTTGTTGGACCTGGACACCGCGGCGTGGGGCGAGCCGGCCCTGGATGTCGCCAACGTGCTGGCGCACCTGGAACTACGGGTCCGTCAGGAACCTGCTCACCGAGTGGCGCGCAACCGCAGCCAGCGAGGCGTTCCTGGGCGCCCTGGCACCCGATGCCGCCACCCGCTCCCGGGTGGCGGCTTGCCGCACCGCCGCCAGGCTGCGGCTCAGTGCCGTCTACGCGCTGCGCCCCCGGTGGCGCCCGCTGGCCGTGGCGTTGTTCGAGGACGTGCTCACCGAGGGGGGCTGATCTCGCACGAAACCAGGGTGCGTCGTATCGTCGGAGGATGACTACCGACGAGGACAACCCGATCACCAGCCGTCCCGGCACCGGCTCCTACACGGTGCCCGGCCTGAGCCTGGAGGAGGGCACCAAGATCGCCGAGTTGCTCCAGGACCGGCTGAACGCGCTGAACGACCTGGCCCTGACCCTCAAGCACGTGCACTGGAACGTGGTGGGCCCACATTTCATCGCCGTGCACGAGATGCTCGACCCCCAGGTGGAGGAGGTGCGCGCCTGGGTCGATGAGACCGCGGAGCGGATCGCCACCCTGGGCGTATCCCCCCTGGGCACGCCCGGGGAGATCGTGAAGAACCGCTCTTGGAGCGATTACAGCCTGGAGCGCGCCACCACCAACGAGCACCTCGGCGCGCTGAACGTGGTCTACGACGGGCTGATCGCCGAGCACCGCACCGCACAGCGCGCGATCGCCGACGTCGACCCGGTCACCGAGGACATGCTCATCGGGCAGATCAAGGGCCTGGAGTTGTTCCAGTGGTTCATCCGGGCGCACCTGCAGAACACCCAGGGCGAGTTGGCCACCGCGGGCACCCGCTCGGAGGACACCGCGGCCCAGCGCGCAGCGGAAGCGGCCGGGGAGTAACACCGAGACGCACGAGGGCCCCCGCCGTTCCCAGCGGGGGCCCTCCTGGTGTGCTGTGGTTTTCTCAGCCGGCGTTCTTGATGTCCACCACGAACACGAGAGTGTCATCGCCACCGATGCCGGCGCGCGGGTTGCCGCCGGGCCCGTAGCCCTCGTGCGGGGGGATGGAGATCAGCAGGCGGGACCCGATCTGCTGGCCCACCAGCCCGTTGTCCCAACCGGCGATGACCTGGCCGATGCCGATACCGAACTGGATCGAGGAACCCCGGTCGTAGGAGTTGTCAAAGATCCGTCCACCCCAGACCTGGCCGAGGTAGTCCACGTCGATGGTCTGGCCGGCCTCGACCACCCCGCCGTCTCCGCGGCTGAGCACCGCGACGGTCAGATCTGCCGGTGGGGCGGCGTCCGGGAAGGTGATCTCCGGCTTGTCGCCGAAGGATCCGGAGGCTGTAGGCAGTGCGTTGGTCATCGCTCCTCATTTCGCTGCGATCAGCATTGGGGTCAACCGTCCCGGCCACGATAGACACATCGGCGGCGGTGTGCCGCCGGTGCTCATCCACCGAGCAGCTCGGCCAGCCAGGCCAGGTCCTTGGCCTCCTGGTGCCCGCCACCGCCCTCGTGGTTGTTGTACTCCCACACCTCGATCTGCTTGCGCACCGGCCCGGACCCGCCCTCATCCGCTGCGGCGCCGTAGGCGTTGTAGGAGGCAAAGACCGTGGAGGGCGGGCAGATCGTGTCCATCATCGCCACCGAGTACATCACCGGAGCGTGGGCACGCTTGGCCAGGTTTACTCCGTCGATGTAGGAGATGGTCCGCCACAACTGCTCGACCCGGTCGCGGTGCACGGCGAGGTAGTCGGCGATCTCCACGAACGGGGCGGCGCCGGTGATCTCCACCGCCCGGCGGATGTGCTGCAGGAACGGCACGTGGATCAGTGCCCCAGCCAGTCCCGGGGTGAGCGCGGCCGCCGCCAGCGCGATCGCCCCGCCCTGACTGATCCCGGCCACCACCACGCGGTCCGGGTCGACCCCGGGAAGGGTCCGGCCGGCCTCGACCGCGCGGACGGCGTCGGTGAACAGACGCCGGTAGTAGTACTCGGCCGGGTCGTGCACACCCCGGGTGAGGAAGCCCGGCTTCGAGGGTGTGGTCCCCACCGGGTCCGGGGTGTGCCCGCCCGAATTGCGGTGGCCCTGCCCGCGGCTGTCCATCACCAGGTGGGCATATCCCGCACTGGGGTAGAGGGTGTGCTCGTGCGGTAGCCCCCGGCCACCGCTATAGCCGAGGAAACTGACCACCAGCGGCAGGTCCGCCGCTACCCCGGCCGGGCGGGAGTACCAGGCCCTGATCGGGTGCCCGCCGAACCCCGCGAATGTCACGTCGCGTACCTGAACGTGGCGCAAGCCGGTCCGGACGGCCTGATGGCGAACCTCCAGCGCGTGGCCGCGGGCCTGGGCGAGAGTCTGGGCCCAGAAGTCGTCGAAGTCATCCGGCTCGGCCACCGCGGGGCGGTACTGGCGAAGTTCGGTCAGTGGGAGATCGAAGAGTGGCATGAGCAGCGATCGTAGCGGGCCACGGGGCGAACGACGACGGCGCGCTCACCCGGTGGGTGGACGCGCCGTCGTCGGGGTTCGCGCCGAGCGGGCGTGCGCGCTCAGGGGTGCGCGGCGGGCCCGGCCGGGCCGCTCAGTTGTTCCGCAGGATCGCCAGGATCCGGAGGAACTCGATGTACAGCCAGATCAGGGTCACGGTGAGACCGAACGCCGCACTCCAGGCGTAGCGCCGGGCCACCCCGTTCTTGACGCCGCGGGCGATCATGTCGAAGTCCAGCACCAGATTCAGGGCCGCGAGGATGACCGCGAAGGCACCGATCGCCAGACCGATCCATCCCGAGCGCAGGCCGAACTGGCCGCCGATGTCGGTGAACCACATGATGCCGAGGTTGACCAGGACGAACACCGCGTAACTGATGGTCGCGATGACCACGATCTTGGTGAACTTGGGAGTCACCCGGATCTTGCCGCTGCGGAACAGGGCCAGGGTCACGCCGAAGGTGATGAACGTGGCCAGCACCGCCTGCACCACGATGCCGGGATACATGATCTCGAAGACCCCCGAGATCACACCGAGGAACACTCCCTGAGCGACCCCGTAGGCGAGGATCAGACCGGGGCTGGGCTCACGCTTGAAGGCGTTGACCAGACCGAGGATCAGTCCTACCACCAGCCCGCCCACCAGGGCGGCCATCTTCAGTCCGTCCGGAATGAGGAACCATCCTGCGGCAGCCGCGCCGACCACCAGCGCGAGCATCCCGGCGGTGCGGACGATCACGTCCTCATAGGTCATCCGACCGGTGTGCTCCGGACCGGCATCGGGGCCGTAGTAGGACTGCTCGACCGCTTGGAACTGAGGTTCGTATCCCTGCGGCACCGTCGCGGTGCCGCCCTTGGGTTGGAAGTGCGCCCCGTGCTGGGGTTGCGCCTTGCCGAATTGCGGGCTGTTGGACAGATAAGGGTTTGCCATGGACTCTCCTGGTCGCGTCATGGACGTCGGCCGATGTGCCGCACCCATCCTACCGGGCCGGACGCCGGGCAGACGCACCGTAATCGGCCTCTCACCTCATGTAACGCCGGCGCGGGTTTCGATGTTCCCGTGCCCTACCTCGCTCCACTGCCCGTGGACCCGCGCAGGTACCGGGCGATCCACCTGCGGTTCCGGGGGTGCCAGATGTCATCCCAGGGACCGGTGCGATCTCATCCTCAAGGGGGACGCCGGAACAAAGTGCTGGCCCCTAATGTGAAGGCGCTGGCATCATCCACCTCGCCCGCCGCATCAACCTACGGGGAACGCACCATGATCGAGGCACGCGGCCTCACCAAGAGGTACGGCAGGAAAGTCGCCGTCGACGATATCTCCTTCACCGTCCATCCGGGGCGGGTCACCGGGTTCCTGGGTCCCAACGGTGCGGGCAAGTCCACCACGATGCGGATGATCGTGGGGCTGGACCATCCGACCAGCGGCCAGGTGACCGTTGACGGCAAGCGCTACGCCAAGCACACCGCCCCACTCGGCCAAGTCGGGGCGCTCCTGGAGGCCCGCGCGGTGCACACCTCCCGCACCGGTTACCACCACCTGCGCACCATTGCGGCCACCCACGGCATCCCGCACTCCCGGGTGACCGACGTGATCGAACTGACCGGGCTGGGCTCGGTGGCGCACAAGCGGGTGGGGGGGTTCTCCCTGGGGATGGGCCAGCGATTGGGGATCGCCGCAGCGTTGCTCGGTGACCCGCGCACGCTGATCCTGGACGAACCGGTCAACGGCCTGGACCCCGAGGGCGTGCGTTGGGTCCGGACGATGATGCGCACCCTTGCCGATCAGGGCCGCACCGTCTTCCTGTCCTCGCACCTGATGAGCGAGATGGCGATCACCGCCGATGACCTGATCATCATCGGCCGCGGCCGGATCGTCGCCTCCGGTCCCCTGCAGGAGGTGATCGACTCGGTCACCGGCACCTCGGTGCGGGTGCGTGCTCCCCGGTCCGGTGACCTGGCTGAGCGGCTCAACCGCGCCGGCGCCTCGGTCGCGCAGGAGGGGCCCGGCGTGCTGGAGGTCGACGGGCTCAGTGCCGAGGAGATCGGGGAGATCGCGGCCGGAGCCGGGTTGGTGCTGCACGAACTCTCCCCCCGCAACGCCAGCCTGGAGGACGCCTACCTCAAGCTCACCGCCGACGAGGTGGAGTATCACTCCGGTGGGCAGCCGATCGAAGCGCAGGCGGGGGCGGCATGAGCCCCGACATCAAGGGAACCGACCGGCCCGAGGCAGCCGATCAACGGAGTGCGGGGCACAACCCCGGCCGTCAGCACCTGGCGGTGCGTCCGACCAGCATGTGGCGCACGATCCGGTCGGAGTGGCTGAAGTTCTGGACGTTGCCCTCCTCGATCTGGATCATCGCGGTCACGATCGTGGTGATGGTGGGCCTGTCCGCCCTGATGGCTTGGGGCTTCACGTTCGATCCGACCGGCCCGGGCGGACCGGCGGACGGCGGCGACGGGGCCGACGTGACCATGGAGGGCGGGGAGGACTTCTCGCTGACTTCGCTCGGCCTGGTGGCGATCAGTTTCAGTTACGGCGTGGGGCAGATCGTGCTGGCGGTGCTCGGGGTGATGGTGGCCACGAGTGAGTACGCGACCGGGCAGATCCGGTCGACCCTGACCGCTGTGCCCACCCGCCTGCCGGTGCTGGTGGCCAAGGTGGCGATCGTGATCCTGGTGGGCCTGACCCTGGGAGCCCTGGCCGTGGCGCTGTCCTGGTTGGCCACCACCCCGATCCTGGAGCCGCACGGAATGCAACTGGACGTCTCCGAGGAGGGTGCCTGGCGCACCCTGTTCGGGGTGCCGCTGTACCTGAGCGCCATCGCGTTGTTCAGCCTGGGGATCGGGTTCCTGCTGCGGCATACCGCCGGGGCGATCGCAGCCGTGCTGGGCATCCTGCTGGTGCTGCCGATCGTGGGCATGATCCAGATCGACTGGCTCCAGGACCTGGCGCTCTACCTGCCGGCCAGTGCCGGTGAACGCCTGGTGATGGGCGCACCCGATGACGTGCTGACCGAGTGGCAGGGCTTCGCCGTCCTGTGCGGCTACGTAGTCGTTGCCCTGGTGCTCGCCGGGGTGCTGCTGCGCCGCCGGGACGCCTGAGGGCCCTACCGGTGTTCAGTTCAGGCGTCGGCTGAAGTGGTGGCCGACGATGTCCATCCCGGCACGCAGGTAGAATCGGTGCGCCCGGTGGCGCTGGACACCGGAATCCAACTCGATCCGGGTACAGCCCGCGTCCCTGGCCCGCTCGGTCAGTGCGTTCAACAGGATCGCGCCGTACCCGCGGGACCGCTTCCCGGTGGCGGTGGCTAGATCGTCCACATAGAACTTCCGGATCGCGCTGGTGTTGGCGATGATCCGCCAACCCGCCACCGCCACACAGCGGTCCTGGTGGAACAACGCGGTGAACCGGAGACCCTGCCCCTCTCCCTCGGCCCGCACCTGATCGAGGAGCTCGGCGGTCAGGTGCGGGCGCAATTCCTGCAGGACGGCGAGAATGTCCGGCCAGGTGGCATCGCCCGGCTCGAGGTCCACCAGGTGCGGGCTCTCGTTCGGGTCGGGAGAGGTCACGTCGAGTTGAGACACCCGGCCGATTCTAACGTTGCCACGCCGGCAGAAACATGCCGTAACAACTGTGCGGGTCAGCCACGGGCCCTCCGCAGGGTGGCACAGATAGCCCCCGTGGCATGACGATGTGACATATCGGCACCATCTCGGGGACACTGGAGTTTCGAAACGGTCCGAGCCCGCCCGGGACGGCTATGCCCAGCGTCTCACCAGCAGCACCGCCAGGTGGCGTGCCAGGAGCGGCGACCGGTCACGATCTGCACGAGATAGGGACAACGAGACGATGACGGAACAGCAGCGGCAAGGGACGATCGGCGTGCGGGACGCCGGACCCGAGGACGCCGAGTTCCTGATCGATATGTTGCTCGAAGCGGTGAACTGGACCGGCGAGGAACGGATGAAGCGGCGCCAGTTGCTGCGCGACAAGACCCTGTCCCACTATGTGGCCGGCTGGCAGCGCGCCGGGGATCTCGGTGTGATCGCGGTGGACACCGGCGGGCCCGCCGGGCTGCAGATTCCCATCGGTGCGGCCTGGCTGCGTCGGTTCGACTCCCACCACCCCGGGTACGGCTACGTCGCCGACGACGTGCCCGAACTGAGCATCGGGGTAGCGCAGCAGCACCGGCGCCGGGGCATCGGCTCAGGCCTGCTGCGCACGCTGTTCGCCCGCGCCGAGGCCGCCGGGATCCGGCGAATCAGTGTCAGTGTGGAGGACGGGAACCCCTCAGCGTCGCTGTTCGCCGCGGCCGGGTTCACCATCGTGGGCCGCAACGGGAACGCTGACACCATGGTGCTGGACCTCTCGGCGGCCGACGCCTGAACCCGGGCGTCACCCCCACCGGCAGCCGGCTACGCCGTCGCGAAGTAGACGACCTCGGTGGACCCGGCTCGGGCGAGTTTCACCTCGAAGCGGCCGATCACCATGCCCGAGGCGTTGATCAGGTAGACCACGTGCGCCGATCCCTCGGTCGCTTGCGGCAGGGCGACGACGAAGGTGGACTCGGAGGATCCGACCACCGAGGCGAGCACGTCCAGGGCGACCGCGTCGGTGTTCGCCCCGCCACTGAGTTGCGCCACCGCATCGAAGTCGCGTCCTTCGACCAACTCCACGTACCGGCGCACCGCCCCCAGCGGCGAGCGCAGCCCGGATCCGGAGTCCAACCCCCGAACCGACCCGCTGCTGAGCACCTCGGCGACGCTGTCCAGTTCCTCTCCACGCCAGCCGACCGCGAAGGTGACGGTCTGCTCGTGGGTCGGGCCCTGCCGGACCGCACGCTGGTGCCAGACGGTGGTGGCCACGATCAGCCGCCCGTCGACGTCCCCGAGGACCTCGACGTCGCGGACCTCGAACTCCACCTCGGTGACGCGTCCCGGGGTGGTGGCCGCCGCTGCGGTGCGGGCCAGTTCGGTCCCGGTGGCCAGGGCGAACCTGGTGGCCTGATCCCCCAGCCCGACCGCATCTCTGAGTTCGGCTGCGGCCTGCGCCGGGGTGGCGTCGCTGGAGATGTACTGCGCTGCCCCGGGGCCGCTGACGAGGAAGTGTTCGTACAACTCATTCAGGAGCACCTCGAAGGTGCGCGCCTGGGACTGCACCTGCGCGTCGGGCGCTTGAGTGGGCTCGGGCACCGTGACCGGCGCGGGCGGTGTGCATGCCGCGAGTACTACCGCCAGCACCACAGCAACACTCCACCGCACGTGCCGCACCAGCCACCCCCTAGGATCAGATCGTCAGTTCGTCTCTTGACGGCACAAGACTAGGCCTCAGCGGCCGATGATGGGAGTTCGGGGGTCACCGCGTGGCGAAGTCGAAGCAGCCCGCGCCTGAAATCGAGGGCTACACCTACGTGCGCACCATCGGCCGTGGCGGCTTCTCCGACGTCTTCCTGTACACCCAGCACATGCCCCACCGTGAGGTGGCGATCAAGGTCTTGCGCACCGACGCGTTGACCGACTCACTGCGCCGCCAGTTCGCCGCTGAGGCCAACCTGATGGCGCGGCTGTCCAACCACATCAACATCGCCTCCATCTACGACGCCGATATCGATGACGAAGGTGAACCGTACCTGGTGATGGAGTACTGCTCCGGGGGCTCGCTGGGTGACACCTACCGGCACTACCCGATGTCGGTGCAGGACGTGCTGAGGATCGGGGTGCGGCTCAGCGGTGCGCTCGAGGCGGCGCACCGGGCCGGGATCGTGCACCGCGACATCAAACCGGGCAACATCCTGCTCACCGAGTACGGGGTGCCGGTGCTGTCGGACTTCGGGATCTCCACCATCGACGAGGAGTTCCCCGAGGCCACCATGGCCCGCGCCCGGGTGTACTCCTACGAGTCCTCCGGCACCGACGCCGACTCCGACGCCGCGATCGGTCTCAGCCTGCCCTGGGCGGCACCGGAGACCCTGGGAGACCCGCCCGTCTCCGACACCCGCTCGGACCGGTACTCCCTGGCCGCCACCTTGTACTCGCTGCTGGAGGGACGTTCCCCCCACGAGATTCCCGGCGGCCCGAACAGTGCCTCGCACCTGACCGGTCGCATCCAGTCCGGCTTCGTGGCAGCGACGCAGCGACCCGACCTGCCGGACTCTCTGGTGGCCGTGCTGCGTAGGGCGATGTCCTTCGATCGTGCCGCACGCTATCCGGACTCCTATGCGTTCGGCCAGGCGCTGCGGGAGATCCAGCGCGAACTGGGCCACGACCTCACCCCGCTGGACCTACCCCGTGGCCACGAACCGGCGGCCACGCCGCCGGACCCCGCCCGCAAGGTCGCGCCGCCGAACCCGGCCGATGTGGTGAGCCTGCCCGCTGGGCACCCCACGCTGGTGCCGCCGGAGCAGGCACCACCCCCACCCCGCGCCGGCGCGCACACACCAGCACCGGCACCGGTCCCCTCGCCACCACCGGCCCGTACCTCCGCGCAGGCGACGGCCTCGACGGCACTACCGGCGAATGCTACGCCCGGCGGACGCCACCGTCGTCGCCGCCTCCCGGCCGTGCTGGCCGGTGCCGCCGTGATCCTGGCGCTTGTGATCACCGGCGGGATCTGGCTGCTGAACCGGCCCGCAACCTATGAGGGTCCCGCGGTGGAGCACCTGACGGTGACCGAGGACGGCGGCCGGATCCAGGTGGCCATCCCGCAAGATCTGGCCCCGCCGGAGGAGGTGCAGACGCGGGTGGTGCGTCACGGCTTGGGACCGGCGGTGGAGGAGGGAGCGGTGGTGTCCCTCTCCCTGGGCCACACCTCCTGGATCCCCGGCTACGAGGTGAGCCTGGACCCGGATGCCAGCGAGGAACGCCATCGCAACGTCACCTTGTCCGCAGCCGAGATCGAGGAACTCCTCGGGGAGGCGGTGGTGGGCCGCAGCGTGGACAGCGTGCTCCTGGTGGCCGCTCCACGTGGATACTTCCCCGACGAGGCACCGGACCTGCGGATCGACTATCCGTATAGCCAGTTGGCCGCCCTCCGAATCACCGGTTCCCGCTGAGCCTCACGCCGCCGGGACCCTTTGGTGCCGGCTCGTCCCGTCCGCCCACACCTGCTCCACCTGCAACCCGGTATCCAGCAGCACCGCGTCGGCGGCGTAACCGGGAGCAAGGGAGCCGAACCGGTCCGCCAGGCCCAGCGTCCGCGCCGGGGTACTGGTGGCAGCCTGGATCGCATCGGGCAGCGGGATCCCGATGCGCACCGCCTGGCGGACAGCGGCGTCCATGGTCAGCGTGGAGCCGGCGATCGAGCCGGTGGAATCCAGGCGCGGCACCCCATCGGTGACGGTCACGGCCTGCCCGCCGAGTTCGTAGGCACCGTCGGCACAACCGGCGGCCGCCATCGCGTCGGTCACGTAGGCGATCCGACCAGGGGCCATCTCATGCAGGAGGCGTACCACCCGGGGGTGCACGTGCACGCCGTCGTTGATCACCTCACAGGTGACGCCGTCCCGTTCGGTGGCCGCCAGCACCGGCCCAGGGGCACGGTGGTGGATCGGGGCCATCGCGTTGAAGGCATGGGTCAGGATGGACGCCCCGGCCTCGAAGGCGGCACCGGCCTGGTCGTAGTCGACCGCTGAGTGCCCCACCGCGACCCGCACCCCGGCCCGGAGCAGTTGTTCGATCGCGCCGTGCGCGCCGGTCAACTCGGGTGCGATCGTGACCTGGGCCAGGTAACCGTCGGCTGCGGTCAGCATGGCTTCGATATCGGCCTCGGTGGGCTCCCGGAGAAGGGCCTGGTCATGAGCACCGCGGTGCGCTGGACTCAACCAGGGACCCTCCAGGTGGATCCCCAGGACCAGCGGGTCGGCGGCGCAGACCTGCCGGGCGCCCGACACCTGGTCGCGCAGATCGGGGATGGCAGCGGTGACCGTCGACAGCACCGACCGGGTGGTGCCGTGGCTACGGTGAAAGCCCAGGCCCTGATCGATCGCCTCGGTTCCGCCGGCGAAGGCGCCGCCGGCGCCACCGTGGCAGTGGAGGTCGATGAACCCGGGGATCAGCAGCCCGGTGCCGTGCACCACCTGGGCAGCATCCGGTGCGGCGCCGGTACCGACGGCGGTGATCCCGGCGCCGGTGAAGGCCACCCAGCCATCGGTGTGCTCAGCACCATCGGTGATCATCCTCGGTGCGCGCAGCACCACGTCGGCAGCCGGATGAGTCATGACCGTCAACCTACACCGAGGCAGGGACCGGTCCGAGTGCCCGGTAGCGGTGCAGGTACTCGCCGGCTCAGGGATCCGCGCTGGTGCACACTCCCCGGTGGGGCAGGTCGGTGCGCGCGGCGATCAGCGCGGCGCCCTCCAGCGACGTACCCTGCGGCGCGACCCACTCCAGCGTGAATGAAGCCCCCTCCTGAGCCCGCCGACTCAGGTCGGCGCGGAACCGCTCGGGCCAGGCGGAGAGGCCACCGATCATGCAGCACCGCACCACGGCGCCAGGCGCTGAGCCCGCACCCCGCCCGCCCCTGGAGGCCCGGACGCCGCCGGGCGTCGCACCACCGGCGGGCGTCGTGGCCCGTGCGGCGGCCCGCACCGTGGCCCCCAGCGCTTCGGTGGCGCGGGCCAGGATCTGTGTGGCGACCCCATCACCGCCCCGGGCACCGACAAGCACCTGGGGCGCGAAGGACGCCAGCACCGGAATGGCTGCGGTGGCATCGCCGAGCCGGGCGGGCAGGGTGCGCAGGTCACCGAACTCCTCCTCGGCGACCGCCCGCAGCGCCGTGTGCGGCCCGCGGCCGTCCAGTACCCGGCAGGCGGCCATCAGGCCCTCTCGCCCGATCCACCAGCCGCTGCCCTCATCCCCGAGGGTCTGCCCCCAGCCGTCCACCTGAACCAGGCCTCCCCCGCCGTCGAAGGTGATCGCCACCGACCCGGTGCCCACCGCCAGCACCACCCCGTTCGCGCCGCCGAGGGCGCCGGCGTGAGAGGTGACCGAGTCCGAGGTCACCAACGCCCGTGCCGCGAAGCGGTCGGCGAGCATCCGGGCTACCTCCGCGGCCGCGCGCGGTGCGGCTGCAACGCCGGCTGCGCCCAGGCACACCGCCTCCACCCCGGTGTCGGGGACCTCACCGGCGGCCAGCGCCCCCTCGATCGCCGCCATCGCCGAGGCCGGACCCTCGGGGTGGGACATGCCCAGGGCACCGCTGCCCCGCCCCAGCCACTGCTGGGCCGCGTTCTCGCGGCGAAGTACGCGGCATCCGGTCTTACCGAGGTCGATCGCCAGGACGGTCACACACCACGTGTAGTCCATCGGGGTCCGGTGCCGCAAGCCTCATCGGCCCGGCCTCCGGGCTGGTCAGACGGTCGGCGTCGCGGTCGTGAGGTCCCGGGCTCGCCGACGCTCATTGGCACCGGCGCGCAGGTGGGCCCGGGCGAAGTCCAGCGCGGCGGCAAGGTCGGCGCGCACGTGCTCAGCGCTGGGTGCCTTGCGGGTCTGGACCTCCACCACCACGTCACCGGACCAGCCGGTGCCGGCCAGTTCCCGCAGCACCTGGGCGCAGGGCTGGGTTCCGCGACCAGGAACCAGGTGCTGGTCCATGATCGAGGGCACACCGTCGGCCAGGTGCAGGTGGCTGACCCGGTCGCCGATGCGGCGCAGCAGTTCGAGCCCGTCCTGTCGGGCGACCGCGGCGTGGGACAGGTCCAGCGTGATGTTCTCGTAGTCGCGGTCGGTGGGATCCCATCCGGGTAGGTAGGCGTTCACCTTCCGGCCTCTGACCTGCCAGGGGAACATGTTCTCCACCGCGACCCGAAGGCCGGTCGCGGTGGTCAGTTCATGCACGTGCTCGGCGAATCCGTGGGCGTAACGTCGCTGCCACCGGAACGGGGGATGCACCACCACGGTGGAAGCACCGACCTCCAGGGCCAGGTCCACCGACCGTTCCAGTTTCGGCCCGGGCAGCCTTCCCCAGACGTTCTGGCTGAGCACCAGGGAGGGGGCGTGGATGCTGGTCACCGGAACGCCGTACTGGGCGGACAGGTCCTGCAGCGCCCGGGCGTTCTGGGAGGACCGGTCGGACCAGACCATCACCTCCACGCCGTCGTAGCCGAGTTCGGCCGCGGCCTGGAAGGCGTGTGGGGCGCGGGAGGGGTACACCGCGCTGGTGGACAGGGCCACCCGGATCTCCTCGTTCCCGGCGGACGGTGCTGCCTGTCCGCTGTCGAGCCCGGCCCGTCGTCCGGCGTCCTTCGGTTCACGCATGATTGCCACGGTAACCCGTGCGGACTAAAATCGATAACCGGGGCCCGGCGATCGGACCCGCGGACGAGGGAGCAGTACCCGCACCACGACAAGACTGACTCATGGAGGTGTCAGTCATGGCGTGGACGATCCTGGTGCTCTCCGGCGCACTCGAGGCGGTGTGGGCCGCAGCCCTGTCGGCATCGGACGGATTCCGCAAGTGGCGGCCCACCGTCCTGTTCGCGGTATCGATGACGGTCAGCATGGCCGGCTTGGCGTATGCCATGGTGTCCCTGCCCACCGGGACCGCCTATGCCGTGTGGGTGGGAATCGGGGCGAGTTTGACCGTGATCTGGTCGTTCGCCACCGGTCAGGAACGCGCGAGCCGGTGGCGCATCCTCATGCTCGTGCTTTTGGTGGCCTGTGTGGTGGGCCTGCGGGTGGTGAGCTGAGATGGCATGGTTCATCCTGCTCATCAGCGCGGTCTTCGAAGCGGTCTGGGCCACGTCCCTGGGCATGTCCGAGGGGTTCACCCGCGCCGGTCCCACGGTCGCGTTCCTCATCACCCTGACCATCAGCATGATCGGCCTGGGGTGGGCCGCGAAGACGATCCCGATCGGGACGGCGTACGCGGTGTGGACCGGGGTGGGCGCTGCGCTCACCGTGATCTACGCGATGCTCACCGGCACCGAACCTGTGTCGGCGATCCGGATCGTGCTCATCGCAGGGATCATCCTCGCCGTCGTCGGCCTGAACCTTGCTCCGTCGGTCCCGCCGACGCCCGTCGGCGAGGAGCAGGTGCCGAAAAGTGCGCGGCCACCCGTAGCGAACCGACCCGGGGACCTTGTTGGTCCCCACATTCACGCAACGACACGACGTGCCCCCGCCGGGACTCGAACCCGGACTGAACCGATTTTAAGTCGGCTGCCTCTGCCGATTGGGCTACGGGGGCCGGCCAGTGAGCGCACCCCTCAACGATAGAGCCCCCGGCGTCGCCGACGGACCCGATGCGGGCCACCGAGCCCGGCTCAGGAACCCGGCGCGCTCCGCACACTCGCCGCAGCCTGCAGGAACTCCTCCCGCGGCGTCTGCAACCGGCCCAGGGCCACGATGTCACGCCGGAACAACAGCGCCATGGTCCAGTCCAGCACGATCCGCACCTTCCGGTTCACCGTCGGCATCGCCGACATGTGGTACGTCCGGTGCATGAACCAGGCCAGCGGCCCCCGGAACTTCAGGCCCAGCACCTCGGCCACCCCCTTATACAGGCCCAGCGAGGCCACGGTGCCCAGGTCTCGGTGGTTGTAATCCTCCAGTGGCTCCTGGGCGAGCAGTTGGGTCATGTTCTTGCCCAGATGGGTGGCCTGACGGATGGCGTGCTGGGCCGTGGGGGCACAGGTGGTGATCCCCGGAGCGGACAGGTCCGGCACCGCGGCGCAGTCGCCGGCGGCCCAGGCACCCTCGACCACCTGACCGTCCGCGTCGCACACCTGCAGCGTGGGCAGGGCACGCACCCGGCCGTTCTCGGTCAGGGGCAGGTCGGTCTGGGCCAGAACTGGGTTCGCCTTGACCCCGGCGGTCCAGACCAGGGTGTCGCTCTCGAACGCGGTGCCGTCGGAGAGCACGATGTGTCCGTCCACGCAGGATTCCAGGAAGGTGTTCAGGCGCACGTCGATGTTGCGCTTGCGCAACTGCTCCAGCGCGTATCGGCCCAGGTCCGCACCCACCTCGGGCAGGATCCGGCTGGTGCCCTCCACCAGGACGAACCGCAGATCGTCCGGGCTGATGGAGTCGTAGTAGCGGCAGGCCTCCCTCGCCATGTCCTCCACCTCACCGATGGCCTCGGACCCGGCGAACCCGCCACCGACGAAGGTGAAGGTGAGCATCCGCTGCCGGGCCTGCTCGTCCCAGATCGAATCGGCCTGATCCATCATGGTCACCACGTGGTTGCGTAGCGAGATCGCCTCCTCGATCTGCTTGAACCCGATACCGGACTCGGCCAGCCCCGGTATCGGCAGCACCCGCGCGACCGCCCCGAGCGCAACGACCACGTGGTCGTATCCCACGGTGTAGGCATCGCCGCGCGCCGGCGTGATGGTGGCGCGACGAGCGGCGTGGTCCAGGGAGTGCACCCGGCCGGTCAGGATCGTGGTGCCGCGCAGGAGCCGGCGGTGCGAGGCCACGACGTGGCGCGGCTCGAGCGATCCGGCGGCGGCCTCGGGCAGGAACGGTTGGTAGGTCATGTACGGTCGCGGGTCGACCACCGCGATCGCCACCTCGCGCCTGCCCATGCGCTTGCGTATCTGCCGGGCGGCGTGCAGGCCGACGTAGCCTCCCCCCAGGATCAGCACGCGGGGCACCTTGCGGGGAGATCGAGCCGTGGCGGCGGACATAGCCCCACGATAGGGCAGGGCAGCACCGCTGTCGTGGGTCCCCGGGGCAGTCGGCGAACGCTACCGGCTCGGTGCCGGCCCGCAGGCGGCGATGGCCTCATCCAGCATGGGCTCGGTCAGGCGGCCGGTGAAGGTGTTCTGCTGCGACACGTGATACGAGCCGACGACGGCGACGGTCGGCTGCGTCGTGGACGCTCCCGTCGCCGGGGGTGCTACGTGCGTCTTCGCGCCGTGACCGAAGGCCGGGCGGGGCCGGGGCACCTGCCAACCCAGGGCGGATAACGCGGCGAAGGTGGCGGTCCACGCGATCTGGCCGAGGGCGAGGATGCCGGTGACAGTGGGGGTGACCAACTCGATCTCCCGGCGCAGCCAGTGCGCGCAGGTGGCCCGCTCGGCGGGGGTGGGGGCATTGTCCGGGGGTGCGCAGCGCACCGCGGCCACGATCCGGGCGCCGGTCAGTTCCAGCCCGTCGCCGGCATGTTCGCTGGTGGGCTGGTTGGCGTACCCGGCCCGGTACAGCGCGCCGATGATCCAGTCCCCGGAGCGATCGCCGGTGAAGAGGCGTCCGGTGCGGTTGGCGCCATGGGCGGCCGGTGCGAGACCGACGATCAGCAAGCGGGGGCGCTGGTCCCCCAGACCCGGCCCGGGCCGGCCCCAGTAGGGCTGATCGGCGTACGCCCGGCGCCGGGTACGTGCGACCAGTTCGCGCCAGTCCACCAGGCGCGGGCAGGCGCGGCAGGTGCTGGAACGGGCGTCGAGCTGGTCCAGGGTGCGGGTAGAGGAGGCCAGGGCGGCCACCTGCTCACCATCGCGGGCCCGGCGGGTGCGCGGGCGTGCGGGATCCTCCGGCCACCCGGCGCCGGGCGGTACCGGGGAGGGGAACGGGTCGCCGGTGATCGGGTGCGGGAGCACGCTCATTGCTCCGGCGTCGTTGACAGCGGCGACACCGGCTCTGCGCGGCGCACGATGGTCACGACGTCTCGGGTTCGGTGACGTCGGCGATCCGGGCGCGCAGGTGGGCCAGGAGTTCATCGGCGGCGACGGTGGCGGCCACACCTGGTCCGCCGGCCCCGATAGAAACCCTCCGGCCGGTGAGGGTGGCGTCGGCGATCACGGGCAGGGCCCGTGCGGATCCGAACGGGGTGATCGACCCGCGCGGATACCCGGTCACCTCCAGCGCCGCCTGCGCATCCGGCATGGACAACCTGCTCACCCCCAGCAGGGCGCGCAGTTTCGGCCAGGAGATCGTCCGCAACCCGGGCACCAGCACGAACAGGTAGTCCCCCTTACCGCGGCGCACCACCATCGTCTTGACCACGTCCGCCGGCTCCACACCGCGTGCCCGCGCTGCCTCCGCGAGGGAACCCACCGGTCCGTGCCGGGTGACTTCGTGCGCCAGGCCGGAGGCCATGAGGGCTCGCACGCCCGGTTCGTCCCGGGTCTCGTTGGAATCGGACACGAGCCCCACCCTACGCCCGCGGCCGGTCACGGTCCGGTGCCCGGCGGTGGCGGCGGCAGATAGGCACGGGCCGGTCGGGTGCGCGGGGGAAAAAGTTCGCTCGTGCCGACGTCCTGCGGCAACATCAGCCCATGCCCACGCGCGATGTGCAGCCCGGGGCCACCTGCGCCGAGTGCGGTGGCGGTGGCGCGCCGGGGTGCAGGGAGTTGTTCGATCGACTGCTCGCTCTGGACCACTCCCGGGCCGAGCCGTGGGGGCCGCTGCACGCAGTGGCGGTGGCCTGCTATCGGCTACAGCACCCCTCGGCGCTCCCCGCCGGCGACGAACGCTGGTTGCTCCCCTTGCTGCGCGCCTACCTCGATGGTGGTCCGGAGGGGCTGAACCACTGGGTCGACGGCGCGCGGCGCGCCTCCGCCCACGGGCACCACGCCCGGCCCACGGCACGGGTTGCGCCCACGTCCGGATCACGGCCCCGGGCCGGCAACCCGGCCGACTTCGAGACCACCCTGACCGATGTCGCCGTCAACGGCACCTTCCCCGCATCCGGCTACCGCGATCGGGTGCGCGCATGGGCGCGGGCCACGCTGGCCGCCTGGAACGGTTAGGGCGACCGGCCGCTCCGCGGTTCCCCCGGATGGACCTCTGCCCGGGTGCCGGAGGGCCGGCACCACCATGACGCGACCGGAGCGTCTCAATGCTTGAAGTGGACGAAGACCCGGCCGAAGTTCTTGGAGTCCTTCTCCACCCGGTGGTAGCGGGCTTTGATGTCCTTGCGGTTGAGGAAGCGGAGCACGCGCTTCTTCAGTTGCCCACTGCCCTTGCCGGGGATGATCTCCACCGTCCTGGTGCGGGTGCGCTCAGCCTCATCGATGATCTCCTCCAGGGCACGGTCGATCTGCCGGCCGGAGTTGTAAAGGTCGTGCAGGTCCAGTTTGAGCGCCATCGCCCCTCCTCCCGTCTGGTTTCATCTCCAGGATGCCACGCCCGGGCGGCATGGGATCTGAGCCAGTCGGTCCCGGAAGGGCAAGTCTTGACAGAATTGTCGGCATCGACCGACCATACGGTCATGACCGACCATACGAGCGACCCCGACCACGCTGGTCTCCCCGACTACGCATTGCCCGATGCCCTGGAATTCTCCCGTCCGGAGCAGTACCGCGCGCTGTTCGAGGACACCCGGCTGCAGATCATCAGTGCCCTGAGCGAGCGCGCCGCCACGACGTCCGAGTTGGCCGAGATGCTCGAGAAACCCAAGGGGACCATCGGCCACCATCTGAAGGTGCTCACCGACGCCGGACTGGTGCACGTGGTGCGCACCAAGAAGGTCCGCGCCCTGGAAGCGAAGTACTACGGCCGCACCGCGCGGGTGTTCTGGTACCACCGCATCGCCGAGGGCGCCGGGGCGGACGAACGCGCCATCGGCACCGCGGCCACCGAACTCGCCCAAGTGCCGGCCCAGCAACGCCACGAGGTATTCGCGAACATCCGCTACGCCCGCATCCCCACCGAACGCGCCGAGGCCTTCAGCAATCGCCTGCAGGACTTGCTCCTCGAGTTCGCCGACGAACCCCGGGCGGGCCAGACCACGTACGCCCTGGCCGCTGCGCTCTACCCCACCACCCGCCGCCCGCTCACGGACGACAGCGCCGCGGGCGGCACGCAGGAGCGTGCTGGTACGCCCACGAGCACCGCGGACGCGGGGTAGCACTCATGGCGGATCCCGGCCCCGATCACCTCACCCAGACTCCCCAGACCACGCTGCGCCTGGGGGCCAACTACTGGAACTCTTCTCCGCCTCGGCCATGACCAACCTGGGTGATGGGTTGATGTCGATCGCGGTGGTCTGGCTCGCCTCGGCCCTGACCCGGGACCCGTTGTGGATCACCTTCGTGGGCCTGGCCTCGCGGCTGCCCTGGCTGTTGTTCTCACTGCCGGCCGGGGTCATCACCGACCGGTTCGACCGCCGCCTCATCGTGGCGACCATGGACGTGGCGAGGTTCGTCGTCGTCGCCGTTTTCGCCGTCGTCCTGCTCCAGCATCAGGACGGACTGCCGACCCCGGCCGAACTGGCCGCCGGCGCCCCCGAACCGGCGCAGTCCACCCTGTTGCTGGCCGGTCTGATTCTCATGGCGCTCGTGCTCGGGTTCGCCGAGGTCCTGCGGGACAACACCGCCCAGACCCTGCTGCCCTCGATCGTGGACAAACGGCTGCTGGAGAAGGCCAACGGGCGGATGTGGGGTGCGGAGACGGCCCTGAACAACTTCGTCGGACCACCGCTGGCGGGGTTTCTGGTGGCGATCGCCATCGCCATCCCGTTCGGGGCCAACGCGGTGTTCCTGGCCATGAGCGCGGTGCTGATCTTCTCGCTGAAGGGCACCTTCAGGCCCCGTGGGGCAGCCGCGGAGCGCAGCAAACGGATCAACTGGCGCGCAGAGATCGGCGAGGGTTTCGGGTGGTTGTGGCGACATCCGGTGCTGCGCGCCCTGGCGCTGTTGTTGGGGGCGAGCAACCTGGCCGGCGCGATCGCCACCGCACTGTTCGTGCTCTTCGCCCAGGATGTCCTGGGCCTCTTCGAGGGCTGGCAGTTCGGGCTCCTACTCACCGGCATCGCCACCGGCGCCATCGCCGGTTCCCTGGTGGCCGAGCGCATCGCGGCCGCACTGACCGAGGGACGTTCGCTGCTGTCGGCGATGATGACCTTCGGCGTCGGTTACACCGCTATCGGGCTGCTGTCCTCCGGCCTGGCCGTGTGGGCGGTCTCGGTGCTGATCGGATTCGCGATCGTGCTGTGGAACGTCATCACCGTCTCGCTGCGCCAGCGCATCATCCCCGACCACCTACTCGGCCGCGTCAACTCGGTCTACCGGTTCTTCGGCTGGGGCACCATCTCCCTGGGCGTGTTGGCCAGCGGCATGCTGGTCACCTGGTTGGAACCCGGGCTGGGCAGGGAGTGGGCGCTGCGCACTCCGTTCCTGGCCGCGGGAGCGCTCAGCGCGCTGCTGCTTCCCTATGCCTGGGCGCGCGTGAACACCTCCGCGATCGAGGCCGCCAAGGCCGCGGCGGAAACCGGTGACCACGCCTGAGGGTGCTCTCAGGCCAGCGACAGGGCGATGCCGTCCAGGATGTCGTGCTCGCTGGTCACCACCGGCTCCAGCACGCCGCCTGCCTGGGCCACCCGCTGCGCAACCCGGTCCAGCACCCGGTCCCACACCAGCGCCCCGGCGCCGATGACGTCCACCCGTCCTGGGTGCATGTAGGGAAGGCGTGCGCGCTGCTCGCGGGTCATGCGCAGCAGTTCATCGCAAGCCTGCCGGATCTCGGGTAGGGACAGGCGGGCGCCGTTGATCCGGTCGCGGTCGTACTCCGGCAGCTCCAGGGCATGCGCGGTGACTGTGGTGATGGAACCGGCCACGCCGACCACCGAGCGCACCCGGCTCAACTCAACGTGCTGCTCGGCCTCATCGAGCGCCGCGTCGATATCGGTGCCGGCCGCCTCGATCTGCGCACGGGTGGGCGGATCGGAGTGCAGGTGCCGCTCGCTCATGCGCACGCAACCCACGTCCATCGAGGCGTCCTCCTGCTGCGTGTGGCCGCTGCCGCTGACCAGTTCGGTGGAACCACCGCCGATGTCCACCACCAGCCGGGCCCCGGCTTTGCCGGCCGGTTCCGGGCCGTCGTCGAGCACACTGATCGCCCCGGCAAAGGACAGGTGCGCCTCCTGCGCGCCGCTGATGATCTCCACCTCCACCCCCAGGCGCTGGTGCACACCGGTGAAGAATGCCTCCCGGTTGGACGCATCCCGGCTCGCCGAGGTGGCCACGAACCGGATCGCCTGCACCTGGTGCTGCTCGCACAACCGGGCATACCTGGACGTGGCCTCCAGGGTCCGTTGCAGCGCCTCCGGGTCGAAGCGCCCGGTGCGGTCCACCCCCTGACCCAGGCGGACCACCTCCATCAGACGCGTGACCTCGTGCAGGCCGGACCCGTCGTCGTCGATGTCGGCGATGAGCAGGCGGATGGAGTTGGTTCCACAATCGATGGCTGCGACGCGTTTCACCCGGACAGCCTGCCAGATCGTCAGCATGCCTTCACGCCGGGGCTTCCACCGGCCCGTGGACACCCCAGCGGTACCGCAGTGGTGGCGCGGCTCAGCAGTGGCAGCGCTGCGGGCTCCACACGTCGGCGAGCAGGTCCAGCGCCTCGTCGCCCAGCGGGTTCACCCCCGGTCCCTCGGCGAGGGAGTGCGCCACCAGGACGTGCAGGCATTTGACCCGGGTGGGCATGCCGCCGGCGCTGATCCCCTCGATCTGGGGAACATCGCCGAGTTCAGCGCGCCTGCGCAGGTACTGCTCGTGGGCGCGGGCATAGGCGGCGGCCAGATCGGCATCGGTGGCCAGGCGCTCCGTCATCTCTTTCATCACGCCCTGACTCTCCAGGGTGGAGGTGGCCGCCACGGCGGCGGGGTGGGTCAGGTAGTACATCGTGGGGAAGGGGGTGCCGTCCTCCAGCCGGGGTGCCGTACGCACCACCAGGGGCCGGCCACACACACAGCGGGCAGCGACCGCGACCACGCCGCGCGGGGCACGGCCCAACTGCTCGGCCAGCGTCGCCAAGTCGGCTTCGGTCGCCGGCTCGTTCACTCCTCGCCAACCTCACCGGCCACCCGCAACGAGTCGGTCACGGTGATGTACCAGGGCCCCACCTGGGGCATCAGCACCGGGCCGTCAGCGTCCGGATCGGACTCCACCTCTTCGCCGGTCACGACCTCGGGGTCGACCACCAGGTAGGCGGTCTCCCCCGGGTGGACGAACCCGAGTCGCTCGCGGGCCTGGGCCTGCACGTAGGCGGGGTCCTCCCATCGGTCCACGGTGCGCTGCAACTGGATGTTGCGTTCCTCGGTGGCTTCGATCTGGGCCACCAGGGTGCGCTGCTGCTCGGCCTGGGTGACGTAGGCGCGCAGCGTGGGCGTCACCACGATGAAGGCCATCAGCACCACCAGGAACAGCACCAGGGTACGCACCGTGATCTGTCGCGGCGGCGGTTCGGGATCGACGACGGCCGCTCGTCCGGCGCCGCGCTGGGGGGCCCGGGCGGTCTTGCCCGGACTGGGCCGCGGCCGGGACCCGGAGGTGCCGCTATGGCCCCGACCGCCCCTGGTGGCGGGGTCGGCTCCGCCGCGCTGCTTCGACGCCGGGGCGCGCGACGGCGCACGAGGGGTGGTCGGGCGGCGGGCACTCACCACAACATCGTCACGCACCCACCGGACAAATCCCGTGAGCCGCCGGTGGAGTGTCGCCCGGTTGCCGCGGTGAGAGCATGAGGCCCGGCCGAGTTCGATCCGGCGCCGGGGCCGCGCTTCACACTCGACCGAGGCCCCCTAGTCATCCCGCTCCCCGCCCGGGTACTGGAATACCTGGCCGAGGTCCACGCCCAGGGCCTGGGCGATCTGGAACGCCATCTCCAGCGACGGAGAGTACTTACCCTGCTCGATCGCGATGATGGTCTGGCGAGTGACGCCGACGACGGCAGCCAGTTCTGCCTGGGTCATCTCATCGCGGGCGAACCGCAGCGCGCGGATGCGGTTGGTCACCCTGGTCGGTTTGACCACCTCGCTACAACCCCTGCCGGTAAGCGAAGAGTTTCACCACCGAGTTCATCGCCGCGTGCAGGACGAAACTCAGGTAGAGGGCATTGGCGATCCAGAAGTGGGGCCACTCGGCCAGGGCCATCACCAGTGCCGCCAGCGCACCGGCCACCACCAGGCCCCAGGAACGGATCACTCCGAGGCGGTCGATGTCGCGGTCCCGGCTGTCCGCCTGGTAGGTCTCGCTCGGGCGAACGATCTCCACGAGCACCCGGAGCACCACGGTGGCGATCACCGCGACCCCGACGGCCACGAGCAGCGGCACCTGGTAAGCGGTGGCGGTGATCGGGGTCTGCGCCCGGCCGAGCACCGTCGCCACATAACCGGCGAACACGGCCAGGGTCACCACGAGATAGACCCACGTGCCCTTCTCCTCGTACGACAGTTCGGTGCCCTCCCGTTCCTGCGACGTGCCTAGGCTACCGTCGCGACCTGCGCGCCGGTCCCCGCTCCAGGGCGCACGCCCTTGACCAGGAGGTAGCCCAGGATCCAGAACTCACCGGCCGTCGCGGGAAGGGTCAGGATCGTGCCGATCACCGAGTGATCGGGCAGCAACAGCCCGGAGGCGGTACTGAGCACGTAGCCGCTACCGCCGGCGATGAGCATCCAGCCGAGCGGGGCGGGCATCCATCGGGATCGCAGCACCAGCCAGCCCATCGGGATGAGCCAGAGCCCGAAGAACAGGCCGCAGGCGGCCCACAATCCCTCCGAGGTCGCGTAGAGCAGTTGGACCGCGGCGGCGGCATCGTCCCCAAGCGCGCCCGGCCGGTCCCCCGCCACCCCCACGGCGGTGGCCAGCAGCGCGCTGCTGGCCAGGATGACGACGGCGTTGACCATGCCGAACACAGCGATCGCACCGGCCGCGAGGCTGCTGACACCGCGGAAGAGCCGGTAGAACATCAGGGCAGTGAGGGCCTGGGTGAGCGCGATCCCCAGTTCCATCACGACACCCAGCCGGGCGAGGCCCTCCGAGGCAGTGAGGTTGGCCAGGGTGGCGGCTCCGTCGCCCTCGACGAAGATCTGGGATCTGATCAGCATGAAGCCGGCAACGCCGGTCACGACGAGCCCCAGGTAGGACAGCCCGGTCAGCCGGGCCGTGCGGACAGTGGACGCCATCGTCGCTCCTCGGTGTTGGCCCGACCGGTCGCCGGATCACGCGTCGTCGGGCAGAAGGAGCGTATAGTAAACCTTACATAGTGTCTACTATTCTTTACATCTTTCGTGCCGCGGTCGGGACACCGGGCAACGGCCCACCACAGGTCACCACAACGATCATCGGCCGGACTCCCCCGGGTCGTCGCGCCCGGCCCTGCCGAGACGAGGAGGGGCGCGAGTTCGGCGGCCGCGTGACCAACTGCCGGCGGCATGCGAAGCACCGGGTCACCAGGCGACGTGCCTGGTGACCCGGTGCTTGGTCACCGTTCGACCGGGCCGCGCGTCAGGACCGGGAGCGGGGGAACGCCGACGCGCCGGCGTAGCGGGCTGCGCTGTCCAGTTCGTCCTCGATACGCAGCAACTGGTTGTACTTGTTGATGCGCTCACCTCGCGCCGGCGCGCCGGTCTTGATCTGCCCGGCGTTCACCGCGACCGACAGGTCGGCGATGGTGGTGTCCTCGGTCTCCCCGGACCGGTGCGAAACCATCGCGGTGAACCCGTTGCGCTGAGCCAGGGAGATGGCATCGAAGGTCTCGGTCAGGGTGCCGATCTGGTTGACCTTCACCAGCAGCGAGTTGGCGGCCCTGGTCTCGATGCCGCGAGCCAGCCGCTCGGGGTTGGTGACGAACAGGTCATCGCCCACGATCTGCACCTTGTCCCCGACCTTGGCCACCAGGTCGCTCCAGGAGTCCCACTCGTCCTCGCTGAGCGGGTCCTCGATGGACACCAGCGGGTAGTCGGTCACCAGTTTGGCGTAGTAGTCCACCAGGTCCGAGGGGGTGATCGCCCGACCCTCGAAGGTGTAGGACCCCTCGGCGAAGAACTCCGTGGCCGCCACATCCAGGGCCAGCGCGATGTCCGAGCCGGCCTTGAAACCGGCCTGCTCGATCGCGACCAGGATCAGGTCCAGTGCGGCAGTGTTGGACTCCAGGTTCGGTGCGAAGCCGCCCTCATCGCCCAGACCGGTGGCCAGGGAACGGGATTTCAGCACCGACTTCAGTGCGTGGTAGACCTCGGTGCCCCAGCGCAGCGCCTCGGAGAAGGTGCCCGCACCCACCGGTGCGATCATGAACTCCTGGATGTCGACGTTGGAGTCGGCGTGCGATCCACCGTTGAGGATGTTCATCATCGGCACCGGCAACAGGTGCGCGTTCGGTCCGCCCAGGTAACGGAACAGCGACAGGTCCGCGCTCTCGGCGCTGGCCCGCGCGGCGGCCAGGGAGACCCCCAGGATCGCATTGGCGCCGATGGTGCCCTTGTTCGCGGTGCCGTCCAGATCGATCAGGGTCTGGTCCAGGAACCGCTGGTCGGCGGCGTCCAGGCCGAGCACCTCGGGCGCGATGGTCTCGGTGACCGCGGCCACGGCGTCCTGGACACCCTTGCCCAGGTATCGGGTGGTGTCGCCGTCGCGGCGCTCCACCGCCTCGAATGCGCCGGTGGAGGCCCCGGAGGGCACGGCGGCGCGGGCGAAGGAGCCATCGTCCAGGGCGATCTCGACCTCAACGGTCGGGTTGCCGCGTGAGTCAAGGATCTCGCGGGCACCCAGGGCCTCGATAGTGGCCACTATTCACTCCAATTCATCGACAACACAAGCACGGTCCGCCCCACACGATAGTGCGCTCCGCACGCCGCGCGCACCGGCGTGCGACCAACGACACGCAACGTGTGGGTAAACGACACCCGTCATCGGCTCTCGATGACCGGGCGGCCGTGTTGGCCGAGGTGCCGGATAGCCGGCGCTTGCGTGGGTGGCACTGCCTCCTCACTGCTGCCGCGGCTCAGCGGTGCCCGTCCGGGTCTGCGTCGCGGTATCCGGCTTCGCCACGTGCTCGGCCCGGCGTACCTGCTCCTCCAGGCCCCGGATCCGGTTGCGCAGCGCTGCCTCGGCATCGACTCCCTGGCGCTGGGCCTCGTGCACCAGTTCGAGCAGGCGAGCGCCGATCCGGTCCTCCGGCCCGGCCGGGTCGGGCTCGATCTCAAGGCCCGCCTTCCCGATCCGGCTCAGCACCTTCTGTGCCCGGGCCAGGGCCGGTAGCGACGTGGGGACCCCCTCCAGCACCGAGGTTCGGCGTTGCCGGGCGGCCTTGAGCACCTCCCACTGGTCGGTGACCTCCTGCGCGGACAGGCCCCGCTCGCCGTCGTCGGTGAAGACGTGAGGGTGGCGGTAGATGAGTTTGTCCACCAGGGCGGTCGCCACATCGTCGATGTCGAAACCGTCCTCGGCCTCGGCGGCGATGCGGGCATGGAAGAGCACCTGCAGCAGCAGATCCCCCAGTTCCTCGCGCAGGTGATCCACCTGGCCGGACTCGGCGGCCTCGGCCAGTTCGTGGGCCTCCTCCACCGCATAGGGCGCAAGCGAGGCATGCGTCTGCTCGGCATCCCACGGGCAACCGCCCGGGGAACGCAGCCGGTCCATCACCGCCACCGCGCGGAGCAACTCGCTGCCGGCCCGCCGGATGCCGCCGTCGTTCGTGCTCACCGGCCCCACCTCCCCCTGCACTGCCCGATGGGTCCGGGGATCAGGCCGCATCACCCTCGCCCGGATTCAGAATCCAGTCGGGCTGCACCGGCGTGGGTCCCGCCTCCGGGGTCCACTCGCCGTACCGCGGGCTGAGCTCGACGTCCAGATCGGCGAACTCCTCCTGCAGGTCCGCTCCGATGGCGCCGCCTTCGTTGGAACTGCGCAGCGCGCTGTCCAGCAGCAGATAGCGGCCCACCGTGACGGTGCCGGCTCCGTAGCCGCCCTCGGCCACCTGCTGCCCACTGGAAGCCGCTTCGCCGGCGAGGAAGTCCTGGGCGTCATCGGCCGAGACCGAGACCCCGTGACGGGAAGCGACCTGGATCATCGTGGGAGCCACGATCAGGATCTGCAGCACCGCCTGGGAGTTCACCGGCTGCCCGAGCACCTCGCTCAACTCGGAG
Organism: Pseudactinotalea sp. Z1748; assembly: GCF_049725185.1. Taxonomy (NCBI): domain Bacteria; kingdom Bacillati; phylum Actinomycetota; class Actinomycetes; order Micrococcales; family Cellulomonadaceae; genus Pseudactinotalea; species Pseudactinotalea sp. Z1748. Next base: position 438,977 of record NZ_JBMPQB010000002.1, on the reverse strand, counting down.
GAGGCCTGGGACAGGTCGTTCTCACTGATCGTGCGCCCGTCCACGACCGCAGCGGTACCGGGCCGCGCGGAGCAGGCGCCGAGCGCCAGGACAGCGATGAGCACAGCGCTGATGACCTTGAGCAGGCGGGAGGTCGAAACCACGGCATGGACCTTTCGTGAACATCACGGGTTGGAGATCATCGTAGGCGGGCCGGGGCCATGCGTGAGCAACCCCAGCGAGAGGTGGCCAGTCTACGGCTCCGGTTCGGGCGGTGGCGCAACCCGGTCACCGATCCGCAGCAGCCCCACCGGTAGGCCCGAACCGTGCCGATATGGAACGCCCTGGACCATTCGTAAAGGTCTGTGAGACACTAAGGCATCCACTTGGTTATAGTCGTGGATACCATTACTGCGGTGAGGAGCGCCCTTGGACACCGGGTCCGCGATCGACCTCGCCGTATCCACGGTGATCTTCGCGCTGCGCAGCAACGACCCGCTCCAACCACGCGGTGAGCCGACGGTGTGGATCCCGCTGGTGCGCAGACTGCGCGCGCCCTATGACAACCACTGGGCCCTGCCCGGGGGCCCCTTGGGAGCAGACGAAGGCCCCACCGACGCCGCCCGTCGTGCCCTGCAGTCCACCACCGGCCTGCAGCCCAAGTACCTGGAACAGCTCTACACCTTCGGTGACCCCGAACGGTCCCCCGGAGCAACCCGGGTCGTCTCGATCGTGTACTGGGCCCTGGTCGGGATCGATGAAGTGGCCCATGCCCCAGCCCGGCAGAACGTGCGCTGGCTGCCCGCCGATGACCTGCCCACCCTCGCCTTCGATCACAACCTCATCGTCGACTACGCCTTGTGGCGGCTGCGCACCAAGGTCTCGCACAGCCGGATCGCGCACGCCTTCCTGGGCGAGACCTTCACGTTGGCCGACCTCCGGGAGGTGCATGAGGTGGTGCTCGGCAAGCGTCTGGACCCGGCGAACTTCCGGCGCCAGGTGCTCGCCTCCGGGCATGTGGTGGCCACCGGTGGGATGCGCACCGGAGGCCGGCACCGCCCCGCTCGGCTGTACCGCTACGACCAGTCCATGTCCATGACCGACCACGGACCGTTGGGGCCCGTGCTGCTCTCCGAGAGGAACTCATGACCACCGCTTCCGTCGATGTGTTGATCCAGGGTGTGCGCACCGGCGCCACGGACGCCGAAACCTGCTCCGACGACCTCACCCAGGGCCCGTGGGCCTTCGACCCGGGCGGATACGGACCCGGCGCCTCCATGGGTGACACCCTGCCCGCCACCGCCCCGCGCCAGGGCGAACTGCCCGCCGAGTACCGCGACGCCCCGGTCGATGACCTGCACGCCAGGATCCGCGCCGCCCGCGCCGAACTCGGCGAACGTGTGGTGGTCCTCGGCCACTTCTACCAACGCGATGAGGTGATCATCCACGCCGACTACGTGGGTGACTCCTACCAGCTGGCCAAAGCCGCCCGCGCCCACCCCGAGGCCGAGGCGATCGTGTTCTGCGGCGTGCACTTCATGGCCGAGACCGCCGATCTGCTCTCCGGTCCGGAGCAGTCGGTGATCCTGCCGAACCTGGCGGCCGGTTGCTCGATGGCCGACATGGCCGACATCGACCAGGTCGAGGAGGCCTGGGAGCAGTTGTGCGACGTGTATGCCGAGGTGGACGCAGCAGCCGACGGCGCTGGCGGGGACCCGACCCGTGCCCCGATCATCCCGGTCACCTACATGAACTCCGCGGCGTCCCTGAAGGCCTTCTGTGGGCGCAACGGGGGCATCGTGTGCACCTCCTCCAACGCCGAGACCGTGCTGCGGTGGGCGTTCGAGCGGGGCCAGCGGGTGCTGTTCTTCCCCGACCAGCACCTCGGCCGCAACACCGCCAAGGCGATGGGGGTGCCGCTGGAGGCGATGCCCACCTGGAACCCGAACCGTCCCCTGGGAGGCAATGACGCGCAGACGCTGCGCGATGCCCAGGTGGTGCTGTGGCACGGGTTCTGCTCGGTGCACCGACGGTTCACCACCGCCCAGATCGACAAGGCCCGCGCCGAGCACCCCGATGTCCGGGTGATCGTGCACCCCGAGTGCCCGATGCCGGTAGTCGATGCCGCCGATGAGTCCGGGTCCACCGACTACATCCGCCGGGCGATCGAAGGGGCCACCGAGCCCACCACCTTCGCCATCGGCACCGAGATCAACCTGGTCCAGCGCCTGGCCGCCGAGCACCCGCAGCACACCATCTTCTGCCTGGACCCGGTGATCTGCCCGTGCTCGACGATGTACCGGATCCACCCCGGCTACCTGGCCTGGGTGCTGGAAGCCCTGGTGAACGGACAGGTGCTGAACCAGATCTCGGTGCCCGCCGAGGTCGCGGCACCGGCCACGGTGGCGCTGGAGCGGATGCTGGCCGCGAGGCCGGGCACGTGAGCAAGCCGCACGTGGTGGTGGCCGGTTCCGGGATCGCCGGCCTGCTGTGCGCCCTCCACGCCAGCGCCACCTGCGAGGTGACGTTGATCAGCAAGGGTCCGCTGGAGTTGAGCAACACCTCCCTGGCCCAGGGTGGGATCGCCGCAGCCATTTTCGATCGGGACAGTCCCGGTGCGCACGCCCTCGATACCGAGCGCGCCGGCGCCGGACTGTGTGACCGTGAGGCGGTGCGGGTGCTGTGCACCGAGGGCCCGGAGCGGATCGCCGACCTGCTGGGCGCCGGGGTCGCCTTCGACACCGACGCCGCCGGCCTAGCAGGCGGACTGGAGGCGGCGCACTCTCATCCCCGGATCCTGCACGCGGGGGGCGATGCCACCGGCGCGCACATCACCGCGGCCCTGATCGCCCGGTTACGGGCGCACGGCCAGGTCCGGGTGCTGGAGCACACGTTCCTCACCGAGATCCGCACCGAGCGCGGCCGCGTGCGCGGTGTGCAGGTGATCACGGCACCACCACCGGTCGCCGGCCGGCAGGGACGTTCAAACCGTGGGTCCGCTGCCGCGACACAGCGTTCGGTGTCACAGCGGTCGGTTTCCTTGTTCGCCGACGCGGTGGTGCTGGCAACCGGCGGGGCCGGACAACTCTACGCCCACAGCTCCAACCCGCTGGTCGCGACCGGTGACGGCGTAGCGCTCGCCCTGCGCGCCGGTGCGCGGACAGCGGATCTGGAGTTCTATCAGTTCCACCCGACCACCTCGGCGATCGGTGGTTTCCTCATCTCCGAGGCGGTCCGCGGTGAGGGAGCGGTGCTCCTGGACGCCTCCGGGCGGCGGTTCATGCCTGCGGCGCATCCCGATGCCGAACTCGCGCCACGTGATGTGGTGGCCCGGGCCGTCGCGGCTCAGATGGCCACCCAGGGCGGGGCCCCGGTGCTGCTGGATGCCACGGCGCTCGCCGCCCGGCTGCCCACCCGTTTTCCCAGCATCCACGCCGCGGTGCTGGCCACCGGGTTGGACTGGCGCACCGAACCGGTGCCGATCACCCCAGCGGCTCACTACGCCATGGGTGGGGTCAGCACCGACCTGGACGGTCGCACCAGCGTCCCGGGTCTGTACGCGATCGGGGAGGTGGCCAGGACCGGGGTGCACGGGGCGAACCGGCTCGCGTCGAACTCGCTGCTGGAGGGCGCGGTGTTCGCCCACCGTGCCGCTACTGCCCTGGCCAATCCATCGGCGTCATGGCCAGCCGCACCGGCGTCATGGCCGTCCCACCCGGGCTCGGGTGCCCACGCATCCGGCGCAGCACTCTTCCCTGCAGGCGCTACCGACACCATCGACCCAGCCAGCACAGCCAGCAACCGACCTTTCTCCCGCGATGCCCTGCAGCACCTGATGTGGGACGCCGTCGGCCTGGTGCGCACCGCTGGGGGACTGCGCACCGCCCTGGGCGCACTGGATGCCTGGTCGGCCGCGATGCCCCCGCCACGCACGATCGCCGAACACGAGGATGCCAACCTGTTGCTGCTCGCCCGGGCCGCCGCTGCTGCCGCCCTAGCCCGGCCCGGCTCCGTCGGAGCGCACTACCGCGCCGACAGTCCCGACGCCGCGAGGCCGAACAAACCCTCCCCCTCCCCCACCGACGACCAGTCCATGACCCCAGCCCTGATGGTGACCTGATGCTGACCACTGCCCTGATCGAACCCATCGTGCAGGCCGCCCTGACCGAGGACGCTCCCTGGGGCGACCTGACCTGCGCGACCGTCCTTCCGCCGTCGGCCTCCGCGACCGCGGAGCTGGTGGCCCGCTCCGACGGTGTGCTGGCCGGCACTCAGGTGTTCGCCGCCGCGTTCACCCGCACCGATCCGGGCGTACAGGTCACCGCGATGAGGGCCGACGGCGAGGCGTTCAGCGCCGGAGACACCCTCGCCCGGGTGCACGGGCCGGCCGGGGCGGTGCTGCAGGCCGAGCGGATCGCGTTGAACTTCACCCAGCGCCTCAGCGCAATCGCCACCGCCACCTCCCGGTACGTGGCCGCGGTGGGCGGCACCGGGGTCCGCATCGCCGACACCCGCAAGACCACCCCGGGGCTGCGTGTCCTGGAACGCCACGCGGTGTGGGCCGGTGGCGGGCACAACCATCGCTTCGGGCTCTCCGATGCGGTGATGATCAAGGACAACCACCTGGCAGTGCTGGCGGCCGCGGGCCTGGACCTGACCGAGGCGCTGCGCCAGGCACGCCGACGGCTCGGGCACACCGTGCATCTGGAGGTAGAGGTCGATCGCCTGGACCAGATCGAACCGGTGCTGGCTGCGGACATCGACACGATCATGTTGGACAACTTCACCCTGGAGGATCTGCGTCAGGGCGTCGCGCTGGTCGAACGCCGGGCGATCGTGGAGGCCAGCGGCAACGTCACCCTGGACACCGTCGCCGACATCGCCGCCACCGGGGTGGACGTGATCTCGGTGGGGGCATTGACCCACTCGGTGGCGGCGCTGGACCTGGGCCTGGACGTGCAGGTGGCAGCATGAAGGACGACCTGTGAGCGTGCTGCACCTGGACGATGCCGCCACCACCCCGGTGCGCCGGGAGGTGCTGGAGGCGATGTGGCCCTACCTGACCGCAGAGTTCGGCAACCCCTCCTCCACCCATGATCTGGGCACCCGTGCCCAGGACGGGCTCACCAGGGCCCGCCGAGCCGTCGCCGGTGTACTGGGGGCGCGGGCATCGGAAATCACCTTCACCGCCGGGGGCACCGAGGCGGCGAACCTGGCGATCAAGGGCCTGGCGCTGGCCAGCCCCCGGGGCCGGCACCTGGTCACCTCCCCCATCGAGCATGAGGCGGTGAGCGCCTCGGTGGACTATCTGGTGCGCCACCATGGGTTCGAGGTCTCGATGATGGACGTGGACGCCGATGGCGTGGTCAGCCCCGAAGCGCTGGCGCAGGCGCTTCGCGCCGATACCACCCTGGTCAGCATCGCCTACGCCAGCAACGAGATCGGCACGGTGCAGGACTTGGCCACCCTGGTACCGCTGGCCCGCGATGCCGGTGCGCTGTTCCACACCGATGCCGTCCAGGCCGCCGGCTGGTTGGACCTGGACGTGCGCTCCCTCGGGGTGGATGCCCTCACCATCTCCGGGCACAAGGTCGGCGCTCCAAAAGGCACCGGTGCTGCGTTCCTGCGGGGCCGGTTGCCGGTGGAGCCGCTGATCCACGGCGGCGGTCAGGAGAACGGCCGGCGCTCGGGCACCGAGAACGTGGCCGGTGCCGTGGGGCTGGCCACCGCACTGGGGGTCGCCGAGGCCGGTCGGGTCGACGACGCCGAGACGGTCACGGCCCGGCGCGAGGCGTTCGTGACCGGGGTGCTGGATCGGGTCCCGACCGCGATGCTGACCGGGCACCGCGAGCGCCGTCTGCCCGGGCACGCCTCGTTCTGCTTCCCCGGCACCGCCGGGGAGGCGGTACTACTGGAGTTGGAGCGGAGCGGGATCCGGTGCTCGTCCGGGTCTGCCTGTGCCGCGGGGCGGGACGAGCCCTCACCAGTCCTGCTGGCCCTGGGGGTGCCTGCAGAGGTGGCCGAGACCGCAGTACGGATGACCTTCGCGGCCTCGGTCACCGAGCCTGACCTGGACCGCACCGCGGCAGCGCTGGCCGAGGCCGTGCACGCGTTGTCCGCACTCGGCCAGTGCGCGCTCACCCGGAGACGGCGCCCCACGGGTCATCGGGGGTGACCCCGTCAATCGACATGCCCGGACGTAACCCCGTGCGCGCCTCATCCCATACGTGTTCTTGGATCGACCCGGGGCAGGCCAATCGCAGGTGGAGAAGATCTGTGGTCACGTCACCGCTGTAGTGGACTCGGGAACCGGCGCGCGAGGCAAACCTCACCTCGCCACCGTCATCATTCAGCCCGTCGGCGACCATGAACGGTAGCAGAGTGTCGTATTCCTCACTCACCCCGCCGGAGATGATGAACTCCTCCTCGCGGATATCGCCGGCCGGTAAATCCTCAGATTCCAACAACTCGTCGAGCTCATCCGCCGTTGTCGCACGGGCGTCCTCCAAGGGCTCATCGATCTGCACGCCGTACCCGGCAAGACTGCACCCGTCATCATGGGTGAGCAGAGGCACCCACCCGTCCGGGACCTCGCCGTCCCCACCTTCGCTAAAACCCTCACCTGTCGAGATCACAAGCCAGCGGGGCCCCTCTTCCGGGAACGTTGCGGGCTCCCCGGGCTCCTCGGTGCAGCCCACGACGAGCATGACTCCGGTCAGGATCGCGGCAGCCACTGGAAAACGTCGTCTTGACATTGCGGAAGTCACGATAGGCGACGTGGGCGCAACTATCCACTCAGCCCCGCTGCGCCACCGCCGCGGCGGCCGCCACGGTGGCACCGGGAGCGAACACCGCATCGATCAGCCCGGTGAGCCATTCCATGAGTGCCTCATCGCGCAGCGGGGTCCCGCCCACCCGCGAGGTGGACGGCGCCGGCACCAGCGCGGTGCGGATCGCAGGTTTCAGCACGGTGCCCGGGTACAGGCGCTTCAGGCGCACCTGAGCCGAGTCGGCCAGCTGCACCGGCGCGAACCGCAGGAATTTGCCCTGCGCGGTGATCTCCGAGAGTCCGGCGGCCCGGGCCTTGATCCGCAATGCCGCCACCCCGAACAGCCGCTGCACAGGCTCGGGCACCGGTCCGTACCGGTCCACCAACTCCGCCTGCACGTCCTCGATGCCGGAGGAGTCGGTGACCTGCGCCAGCTTGGTGTAGGCCTCCAGGCGCAGCCGCTCGTGGGAGATGTAGTCGTGCGGGATGTGGGCGTCCACGGCGATCTCGGTCTTGAGGTCGGGCACCTCCTCGGGTGCCTCCCCACGGAACTGGGCGACCGCTTCGGACACCATCCGCACATACAGGTCGAAACCAACCCCGGCGATGTGCCCGGACTGTTCCCCGCCGAGCAGGTTGCCCGCGCCGCGGATCTCCAGGTCCTTCATCGCCACCCGCATCCCCGAGCCCAGTTCGGTGTTGGCGGCGATGGTCTGCAAGCGTTCGTGGGCGGTCTCGGTCAGGGGTCGCTCGGGTGGGTAGAGGAAGTAGGCGTAGGCGCGTTCGCGGCCCCGGCCCACCCGGCCGCGCAACTGGTACAACTGCGACAGGCCCATCGCATCAGCACGCTCCACGATCAGGGTGTTGGCGTTGGAGATGTCCAGGCCGGTCTCCACGATCGTGGTGGAGACCAGCACGTCGGCGCGCTTGTTCCAGAAGTCGACGATCACCCGCTCCAACTCGTGCTCGTTCATCTGCCCGTGTGCCACCACCACCCGGGCGTCGGGCACCAAGTCCCGGATCCGGGCGGCGGCCCGGTCGATGGACTCGGTGCGGTTGTGCACGTAGAACACCTGCCCCTCCCGCAGCAACTCCCGCCGCACCGCCGCGGCGATCTGCTTGTCCGCGTGGGGCCCGACGAACGTCAGCACCGGGTGGCGCTCCTCCGGAGGGGTCTCCAGCGTGGACATCTCCCGGATGCCGGTCACCGCCATCTCCAGGGTGCGCGGGATCGGGGTGGCGCTCATCGCCAGCACATCCACGTTGGTGCGCAGTTGCTTCAGGGTCTCCTTGTGCTCCACCCCGAATCGCTGCTCCTCATCGATCACCACCAGGCCCAGGTCCTTGAACCGCACCTCCCCGGTGAGCAGCCGGTGGGTGCCGATGACCACGTCCACAGCCCCGGAGGTCACGCCGTCCTTGACCTCCTGGGCCTCAGCCTTGCTCTGGAAGCGGGACAGCGCGCGCACCTCGACGGGAAAACCGGCGTACCGCTCGGAGAAGGTCTCGAAGTGCTGCTGCACCAGCAGGGTCGTGGGCACCAGGATCGCCACCTGCTTACCGTCCTGGACGGCCTTGAACGCCGCCCGCACCGCGATCTCGGTCTTGCCGTAGCCCACGTCCCCGCAGACCAGCCGGTCCATCGGCACGGGCTTTTCCATGTCCGCCTTGACCTCATCGATGGTGACCGCCTGGTCGGGGGTCTCCACGAAGGCGAAGGCGTCCTCCAGTTCACGCTGCCAGGGGGTGTCGGAACCGAAGGCGTGCCCGGTGGTGGCCATCCGCGCGGAGTACAGCCGGATCAGCTCACCGGCGATCTCCCGGACCGCCTTGCGCGCCCGGCCCTTGGTCTTGGCCCAGTCCGAACCTCCCATCTTGTTCAGCGACGGCGACTCCCCACCGGTGTACTTGGTCACCTGGTCCAAGGAGTCACTGGGCACGTACAACCGGTCCCCGGGATGACCGCGCTTGGAGGGGGCATACTCGATCACCAGGTACTCCCGGGTGGCGGCGTTGCGCCCGGCGCCCACGGTACGGCTGAGCAGTTCGACGAATTTGCCCACCCCGTGCTGCTCGTGCACCACGAAATCACCGGGCCGCAGGGCCAATGGGTCCACCACGTTGCGTCGCCGGGAGGGCATCTGGCGCATGTCCCTGGTGGAGGCCGCCCCGGCCCGGCCGGTCAGGTCGGCTTCGGTGAACAACGCCAGGCGCAGGTCCTCGCTGACGAACCCCCTACCCACCGACGCGGTGGTGACCAGCACCACCCCCGCCGTCGGCAGACTCTCGTCCTCCCCAGACCGGGCATCGGCACCGGCGGGCTCCACCCCGGCGACCAGGCGGGCTGGCACCTCGGCGTCCAGCAGCATCTCCACCATCCGGCGCGCCGGTCCGGGCCCCTCGGTGACCAGCACCAACCGCCAGCCCTGTCCGGTGAGGTCGTGCAGGTCGGCCACCGCCTTCTCGGTGTCACCGCGGTAGCCGTGCACGTCTCGGGAGTCGACGACGACGGTGTGCCCGGCAGCCGGGAACGGATCATCCTCATCGCCGGCGGTCGCGGCCTCGGCCGCAGTCGGGTCGGCGAGGTCCTCCAGTTCGGCGTCCCGGCCGAAGGCCCCCAGGGTCCACCAGCCCAGTCCGCGCCGCAGCGCAACCTGGCGGGTATCGGCCAGGGTCTCGAAGGAGGCCTCGGACAGGTCCAACGGGGTGTGCGCACCGGCGGCAGCCGACGTCCAGGCAGCGGCCAGGAACTCCTCGGTGGTGGCGACCAGGTCGTGGGCGCGCCGACGCACCCGCTCGGGTTCATTGACCAGGACCAAGGATTCGGGATCCACCAGGTCCAGCAGCGGCTGCATCCCCTCGACCAACGCGGGGGCCAGGGACTCCATCCCGTCCACGGCGATACCCTCGGCCAGCTTCTCCAGCATGTCGGTGGCCCCGGGCAGCGACGGAATCAGGTCCCGGGCGCGCTCGCGTACCGCATCGGTGAGCAGGATCTCCCGGCACGGCGGCGCCCACAACCCGTCCTCACTGATCTCCAGGGAGCGCTGGTCGGCGGCGGAGAACCAGCGGATCTCCTCCACCTCATCACCCCAGAACTCCACCCGCTGGGGGTGTGCCTCGGTGGGGGCGAACACATCCAGCAGCCCGCCGCGGACGGCGAACTCCCCGCGCCGCTCCACCATGTCCACCCGGGTGTAGGCGGCATCGACCAGGTCTTGGATCACCTGCTCCATCGGCGCGTGCTCCCCATTGCGCAGTGCCACCGGTTCCAGGTCGCCCAGGCCTTTGACGACCGGCTGCAGGGCGGCGCGAATCGGCACCACCAGCACCCGGATCGGGCGACCCGGCCCCGCTGTTCCTCCGGTTCCGGTTTCGGCGGCGTTGGGGTGGGCCAGGCGGCGCAGCACCGCGATGCGGCGGGCCACGGTGTCACTACGCGGGGACAGCCGCTCATGCGGCAGGGTCTCCCAGGCCGGAAAGGTCGCCACATCGGCCGGATCGAGGTAGGTCCCCAGCGCGGTGGCCAGTTCGTCCGCCTCCCGGCCCGTGGCGGTGAGCACCACCAGCGGCCGAGCGCCGCGTAGGGCCAGGTCGGCCAGGATGGCCGGCCGCGCGCCCACGGAGGCAGTGACGTCGAGGTCACCGCGGGTGGCGACCGCATCAACGAGTTCGGTCAGCGCCTGATCGGCGCGCAGGGCGGGAAGTAGTCCGGCCAGGCTCATAAGGTCCTCGTTCGCGGGATGATCCGGGTTGGGCGTGCTTCGGCAGGGCGCCGCCAGGGGGTCCGCAGGCAGCACGAACGGCCCGCACCGCGCGGATGCGGGGGGCGGGTCGCACAGTGTTCCAGTTTACCGCCGTGGGTGCACTCGCGCCCGGGGCGCCGGCGTGAGGGTGACCACCCTGGGCGGCATCAACCTCCTGGCAGCGCCTGCGGCGACGGGCCGTGATACGGGTGCTGCCGCGGCGGGACACCCGGTGCATGTGGGGGTTGCCCCTGAGACGGGTGCTGTTGGGGTTGACCCTGGAACGGGGGCTGCCCCTGATACGCGCCGGCGGCGTGCGGTCCTGCGTAGCCCAGTTGTAGGCGGCCGAGACCGATCGCGCAGGTGACCAGGACCGCAGCCATCAGCACCAGCACGGGCCACGGCTTGAGTAGCCCCAACGCCTCGGGAGCCCTCCCCATCTGCCAGACCTGCAGCGCCATCATCACCGAGTCTTGATCTCTCGGCCCGCCCACCAGCAGTGACCAGATCGATTCTGATCGCAGCAGCAGCAGGAACCCCGCGGCCAGTCCGATCGCGGCCACCGTCGTCCGGCGGGCCGCTCCCGGCCCATCGACGCTCGTGCGCCGGGCGTCCGCGAGGTAGGCGCACAGGAAGACCAGCGGCACGACCACCAGGTGTGGATGCACGCTCCCCAGGAACGTCCCGATCAAGCCGAGGTCGGAGCGGTCCAGGAAGTGCACCGTCATCAACGGAACCAGACCGAGGAATAGCGCGGGCGACAGGATCGTCAACAGCACCGGCACACTGCGCTCCCCCAGTGGACGGTGGTAGCCGATGCCCCGGCCGGCGAGCGCGGCCACCACCACCACCAGCAGAACCTCTCCCGCGCCACCGAGCCATGTGCCGAGCAACGCCGCACCCGCAGCGGGGAGTTCCCGTCCGCTGGGCATAGGGTCGCCCGGCCCGAGAGCCCCGGCGAACAACCACGGGGCACTAGCCACCACTGCGAGGAGCAACACCACTACTCCACCGATCACCGCACCGGCGCCACCCCGGGGGCGGTGGTCCACAGCAGCCGGGTGGCCGGAGTGGGCCAGGTGCGCGCCGAGCTCCGGGCGTCCGGGCGTGGGCCGGACACCGGTCCGCAACCGCAATCGGGAGGCGAGGAGCGCCTGGGTCGCCAGCACCCCCAGGAGCACGGTGACCAGGATCAGCACGGTGCTGACAGCCGCTCCGGCACCGATGTGGAATTGCAGGAATGAGAAGTGGTAGATCATCGCCGCCGGGTCCCCGGATGACCGTCCCAGCAGCACACCCGCAGCCGATTGGACGCTCAAGGCCGCGCCGGCCATCGCGGCGACGGCTGCTCCGACTGCCGCAGTGCCCCCGATACGTACCGGGGGACGGGCCAGCGCACCCGTCAGGAAACCGCTCACGGTGGCCGCAGGCAGCCACACCAGCAGTTGCGAAACGCGGGCGGCATTCACCGGATGAACCAATTGGCTCACGCCGATCACCGATGCCACCGGGGCCACGCAGATCAGCGCCAAACCTGCCATCGCCAGGCCGACCCGGCGGGCGCCGCCCGCGGCAGCCCTGGCCGGCAGACCCAGGGCGAACCCGGCGGCGAAACCGACGACGGCGATCACCGCTCCGACCAGGGCCCCGGAGAGCACTGCCTGCAGCAGTCCTGCAGAGGCGATCCTCTGGTAGTTCGCCATCCCGACCCAGGCCCCATCGGCCAGCATCGACCCGTCCTGCATGCTCATTACGAAGGTGCGCACGGCCGGGATGAGTTGCTGGAACAGCACCAGCACCAGCACCGGGGCCAGAAACAACCAGCCCAACCCCGGCTGACCACGCCTGACCTGCTGAGTGCCGGCAGGTCCCGGCCCGTAGCCCCGCGCCACCGGCTGCTGGTAGGTGTGCGCTGGTAGGCGTGTTCCGCCGTCGTTCGTTGTCATGGTGCGCCCCTCGTCGCCGTCTCACCCTGGCATGCACAGTAGCGCCGGGGTGGCGCCGGCGCGGCGGTCCTTTCCGCACCGCCGCGGCCGGACGTCAGGTGCTGGTGTGCAGCAGGTTCTGGGTGCGCTCCAGGCCGTCGTGGATCACGTCGCGGATCACCTGGGCGCCCTGCTCCACGGTCACCGCCCACTCGGTGCGCTCACCGGCGGGGAAGTCCTGCAGGACGTAATCGGCAGGGTCCATCCGGCCCGGCGGCCGGTCGATCCCCACCCGTAGGCGCACATACCCCGGGGTGCCCAGCGCCGCACTGATCGACTTCAGCCCGTTGTGCCCACCGGTGCCACCACCCTGCTTCAACCGCAGGGTGTGGGCGGGCAGGTCCAGTTCGTCATGCACCACCAGCAGGCGTTCGGGCGGCACCGAGTAGAACCGGCACAGGGCCGCCACCGGTGCCCCGGAGACGTTCATGTACGTCGACGGTTTGGCCAGCACCACGCGCGGCCCGGGCGCTCCACCGGACCGTACGCCCATCCGGCCATCGAGCACCTGCGCCCTTGCCCGATGGCGCACGAACTCCCCGGGCACCTGTTCCGCCACCGCCTCGATCACCATGGCGCCGACGTTGTGACGATTCCCGGCATAGGTGGGCCCTGGATTACCCAGGCCCACCACGAGCCACAGTTCAGCACTCATCGTGACCCAGGGTCATGTGTGCGAGGCGACGGGCGGAGGGGCTCAGCCCTCGGACTCGCCACCCTCGTCGGTCTCGCCCTCGGGCTCCCCGACCAGGGCCGGCTCCTCGGCGTCCTCGGTGTCGGCCTCGAGGTCCTCCTCCGAGACCCGTGGGATGGTGATGAGCACGACCACGGTGTCGGGGTCCTCCTCCGACTCCACGCCCGCCGGCAGCGGCAGATCGCCGGCGCGCAGCACGTGGCCTTCCTCGAGCCCGTCGATGTTGGCCACGACGTACTCGGGGATGTTGGTGGCCTCGGCCAGCACCTGCAGGGTCTGCATCTCCAGGGTGTGGATGGTGTCCGGGGCGGACTCCCCCTCGATGTGCACGGCGATCTCCACCGAGACCTTCTCACCGCGACGCACCTGTACCAGGTCGACGTGGTCGATCGTGCGCCGCACCGGGTCGCGCTGAACGTCCTTGGACAGGGCCAACTGGCTCTCGCCGTCGACCACCAGGGTGAGCAGTGCGTTGGGGTTGTCCTTCAACGCCAGGAATGTCTCGTGACCGGGCAGGGTCAGGTGCATCGGGTCGCTCCCGTGCCCGTACATCACCGCCGGGATCAGGCCGGCGCGCCGGGTGCGGCGGGCAGCGCCCTTGCCGAACTCGGTACGGACATTGGCTTCAAGGGTGTACTTGTCGTTGTCAGACACGTGAGGATCTCCGAAAGGGAAGCGTGCAGGTCGGTGGGTGGGCCACGGGCGGGGACACCGGGCGGACGACGCGCGAAGGTCGGGACCACCGCGTCGAATCACGGACTGACAGCGGGCGCATCTGCCCAACCGACGTCCCTCGCCGAGGCAACCTGTCCATCCTAGCCCCATGACCGCCGTGGGTCACCACCTGTACCGGCCGGGCAGGGCGAAGGTGTGCGAGCACACACGCTCAGAGGGGGTCCTGGGCGAAGGCGTCGCCGATGACCTCCAGCATCCGGTTCTGTGCTGCCTGCGCACGCTGGGGATCGCGCGCGATCAGCGCATGCACGAGCGCATTCACCACGATGGTCTGGGGCAGTCTCGGGGTGCGGGTGATCTCCTCGGCGAACGTGCCCGTACCCAACGAGGCACTCACACCCATCGATGCCACCAGCGCCACCGTTGCGACATCCCCCAGCGGACTGGGAGTGGTCGCGGTCAGCGCGATCACGCTGGCTCCCGCCGCCGCGGCGGCCCGGGCCGGCTGGAGGGTGTCCCGGGTGCTACCCGACCCGCTGATCGCGAGGCACACATCGGCCTCGGTCAGCGCCCGGGCACGGGTACCGCGCAGGACCCGGTCCGGCGGCGCCTCGACGAGGATCCCGGTGGCGTTCAACCGCAACGCCGCCTCCAGCGCGATCGGCTCCGAGAGTCCGGTGCCGACCACCAGGACGCTGCGTGCCCGGTGCAACAGATCCACAGCGCGCACCACATCGGCTTCGGGCAGCAGGGACGGAAGATGCTCCACCGCCGTGCGCACCTGGGCGAGGTACTCACGAACCAGGCCGATGGCGTCGTCCGGACCGGCCGGGCCGGGCAACTCGAACGGGCCGGCGTCCGGGTCGGCTCCCGCCGGTCCCCCGACCTTGCCCGCCGACTCGGCATCCGCCTCGTCCCACCGACGCCCGAGCGGGGACATCGCGCCCACATCCCGGGCAAGGAGGACCCGCAGTTGGGGGTAGCCGGTGAAGCCCAGCCGCTGGGCGGTACGCACCACGGTCGCGCGCGAGGTCCCGGCTGCATCGGCTACTTCCTGCGCCGAGGCCTCGATCGCCCACTCCGGACGGCTCGCGATGACTTCGGCTACCCGCAACTCGCTCGGGTGCAGCAGCGCCATCCCGGCCCGGATCCGCCCCGGAACCGAGCCCAGTTCGGGAACCTGCGGTCCGGTGTTCATACCACCTCGGCATCCACCTCGACCAGCGTGGCCCTGGGGTCACCGGAGATGATCCGGGCTCGCACCCGCGCGGAGATCTGGTCCACCAGGACGGTGATGAGGATGATCACCATCAGCGTGATGCCGATCCGGTCCCAGGCCCGTACGTTGAACAACTGGCTCAGCAACGATCCGATCCCTCCGGCACCGAGGAACCCCAGGATCGCCCCGGCGCGGATGTTGATCTCGAACCGGTACAGCCAGAACGCCATGATCTCCGGCATCACCTGCGGGGTGATCCCCCAACGCAGCACCTGCCACTTGTTCGCCCCGGCGGCACGGGCGGCCTCCACCGGCCCCAGATCGATCCCCTCGATCGCCTCCGAGGTCAGTTTCCCCAGCGTGCCCACAGCGCCCACCCCCAGGGCCATCGCGCCGGCGAGCGGTCCGAGGCCGAAGATCGGGAGCATCACCGCGATCGCCAGGATCAACTCGGGGATCGCGCGGATGATGTTCAGGATCTGCCGTGTCACGAAGACCACGGCCCTGGGTGAGACGTTGGAGGCGGCCAGGAATCCCATCGGGAAGGACAGCAACGCCCCGAGCATGGTGCCGATCCACGCCATGTGCAGCGACTCGATCATCAGCGAGGTCGCACGGGACCAGTACTCGGTGTTCGGATCCACCAACGGGTTCTGCAGCACGCCCTGGGTCATCAGCCGGAAGTACTCCGGCCCGGTGGTGAACAGGTTGGCCAGTCGCGGCCAGTTGGCGTCCACCTGCCAGAGCGCCACCAGGATGATGACCAGGGTGAGGATCATCGCGAGCGTCTTGCGGGTCTTGGATGGCGGAGCCGGCCGGGTGCCCCCGGTGTGAGTCGGGCTGCCGGCGCGCGGTCTCGTTGTCCGGTCGCTCATGTCAGCCTCCGTCGCACCGCGCGGGAGGCTTGGTCAAGCACGAACACCACCACGAACAGGCTGACGATGATCGCACCGAGGCGCTCGTGCTGGAACTGCCCGAGCAACGTGCTGATCAGTGCGCCGATGCCGCCACCGCCGACGATGCCGATGACCACCGAGGCGCGCAGGTTCAACTCGAACACGTAGAAGCAGTAGGACAGGTAGTTCGGAGCGATCTGCGGGAAGATCGCCCACCGGGCCCGCTGGATCCGGTTGCCACCGCCGGCCTCCACCGCCTCGATCGGCCCGGGGTCCACAGCATCGGCGGTCTCGCCGGTGAGCTTGGCGATCACCCCGATGTTGAACATGATCAGCGCCAGAATGCCGGCGAGGGGGCCGGGCAGCACGATCGCGGCGAACAGCGAGCCCAGGGCCACATCGGGCAGGGCCCGCAGCACCGACAGCACCGCCTTGGACACCTGGTACGTGGCCTTGTTCGGTGCCGACGTCTTGCTGGCGAGCATCGCCATCCCCAACCCGATCGCGCAGCCCACCGCGGTGGCCAGGATGGCGATGAAGAGCGTGGTGAGCCACGACTCGATCACCACCGCACGGGTCAGGAAGGCCCAGTCGGGGTCGAAGAACTCGGCGATGACGTGCCGGCCGCGGGTGACATCGGTGAACAACGGCATCAGCGTGAAGTCGATCGACCAACCCGCCCACACGGTGATCGCGGCGGTGATGGTCAGGCCCCCGATGACCGCGGGGCTGGGCTTGGGTTTGCGCGGCCGTGCTGGTGCCGCCGCGGCGGGTCGATCAGCAGTGGCGGTGGTGCTCACGCGATCGCTCCGGGCTCCTTGGCGATCACGTCATCCGCGGTCAGGGATCGACCGTAGATGCGTTCGAAGACTTCGTCGTCGGCTTCCTCACCGGTCCCGTCGAAGACGATCTTGCCCGAGCGCATACCGATGATCCGCTGGCCGTATCGGCGTGCAAGGTCCAGGAAGTGCAGGTTCACCACCGTGGTGATGCCCAGTTCCCGGTTGATCCGCTCCAGATCCTTCATCACCTGGTTCGCCGTCGGCGGGTCCAGGGAGGCCACCGGCTCGTCAGCGAGCATGATCTTGGGGTCCTGGGCAAGCGCCCGGGCGATCGCTACCCGCTGCTGCTGACCGCCGGAGAGTTGGGAGGCGCGGACCCACGCCTTCTCCACGATGCCCACCCGCTCGAGCGCGGTGAAGGCGAGTTCCTTGTCAGCCTTGGAGTACAACGCCAGGGAGGACCGCAGCGTACCGGTGGAATGCAACCGCCCCATCAGGACGTTGTTCATCACCGAGGTGCGCCGCACCAGGTTGAAGGACTGGAAGATCATCCCGATGTCCGAGCGCAGCGCCCGCAGTTTGCGCCGTCCGGCACCCTTGACCGACTCCCCGTCGACGGTCAGATCACCTCCGGTGACGGGAACCAGGCCGTTGATGGACCGCACCAGGGTTGATTTACCGGCACCGGACAACCCGACCACGACCACGAACTGGCCATCCGGGATCGTCAGGTCCACACCGTCCAACCCCTTCACCCCGTTGGGGTAGGTCACGGACACGTCGGAGAACTCGATCATCGCTGCTTCCTCACAGGCCACACACCGGTGGGAGCGGAGTGCTCCTCCGCTCCCCCCGGTCATGGTCACTCGCCGAAGTTGGACTCCACCTGGCGGGCGGCATCCAGCGCGTCCAGGTCCGCCGGGACCAGGTCCTCGATGCTGTACACCTCATCGAAGGCATGCGCGCCGTCCTCGGTTGAGATGACCGCCATCATGGCGTCGGCGATCCGCTGCTGCAGGTCGCCCGACAGGGAGCCGGCGACGGCGACGCCGTCGTTCGGGATCTCATCGGACCACGCGAACACGGTGACCTTCTCACCGATCTCGGGATCCTCTTCCACCACGTTGTCGCGAGCGTCGTCGAAACTCACCCCGACCGGGTAGTCACCACCGGCCACGTTCAGGATGGAGTTCGGGTGGCCTCCGGCGAACTGGGTGTTCAGCCCCAGCGCGTCCAGGCCGGCCACACGCTCGAGTTGGGTGGCCGGGTAGTAGTAACCGGACGCGGAGTTGGCGTCCACCATCGAGATGAGGGTGTCCCCATCGATCAGTGCCAGGGCGTCCTCGCCCACCGGACCGGCATCGGCACTGTCGGTGCCGTTACAGAAGGTGAAGATCGCACCGTCCTCCTGCTCCACCTCGACCACATCGTCCAGGCAGTAGGTGTCGGGGTCGTTGGTGAACCACTGCGTGTGATAAGTGGGCGACCCGAAGCGCACCGATTGCAGCACGATCTCGGCGCCGGCTCGGTCGGCAGCCTGGACCAGGGCGATCGGTCCGAACATGCCGATGTCGGCCTGACCGGTCTCCATCGCGATGATCAAGGCATTGTAGGACTCGGTCACCACCGCTTCGACCTCGATGCCGAGTTCCTCGGAGAGCAGGTCGCCCAGCATGTCGGCGTCCTCCACCAATTTGTCCATGTCCTGGGATGGCACCAGGCCCAGGACGAGGGTGTCGGGGTCCTCCCCGGCGCCATCAGCAGAGTCGGCGTCGTCGCCGTCGTCCTCGGTGACATCCTCGGCCGCGCCGTTGGTGTCGGTGTCCGCGTCGGTGTCGTCGGCCCCGTTGCCGCACGCACTCAGGACGAGCAGGGAGGCGGCGGCCAGCGCCGCCCAGGTCGTGGTTCGCTTCATCGGAGGTTCCTTGTTCTTCAACTCGGTCGGCTACAGATCCCGCGCAACAACGTTTCGTCGGGCACACGCGCTTGTGAACGCACGTTTCACGCTAGTTCACGCTCCGGTTCCGGCGGAAGGCCCGGAAGGTCTCAATTGGGTGAACTCTGGGTGTCCGCACCGGTGCGGTCGTCCGCCACCGCGCCGGCATCACGCGCCCAGCGGCGGATGTGCGGGTACATCGCCTCGAACGTGGTCTCGGTCCGGCTGGCCGGCCCCAGCCCCGCACCGAAGCGGTCCAGGTACATCCCGACCCCGCCCAACGCCATCGCCGGTTCGATGTCGTTACGCCACACGTCACCCACGCTTGCCAGGTGCGCCGGTTCGGCCCCGAATTCGGTCAGGATGCCACTGAGTACCGCGCGCATCCGGGCCGGCTTACCGGCGTCGGGTACCACGGCGTCGAGCCGCTCGGCCACCTCGTGCCGGGCCAGCCACACATCCACCCCGACCAACGGCGCGTTGGTCACCAGGACCACGACCACACCGGCGGCACGCAACTCGTCCAGGAGTTGCGTCAGCCCTTTGGGCGGATGCGTCGCGTCGACGTCCAACTCCGCCCGGGAGGCGAGATAGGCCGCGGACAGGTCCTCCTGGGACAGGTCCTGGCCGCTGAGGGCCACCACCGCCTGGTACCCGTCCTCGCAGTCGGGCAGGGCCCGGCTCCCGGCCAGGAACTCCCTGATCCCGGTGCGTACCCGCTCCCGGCCCGACGGCGGTAGCCGGCCGGCCACCTGCTCGGCGTAATCCAGCACCGGGGCGTCGCCCACGCATACGGTCCCGTCGAAGTCCAGCACCAGGACCGGCCGGGGCGAAGGCGCAGCAGCGGCGGCGGCGGTGCGGGGAGGAGCCGGCCGAGCGCGATCAGGCGTCACTGGTCAGGCGTTGCCGTCGAACAAGGACGTCACCGACCCGTCGTCGAAGACCTCGCGGATGGCCCGTGCGATCAGCGGGGCTATGGACAGCACGGTGAGGGTGTCGAAGCGCTGCTCGGCCGTGATGGGCAAGGTGTCGGTGACGACCACCTCCCGGGCTCCGCACTCCGAGAGCCGTTGGGCGGCCGGGTCGGAGAGCACCCCGTGGGTGGCGGCCACGATCACCGAGGCCGCGCCGGCGCCCTCGAGCACCTTGACCGCCTCGGAGATGGTGCCGCCGGTGTCGATCAGGTCATCGACCAGCACGCAGTCGCGACCCTCCACCTCACCGACCACGCGGTTGGCCACGGCCTGGTTGGGCCGGCCCATATCGCGGGTCTTGTGGACGAATGCCAATGGTCCGCCACCAAGTTTGGCCGCCCAGTGCTCGGCGACCCGGATCCGCCCGGCGTCGGGTGAGACGACGGTGACGTTGGAGGTGTCCACCCGGGTGCGAACGTGCTCGGTCAGGATCGGCATCGCCCACAGGTGGTCCACCGGCCCGTCGAAGAAGCCCTGGGTTTGAGCGGCGTGCAGGTCCACGCTCATCAGCCGGTCCGCGCCTGCGGTCGCGAACAGGTCGGTGACCAGCCGGGCCGAGATCGGCTCGCGACCGCGATGCTTCTTGTCCTGGCGGCCATACCCGTAGAAGGGCACCACCGCGGTGATCTGCTTGGCCGAGGCCCGCTTGAGGGCATCGACCATCAGCAGGTGCTCCATGATCCACTGGTTGATCGGGGCGGTGTGGGACTGCAAAACGAACACGTCGGCACCGCGCACGCTCTCGGCAAACCGGACGTAGATCTCCCCGTTGGCGAAGTCATAGGCGGTGGTGGGCACCATCTCGATTCCCAGTTCGTCGGCCACATCGGCCGCCAGCGAGGGGTGCGCCCTGCCCGAGACCAGCACCAGCCGCTTCTCGCCATAACTCGTGATCCCGGTCATCGCTCCTCATCCAGGTGTGCCGATCCGTGCCGGTTCGCTGCTGTGTCCTGATCCGCCGCGTTGTTCGTCGTGCCGGCCCGGCTCCGCTCGGCCTGCGCCTGGGGCGACAGCTCCGCGGAGGCCCCGTCGCGGTCATCGGCCTCCAGTGCGGCCTGGGCAGCCTGGGCGGCCGGGGTTCCCGCTCGTCTGCTCAACACCCAATTCTCGATGTTTCGCTGCTGCCCCCCGGAGATGCCCAGCGCACCGGGTGGCACGTCGCGGCGTAGCACGGTCCCGGCGCCGGTGTAGGCGCCATCGCCCACCGTCACCGGAGCCACGAACATGTTGTCCGCACCAGTGCGGGCATGGTCTCCGATCGTGGTGCGCCGTTTCGTCACGCCGTCGTAGTTCACCGTCACCGAGGCGGCGCCGATGTTGGTCTCGCGTCCGATCGTGGCGTCGCCGATGTAGGACAGGTGCGGCACCTTCGAACCCGCCCCGATCTGGGCGTTCTTTGTCTCCACGAACGCTCCGATCTTGCCCCGCTCGCCCAGCGCGGTGCCCGGGCGCAGGTACGCGAAGGGACCCACGGTGGCGCCGGCATCGATCTGGGCCCGTTCGCCGTGGCTACGGATGACGGTGGCACCCGGGCCGACCTGAACGTCGGTCAGGGTGGTGTCAGGTCCGATGGTGGCCCCGGTCAGCACGTGGGTCTGACCGTGCAGCTGGGTGCCGGGTAGCAGCGTCACGTCGGGTTCCAGTTCCACACCCACGTCCACCCAGGTGCTGGTCGGATCCACGATGCTGACCCCGGCGCGCATCCAGTGCCGCAGAGTGCGGGCGTTGAGTTCGGCACCCAGGGTGGCCAGCTGCACCCGGTCGTTGACGCCCTCGACCTGCAGGGAGTCGGCCACCACCACCGTGCCCACGCGGTGTCCGGCGCGGTGGGCGTGGGCCAGCACGTCGGTCAGGTAGACCTCACCCTGGTTGTTGCCCGCATCGACCTGACCCAGGCCGTCGCGCAGCACCGCGGCGTCGAAGGCGAACACCCCGGAGTTGATCTCGGTGATGGCGCGCTGCCCGGCGGTGGCGTCACCGTGCTCGACGATGCCGGTGACCGCCCCGTCCTGATCGCGCACGATCCGCCCGTACCCGCTCGCATCGGGCAGGTGCGTGGTCAGCACCGTCACCGCGTTGCCCTGCTCGTGGTGGGTGTCCAGCACCTCCTGCACAGTCTGCGGCTGCAGCAGCGGGACGTCACCGAGAAGGACGACCACGGTGCCACTGATGGCGATCTCATCCGCCCTGGGAAGTTCCTCGCGCTGGTCGCTGGTGGCCATGGCCCGGCCCTGGGCGGCCAGGTCGAGCGCAGCCAGGCCGCACTGCACGGCACGGCCGGTGCCGGGGATCTCGTCCTGGTCGGCGATCAGCACGTCGGGATCCAGGGTCTCGATGTGCTCGGCCACCTGGTCGCGCTGGTGGCGGACCACGGTGACCAAGTGCTCGGGCTCGACTGCGCGGGCGGTGGCAAGCACGTGGCCGAGCAGGGACACTCCCCCGATCGGGTGCAGCACCTTGGCCCTGGCCGACCGCATGCGGGTGCCTTGGCCGGCAGCAAGAATGACAACAGCAGCAGGGGCGGGTCGGCTCACACGCTCCACTGTACTGCTCTGCTGCCAGGGTGCTCAGCCCCATGGTGGTGGTGATCACGTCCACCCCGCTCGGTGGAATCCGGGGGGCGCGAACCGGGCGGCGAAGAACACGACCCGGTACGGCGGCAAGGGCTCCGCCCCCAGGACTCGAACCCGGACCACACGGCACCAAAGGCCGGCGTGCTGCCAATTACACCAGGGCGGAATGCTGCGAGGTTCCCGTGCCCAGGGCCCGGGAACGTCTGCACCAGCGTCGGAGCCTACTGTAGTGTCTCGCAGCGGAACCGACGTCAGGCAGGATGATTCCGTGACCGAGTCGAGCAGACGCCCTCCGCGGGCTCGCATGAGTGCACGCGAACGCCGTGAGCAACTCCTGGATGTGGCGCGTTCGCTGTTCGCCGAGAAGGGGTTCGACTCCACCTCGGTCGAGGAGATCGCCGCCCGGGCCCAGGTGTCCAAACCCGTGGTGTACGAGCACTTCGGCGGCAAGGAGGGCGTCTACGCCGTCATCGTGGACCGTGAGGTGCAAACCCTGCTGGCGGCGTTGACCGGCGCGCTGGAACGCGGCGGCCACCCGAAGGTGACGGTCCAGGCCACCGCTCTGACGTTGCTGGATTACATCGAGACCCATACCGACGGGTTCCGGATCCTGGTGCGCGATTCCCCCGTGGCCCAGGCCACCGGGACGTTCTCCTCCCTGATCGGGGACGTGGCCAGCCAGGTCGAGCACATCCTGGCCTCCACGTTCGAACGCCAGGGCCTGCCGGCCGAGACCTCCCCCATCTACGCCCAGATGCTGGTGGGCATGATCGCCCTCACCGGGCAGTGGTGGCTGGAGACGCGCAGCCCGGACAAGCAACAGGTAGCCGCGCATCTGGTGAACCTGGCTTGGAACGGATTGCGCGGCCTGGAGCGTGATCCCACCCTGACGCCGGCGGCGCTGCGGGTCAGCGCGCAGCGCTGGGCCCGGGGCACCCACGGCCCGGCGGCCACCCCCCCGGCCGCCCCAGAGGGAAGCGCGCGCGGGTGAGCCATCTGGAACTGGATCGCCTGAACAAGTCCTACGGTTCCCTGCGAGCCCTGACGGACCTGAGTTTCGCCGTCGGGGCCGGAGAGATCCTCGGATTCGTCGGTTCCAACGGCGCCGGTAAGACCACGGCGATGCGCATCGTGCTGGGGGTACTCGCGGCCGACTCCGGCCAGGTGCGCTGGAACGGCGCCGAACTGGACCTGCGGGCCCGACGCCAGGTGGGCTACATGCCCGAGGAGCGCGGCCTGTACCCGAAGATGAAGGTGGGCTCCCAACTCGTCTACCTGGCAAGGCTGCACGGGATGTCGAAGCCGGAGGCCACGGCGGCGATGGAGCGCTGGACGCAGGTACTGGCCATCGATTCCCGGCGCGGGGACGAGGTCCAGAAACTCTCCCTGGGCAATCAGCAGCGGGTCCAGTTGGCTGCCGCGCTGGTACACAACCCCAAGGTGCTGGTGCTCGACGAACCCTTCTCCGGGCTGGACCCCGTGGCCGTGGACGTGATGAGTCAGGTGCTACGCGAACGCGCCGCCGAGGGGGTGCCGGTGGTGTTCTCCTCACACCAACTGGACCTGGTGGAGCGCCTGTGTGATCGCGTCGGTGTGATCAGCAACGGGCGGATGGCCGCGGTGGGCACGATCGACGAGTTGCGCACCACGCCCACCCAGCGCTGGCGGGTGGTCAGCAACGCACCAGCGGGCTGGGCGGATGCGGTCCCGGGCACCCGCGTGCTCAGTCAGGACGGCGCGGAGACTGTGATCGAACTGCTGCAGCCCGGCACCGACGCCGAGCAACCCCTGCTGCACGCCGCCCTGGCGCACGGCGGTGTGCGGGAGTTCGCGCTGATCCGTCCGAGGCTGGTGGACCTGTTCCGGAACGTGGTCACCACGGACAGCGACGCCGATGACGGCGGCACCGGGAGCGCCGCATGAGTACGTTCGGCGCGATCACGCTAGTAGCAGGCCGGGAGATCCGCACCAGGCTGTTGTCCAAGGCCACGATCATCGCCACGGTGGTGGTGGTGGTGCTGATCGTAGGCGGTGTGCTGGCGCTGTCGTTGTTGCTGGCCAGCCGGGACAGCTCCGCCACCCGGGTGGGTGTGGCGCAGGAGACCGCCTCCCTCACCCCGGCGCTGGAGCAGACCGGGGCCCAGGCGGGGATGAACCTCGAGGTCGTCGCGGTCGAGGTCGACGCCGCGGATCAGCAGGTCCTGGACGGGGACCTGGCGGCTCACCTGTCCGGGCCACCGGCGAGACCGGTGGTGACGGTGGACGGCATCCCGGGCGTGCAGTTGATGTCGGCGATCACCAATGCCACGCAGCAGTACGCGCTGACCGAACTGGTCACCTCCCTGGGCGGGGACCCGGCGCAGGCTCAGTCCGAACTGGCCGGGGCCGTTCCCTCCCTGCAGGTAATCGAGACCGGCACCGATCTGGACCCGATCAGGATCGTCGTAGCGTTCGTGATGGTCTCGCTGCTGCTGTTCGCGCTGTTGCAGACCACCCAGATGATCGCCACGGGGGTGGTGGAGGAGAAGGTCAGCCGGGTGGTGGAGATCCTGTTGGCCACGATCCGGCCCGGGGTGCTGATGGCCGGCAAGGTGCTGGGTATCGGCGTGGTCGGGGTGGTCCAGGTCACGCTGTTCGCCACCGCCGGGACCCTCACGGCCCTCGCCACGGGCCTGCTGGACGGGGTGCAGGTCAATATCGCAGCCTCCCTGGGTTGGCTGCTGGTGTGGTTCGTGCTCGGGTTCGGTCTCTACGCGGTACTGGTGGGCGGCGTCGCGGCGCTGGTCTCGCGTCAGGAGGACATCGGATCGGTCACCACACCGTTGTTCATCCTGATGATGGCCCCGTTCTACCTGGGCATCTGGCTGGTGCCGTCCAACCCCGACTCCCTGCTGGTGCGGGTGTTGTCCCAGATCCCCTTCTTCGCCCCGTTCATGATGCCGCCGCGGCAGGCCTTCACCGAGGTGCCCGCCACCGACCTGATCGTGGCGGTGGTGGGGGCGCTGGTGCTCATCCCGGTGCTGATCTGGCTCGGCGGGCGGATCTACTCCCGCGCCGTGCTCACCACCGGTGGCCGGATGAAACTGCGCGAGGCCCTGCGAAGTTGAGCGTTCCTCATCGGGCCGACCACTCCCCTGGCCCCCGACGGACCGCCACACGTGCGATATCTCGATGTCGAGTAATCTCGGGGTATGGGCACACCACAGGACGAGGTGGATCGGATCGTCGCCGCCTGGCATCGGGAGCGCCCCGATCTGCCCACACTGCCCCTGTCCGTGTTTTCCCGGATCACCCGCCTGGCCCGGCACTTGGACCGTGCCCGCCGCGCCGCGTTCGCCCAGCACCATCTGGAAGTCTGGGAGTTCGACGTCCTCACCGCACTGCGTCGGGCCGGGGAGCCCTACCAGCTCACCCCGGGTGTGCTGATGAACCAGACCATGGTCTCCTCCGGCACCATGACCAACCGGATCGACCGGCTCGTGGTGCACGGCCTGGTGGTGCGAACCGCCCACCCCGCCGACCGCCGGGTGGTGCAGGTGCGGTTGACCAAGGAGGGCATGGCCACGGTGGATGCTGCGATGAGCGACCTGCTGCGCATCGAGGCGGACGCGCTGAAGACACTGCCGCCGACCGAGCAGACCCACCTGGCCGACCTCCTGCGGCACCTGCTCGTGCAGTTCGAGAGCCCCGGCGCATGAGTCGTCTGCTCGGGCTGGTCACGAACGGGATCGGATCCACCGCCGTGCGGGCAACCCCCTACGTCCCGGATGAGCAATCCGCCGAGGTGGTGGTCTGATGGCTGCCCATCTGCTTGGAGCCGAGGGCCTGCGTCTGGAGTACCCGACGCGCGTGGTCTTCGAGTCGGTGACGCTCGGGCTGGAGGAAGGCGATCGGATCGGGATCGTCGGGCGTAACGGTGACGGCAAGTCGAGCCTGCTGGGGATGTTGTCCGGACAGATCGAGCCGAACGCGGGCCGGGTGACGCGTCGCGGCGGGGTGCGGTTCGGGGTGCTGGACCAGCGCGACGACCTCGATCCGGAAGAGACGGTCGGCCGCTCGATCGTGGGCGACGGGCCCGAACACGAGTGGGCGCGCGACGCCCGCGCCCGCGACGTGATCGGCGGCCTGGCCTCCGATATCCCGTGGGAGACGAGGATCGCCGACCTGAGTGGTGGGCAACGGCGCCGGGTCGCCCTGGCTGCTCTGTTGGTGAGCGACTGGGACCTGCTCGCCCTCGACGAGCCGACGAACCACATGGACGTCGAGGGCGTCGCCTGGCTGGCCGAGCACCTCAAGCGGCGATGGGCGAAAAGCGCCGGCGGGCTGCTGGTGATCACCCACGACCGCTGGTTCCTCGATGAGGTGTGCACCCAGACGTGGGAGGTCCACGACGGGATCGTCGAGCCGTTCGATGGCGGGTATGCCTCCTACGTGCTGCAACGGGTCGAGCGCGACCGGATGGCGGCGGCGAGCGAGGCGAAACGGCAGAACCTCATGCGCAAGGAACTGGCCTGGCTGCGCCGCGGAGCACCGGCCCGCACGTCCAAGCCGAAGTTCCGCATCGACGCCGCGAACCAGCTCATCGAGGACGTCCCCCCGGCGCGCAACCCGATCGAACTGCAACGACTCGCCGTGGCCAGGTTGGGCAAGGACGTGGTGGACATCGAGGACGTCTCGGTGAGTTTCGGTGACCACGAGGTGCTGCGGGACATCACCTGGAGACTCGCGCCCGGTGAGCGCACCGGCGTCCTCGGCGCGAACGGGGCGGGCAAGTCGACCCTGTTGGGATTGATCTGTGGGACGCTGCAGCCGACAACCGGGCGCGTCAAGCACGGCAAGACGGTGCGGATCGGTGTGCTGGACCAGCAGTTCTCCCAACTCGCCGAGATCGGCGGCGACCGGGTACGCGAGGTGCTGGCCCGGACCAGGACCACGTTCACGATCGACGGCAAGGACCACACTCCGGCGCAACTGCTCGAACGCCTCGGTTTCTCCCGCGAACACCTCTCCGCCCGCGTCGAGGATCTCTCCGGAGGCCAGAAGCGCCGCCTGCAACTGCTGCTGTTGCTACTCGGCGAACCCAACGTCATCGCACTGGATGAGCCGACGAACGACGTGGACTCCCAGATGCTCACCGCAATGGAGGACCTGTTGGACTCCTGGCCGGGCACGCTCATCGTCGTCTCCCACGACCGGTACCTGCTGGAACGGGTGACCGACCAGCAGTACGCGATCCTTGACGGCCGGCTGCGGCACGTGCCCGGTGGGGTCGATGAGTACCTGCGGCTGCGGCAGGCGCAGGTGACGACGCAGACCGACCGGCCCGACCTCGCGAGGACGACGTCGGACTCTGAGGACGCGTCGGCGTTGTCCGGCGCAGCGCGTCGAGCGGCCCAGAAGGAGTTCAGCGCAATCGAACGTCGACTGGTGAAGATGGCGGGCAGCATCGAGGCGGTCCATCAGCGCCTGGCCGACCACGACCAGAGCGACTACGAAGGGCTGCAACAGCACACCGACAAGCTGCGTGAGTTGGAGGCCGAAGTCGCGCAGCTGGAGGAACGGTGGCTGGAGCTGTCGGACGTCGTCACCGGCTGACGTTCCGGAGGAAACGCTCGACGGACCCGTCCCGTGCCGGCCGAGGACCCCCGGGCGGCAGCCGTTGCCTGTCCTAGACTCGCATCAGGAGGTGCAGCGTGGTCGACACCCATGTCCCGCAGGGCCGGGATGACCTGTGTGTGGTGCAGGTGCCCCTGTTTCATGGCCTGAACTTTGACGATCAGGTCAAGGTCGCCGACGTCGCCACTCCCACGAGTGTGGATGCCGGCGAGCAGATTTACGCCGCCGGGTCGGACACCTCCCAGTTGATGGTGGTGCACACCGGCGCGGTGAAGGTCTCCCGGGTCGACGCCGAGGGGCGCGAGCAGATCCTGCGAGTGCTGGGGGCGGGTGAGTTCGTCGGTGAGTCGGCGTTCCTGACCGGTGCTCGACCCGATCACTTCACCACCGCGCTGGAACCGAGCAGCATGTGCGTGTTCCGCCATGCCGACCTCGGCCGCCTGGTGGCCGCTCACCCCTCGATCGGGATGCGGATGCTGCAGGAGGTCAGCAAGCGCCTGGCCCAGACCGAGACCCGGCTGGCCTCGGTGATCTCCGGTGATGTGACCTCGCGACTGGCCGAGTACGTGCTCTCCCTGCACGGCACCACCACCGAGGACGGGGTGGTGGTGGAGTTGCCGCTGGCGAAGAAGGACATCGCCTCGCTGCTCGACACCACGCCCGAGTCGCTCAGCCGCCAACTACGCAAGCTGCAACAGTCCGGGATCGCCCACACCCGGGGTGCCCGCGGGCTGATCATCCACGACATCGACGCCCTGATGGACCTGGCCGCCGTCGCCTGAGCCTACGCCCGGGCGTATCGTGTCCGGATGAGTGAGTCGACGCCTCCGCTGCAGCCGGTCCTTGCCCCCTCCGAGGTCGAATTGGGCCTCGACACCTTCGGGGACGTCACCGTCGACACCTCCGGCGCCCCGCGCACCCAGGCCCAGGTGCTGCGCGAGGTAGTCGAGCAGGGCGTGCTGGCCGACGAGGTCGGGGTGGACGCGATCGGCCTGGGCGAGCACCACCGCGACGACTTCGCCATCTCCGCCCCGGAGATCGTGCTGGGGGCCATCGCCAGTAGGACCGAGCAGATCCTGCTGGGCACTGCCGTCACCGTGCTGAGCTCGGACGACCCGGTGCGGGTGTACGAGAAGATGGCCACCCTGGACGGCATCTCATCCGGTCGTGCCGAGGTCACGCTGGGGCGGGGATCGTTCACCGAGTCCTTCCCGCTGTTCGGTCTGGACCTGACCGACTACGAGAAGTTGTTCAGCGAGAAACTCGACCTGTTCGCCGACCTGCGCTCGGAGGGGCCGGTCACCTGGGAAGGAACGGTGCGGGGGCCCCTGCAGGGCGCCCAGGTCTACCCCAAGACCGAGGCAGGGACGCTGCGCACCTGGATCGGAGTGGGCGGGTCACCGGAGTCGGTGCTGCGGGCGGCGCGCTACAACATCCCGATGATGCTGGCGATCATCGGAGGCGACCCGGCCCGGTTCGCGCCCTTCGCCGACTTGTACCGGCGCGCCCTGGGCGAGTTCGGTCTGCAGGAACTCCCGGTGGGCGTGCACGCCCCGGGATTCGTGGCCGCCACCGACGATGAGGCGCGGGAGTTGATGTTCCCCCACTTCAAGGCCAACCGGGACCGGATCGGCGGGGAGCGTGGCTGGCCGCCGACCACCCGCTCCGACTTCGAGGCCGAGGTGGCCTCCGGAGCGGTGTTCGCCGGATCACCGGAGACGGTGGCTACCAAGATCGCCCGCACCGTGCGTCAACTCGGACTGTCCCGATTCGACCTCAAGTACAGCAACGGGCCGATGCCACACGTCCACACGATGGAGGCGATCCGACTGTACGGCACCGAGGTGATCCCGCGGGTGCGCGAGTTGCTCGCCGGCGGCGCCGACTAGCCGGGACGCCCTACTGCGCTGCTCAGGGCTCGATGATCACCTTGCCGGTGGCGTGGCCGGACTCGACCAGGGCCAGCGCCTCGCGGGCCTGGTCCAGGCCGAAGGTGTGACTGATCCGGGGCGTGATCACCTGATAGCCGATCACATCGGTGATCTTGGTGAGGGACTCGGGGTCGGCCTCCCGTCCCGACCCACCGAGCGCAACCGCAGTGTCACCGTCGGCCGCGGAGACGATCCGGGCCGGCGACTTTGCCACCGGGGCGAGGTCACGCAGGGCCTGTCCCCCGACCAGGTCCACCAGCAGGTCCACGCCCTCGGGCAGCAGTTCACGCACCGCCTCGGCCGCTCCCGCACCGGCTGCCACGAACACCGCACCGGTGGACTCTACGAGTTGCCGCTTACCCTCGGAGGCGACACCGATCACGCGGAACTGGTGCACCCGACCGATCTGGGCGGCCAGGTGCCCGACCCCGCCGCCGGCGCCCAGGATCACCAGGCTCTGCCCCTCCTCCAGTTCGATCTGGTGGGTGAGGTCGTAGGCAGTCGTTCCGGCCACCGGGATCAGGGCGGCAGTGGCGAAGGTGAGGTCCTCCGGCTTGGCCACCACGTCGGCGGCCTCCAGGAGGGTGTGGTCGGCGAACCCGCCCTCGCCGTGGGCGACCGGCCCGAGCACCTCGTCCCCGGCCGTCAAGTCCGCCACGTCCGCGCCCACCGCGGTGACCACCCCGGCGACCTCGCGGCCCATCGGCACCGGAACCGGCTCGTGCCGGCCCAGCAGACCCTGGCGGATCTTCCAGTCCACGGGGTTCACCCCGGCTGCCTTGACCTGCACGGTCACCTGGCCCTTGCCCGGCTCGGGCACCGGCCGTTCGGTGAGCTTCTCGCCGTCGGGTCCGCCGTAGGTGGTGAAGACGTACTGCCTCGACATCGTGTGATTCTCCTCGGCCGGCTTCAGAAGGCGGATGGGCGCGCGGTGTAGCCGGCCTTGGCAATAGCGGCGACCAGGTCGTCGGTGGTAGCGACCTCGGCGTCGTGCACGACCTCGACGCGGGCCGAGGCGAAGTGGACCTTCACCGAGTCCACGCCCTTGACCTTGCCGACGCGCTTTTCGATCTTGGCCACGCACGAGGGGCAGGAGAAACCTTCGGCCCGCAGGATCGTGGTGGTCGTGTTACTGGTGGTGGCGCTCATCGTGGCGCTCCCTTCGTGGTTGTCTGGGTCCGTTCCGGGCACCTCGCCCGGGCTGGTGATCCTCAAACTACGCACGTTGGGACTCCATCTCCTTGATACAGGTCAAGTCCGACGGCAGTCCCTGCCCGGTTCCTCGTGGCCGGGTTCAGTGATCGGTACGGACCTGCTCGGTGAGCCGAGCACCCGGCACCGGCCCGTGCACCACAAGCACCTCATCGGCCACCCGGGACAGGCGCACCTGCTCGGCGATCGCCACCGCCGCGGTGTGATCGGCCGCGAGCGCGGCGATGGTGGGACCGGACCCGGAGACGACTGTGGCCAGGGCATCGGTACCCTCGAACGCGGCCAGGACCTGCGTCAGGTCTGGGCGCAGGTGCACCGCCGGTTCGGCCAGATCGTTGACCAGGTGACGGGTGAGTCGGCTGGGTTCCCCGGTGAGCAACGCCTTCATCATCGACGGCGGCACGCTCACCCGACGGTTGGGCGGGATCGCCCCGGAGGCGTCCAGGAAGGCAAACACCTCGGGGGTGGGCAGCCCGGTCTCGCTGACCGCCAGCACCCAATGGTATCGCCCACGCGCCAACGCCGGCGTGAGCATGTCTCCCCGGCCCACGCCCAGCGCGGTCTGCCCGGTCAGCGCGAACGGCACGTCCGCGCCGAGTTCAGCGGCCAGGTGGCCCAGTTCCTCCCGGTCCAGCCCGGTGCCCCACAGTTGATCGCACGCCAGTAGCGTGGCGGCGGCGTCGGCGGAGCCTCCCCCCATGCCGCCGGCCACCGGGACCTCCTTGGTGATGTGCAGGTGCACCCCCGTGCTGGTCCCGGTGGCATCGGCCAGCAGGGTGGCGGCGCGATGGGCCAGGTTCCGCTCATCGGTGGGCACCTGCTCGGCGTGCCGGCCGCTGACGCTGACGGAGATGTCATCGGCGACCCGGGCGCGCACGTCCTCGAACAGGCTGACCGCTTGGAACACCGTGGCCAACGGGTGGTAACCGTCCCGGCGCACCGGGCCCACTCGCAGACGCAGGTTGATCTTGCCGGGAGCGCGCACGTGCACCGCATCCGGCCGGGGCATGGTGGCCGCGCTCACCGGGACTCCTCGGCGTCCTGGGTGGCGCGCTCGCCGGTGCTGCCCAACTCGGCTCCGGCAGCCGCGATGGCGGCGAAGCCCGTGATGTCCACCCGCTCCCCCCGCAGGGTGGGCTCGATCCCGGCGCGGCGCAGCACCTGCTCAGCCCTCGTCGTCGTCCCGGCCCAGGCGGCCAGCGCCGAGCGCAGCATCTTGCGGCGCTGGGCGAACGCGGCATCGATCACCTCGAACACCTGCTCCCGGGTGGCGCTGGTGGGCGGCGGATCCCGCCGGACCAGGCGCACCAGTGCCGAGTCCACATTGGGCGCCGGCCAGAACACCGATCGTCCGATCGATCCGGCTCTGCCCGCCGCGGCGTACCAGGCAACCTTGGCCGAGGGGACCCCGTAGGTGCGCGATCCGGGCGGTGCAGCGAGCCGGTCGGCCACCTCCGACTGGACCATCACCAGGACCTCGCGCAGGCTGGGGTAACGCTCCAGGAAGGTCAACAGCACCGGGACGGCCACGTTGTAGGGCAGGTTCGAGACGAGTTTCAGCGGATCGGCCGGCAACTCCCCCGGGTCCATCGCGTCCATGGTGAGCACGGTCAGGTCGGCGCCGCTGCCGGGCGCCTGCACCGCCACCGTCTCCGGCAGCGCCCCGGCCAGCACGGGATCGACCTCCACCGCGATTACCCGGGCACCGGCGTCCAACAGTCCCAACGTGAGGGAGCCCAGACCCGGCCCCACCTCCACCACCACCTCCCCGGGGGTGACCGCGGCGGCGCGCACGATCCGGCGCACGGTGCCGGGGTCGGTGACGAAGTTCTGCCCGAGCGCCTTGGTGGGACGCACTCCCAGGCGCTGGACGAGGTCGCGCACGTCGGAGCCGGTGAGCAGGCGGACATCGGCTGTGAACGGGCTCACACTCACGACCCTAGGGCAGACCCGTCGCCGGTGGCGTCCAGGAAGTCCCGCCACGCGGCGGTGGTGGTGATCTGGCGCGGACCGGTCAGCATCCCACCGTCCACCGGCAGGGTGATTCCGGTGATCCACGCCGCGTCGGCGGATGCGAGGAACGCGATCGCCGCGGCGATGTCCTCGGGTTCACCGGGGCGGCCCAGCGGGATCAGCGGGGCGTTCCGGTCCGCACCACCGCGCTGACCGTCCCACACCCGGGTGCGCACGGTGCCCGGGGCCACCACATTGATCCGTAGCCCCCGCGCGGCCAGGTCGATCGCCAGGTTCCTGGTCAGGGCAGTCAGGCCCGCCTTCGCCGAGGAGTACGGCTCGGAGCCGAAGGCGGCGAGGCCGTTGATCGAACTGACCGAGACGATCGAGCCACCCTCCCGCAAGTGCGGTACCACCGCCCGGATACAGCGCATCACCCCGGTCAGGTTCAGATCAAGTTCGTGCGCCCACTCGTCGTCGTCCATCTCCTCGATCGGGGGGTGCGGCCGGGCTCCCCCGGCCACGTTCGCCAACACGTCCAAGCCGCCGGCCCATCGGGCGCCGGTGGTGACCGCCTCGTTCACACTCTCGGTGTTGGTGACGTCGCAGGCCAGGGCCAGGGCGTGGTCGCCCGGGTACTGTGCGGCCACCTCACCCGCCGCATCGGCGTCGACGTCGGCGAGCACCACCCGGGCACCCTCGGCCAGGAATCGTTGGGCCGTGGCACGTCCGATCCCGTGCCCGGCGCCGGTGACCAGGACGGTGGAACCGGTGAAACGATCCGGAATTGGTGCGGGCATCAAGTACTCCATCGGTCGGCGGTGCAGGCTCGGTCAGCCTAGCGACCGGACCGACCGCCCGCCCGCCCGGGACCGGCTCGCGTCAGCGCAGCCCGAGCACTGAGGAGCAGTGCGGCCACTGGCCCCAACCGGAGCGGGCCTGCAACGCCTGAGCGCGCTGGGTCTGCTCCGCCGGGGAGGCCTCCGAGGGCAGCCCCGAGCCGCCCACGGACTGCCACGTGGCCACCGAGAACTGGTAGAGCCCGTGGTAGGTGCCCGAGGGGGAGACCGCACGCGGGTTCCCGCCGGACTCGCACTGGGCCAACCGGGCCCAGACGTCACCTGAGACCGAGCCGCCACCGGTGGAGCCGCTGGTGGAGTCCGAACCGGACGAACCCGACGAGCCGGAGGAACCGGACGAACCCGACGAGCCGGAGGAACCGGACGAACCCGACGAGCCGGAGGAACCGGACGAACTGGACGAACCCGACGAACTTGTGCCGCTGGAACGCGTGGGGGCCGGCTGCGGCGCCGGGCGTACGGCGGTGCCGACTTCCACGACCCGGTCCTGGGGTTCGGTGGTGACCTCCACCCCGATGTGCTTGGTGGACTCGACCTCACCGTCCACCAGGACCTGGGCACTGGTGTACGTGCGTTCGCCGTCGGCGCCCTCGGCTACCACCCGGGATTGGCCGCGGTACAGGTCGGCAGTCTCGCGCTGGACCGATTCGTGCTCGATGGTCTCGGTGTGGGTGACGCGCTCGTTCTGAACCCGCTGCACGGTCAGTACGGGGGTGCCCTGGTCTCCCATGCTCAGGCTCACCCGGTCGGCCGGGTTGATCTCGATCTCGGCAAGGCGCAGCACACCGGCCAGATCGGCGGTGCCACTGGGTGAGACGGTGCGCTCCTCACCGTCGATGTGAATCTGCACCGGGCCACCCTGGGTCAGCGGCATGGCCAGTTCGGCACGCCCGGAGGAGCGGGAGGCGGTCATGGCCACCTCGCGGCCGCTGGCTGCGAGGTGCTCCAGGGCCTCATCCGCGGAGAGCGCGGTGGTCCACAGGGTCTCGAACTCACCCTCGACCTGGAACTCCACCTGCTGGGCGCTGCGCACCACAACCTGGGCACCGTCGCGCAGACGCTCCTGCGGGGCCGGCACCACCAGGTCACGCTCGGCCGGTTCGATGCCCTCGGCCGCCAGCAGTGCCTCGATGTCCCGGCTGAACGTGGACACCTCGTGGATCTGCCCGTCGACGTCCAGTTCGACCGTCTTGTGCGCCGCGGCGGTCAGTCCTCCTGCTGCGCCCAGGGCCACGACCAGCGCCCCGGCCGCCACCAGCCTGCGCCGTCGACGCGGCGTGGCCGCGCCGGCTCCAGCGTCCTCCGTGGCTTGGTCACCGGTGTCCGGCTGCTCATGGGAACCGTCGGTCGCGGCGGGGGCGTCGGCGGTTACGTCGACGTCGGACCGGGATTGGTCAGGGCTGTCGGATCGCGACTTACGGAAGAGACTCACAAACGTCCTACGGGTCGTGCCGGATCACCGGCGGGAGGGATAGCCGAGTTGGTGGCTGAGCGGTCGTCGCGCGGGGCGCAACGTCACCGCGCGACTGTAATCGAATTGTGACCGTCCGGCCAGGGTCTGTGAGCGCACTCACGACCGGCCAGGGCCA
Source organism: Pseudactinotalea sp. Z1748 (assembly GCF_049725185.1). Taxonomy (NCBI): domain Bacteria; kingdom Bacillati; phylum Actinomycetota; class Actinomycetes; order Micrococcales; family Cellulomonadaceae; genus Pseudactinotalea; species Pseudactinotalea sp. Z1748. Next base: position 403,588 of record NZ_JBMPQB010000002.1, on the reverse strand, counting down.
GTCGGCACGGGTTGGCGCCCCTCAGTACCAGTTCCGCTGCTGGGAGTGGGCCCAGGCTGCACATGGGTTGCCGTACCGGCCGGAGATGTAGTTCAGGCCCCAGGTGATCTGGGTGGCGGGGTTGGTGCGCCAGTCCGAACCGGCCGAGGCCATCTTGCTACCGGGCAGCGACTGCGGGATCCCGTAGGCGCCCGAGGAAGGGTTCTGGGCGCGGTGGTTCCAGTTCGACTCCTTCTGCCAGAGCCGGTCCAGGCAGCTGAACTGGTCACTGCCCCAGCCGCGGTCGGCGACCATCTGCCGGGCGATCGACCGGGGATCGCCGGAGTAGGAGCCCGAGGAGGAGGGCTCGGACGAACTGGAGCCGGAGGAACTCGACGAACTAGAACTCGAGGAACTCGAGGAGCCGGAGTTCGACGAACTTGAACTCGAGGAGCCGGAACTGGAGGAAGTGGCGGTGGGCGCGGGCTGGGGTGCGGCAGTACCGACCAGGACCACCTCGGTGACCGGAGCGCTGGCCAGGATCTCGGACTGAATGGTGCGGGAGACCTCCTCGCCGTCCTCGTAGGTGGCGACGTAGGTGCGGACCCGCTCGCCGTTCACGCCGGCCGTCTGGACCTGGCGGTTCCCCCGGGTCAGCGAACTGGTGTAACGCTCCTCGGTCTCATAGGCGATCTCCTCCGTCTCGGCACCGAAGACGGTGCCGACGCGGGTCACCTCGATCTCGTCCCCATCCTCCGGCGGCTTGTTCATCGGCGCGGAGACCTCATCATCCAGCCCCACCAGGATTCCGTGATCGATCAACGCATCGGCAAGGGTGGGAGCCCCGGAGGTGATATCCAGTTCGTCACCGTCGATGGTGGCGGTGAAGGTGACCGGGTCGGCCTCCAGGGAGTCCAGGTCGGTCCGCTCATCGCCACTGCGGGAGACCTGGGACCAGACGCCGCGGGCGTCCAGGTCCGGTCCGGCTGCGGGCTCCTGATCAGTGGATCCCCCGCTCAGCGGCGCGATACCCCCGGTGAAGGAGGCGAAACCGACCGAGCCGGCCATGATCACGGCCAGGGCACCGGCACCGATGGCACGTTTCAGGGACCTCGGTAGCCCAGCGGTCGTCGAACCGGCCGCACGGTGGCGGCGCTCGGACCCGGATGCAGTTGACTCAGAATTGGATGACACAGAAACGGGCGTCCTTCGGCTACGTGACGACTGTGGAGGGTACAGCCACCCCCGACCGTAACCGATCTGTGACCTTCTCGGCCAGCCCCCGAGAGGATATTCCTGCCCAGGTGGTGACCCGGAGAGTCCGGGTCACCGTGCGGGCATCCCGGGTCCCGCTGCGCACCCGTGCCGGTGAGGCCTCACCAGGGCCCGTAGATCTCCTCACTGGTGCGGGTGATCGCCGCGCCCAGGACGGCGGGGTCCTCACCGCGCACCTGCGCCAGGGCCCGCACCGTGTGCGGAACCAGGTACGGGCCGTTCGGAGCGCCTCGCCACGGGTGCGGGGTCAGGAACGGTGCGTCGCTCTCCACCAGCAACTGGCTCACCGGCACCGCCAGCGCCGCCTCGCGCAGGTAGTGGGCGTTCTTGAAGGTCACCGTGCCGGCGAAGGACAGGAAGAAGCCGCGCTCCGCGCACTCCCGCGCGAAGTCGGCGTCACCGGAGAAGCAGTGCAGCACCGTGACCGGAGGCGGCCCGTCCGCGTCGAGCACGGCCAGGATCTCCGCGTGCGCCTCGCGATCATGCACTTGCATCGGTAGGTCCAACTCCTTGGCCAGGGCGATGTGCTCGCGGAAGGAGCGGTGCTGGCTGGCCCGGCCTCGCTCACCGGTACGGAAGAAGTCCAGTCCGGTCTCGGCGATGGTGCGCACCCGTTCGTGACCGGCCAGGCCGGCGATCTGTGCGATGGCCTCGTCCAGACCGACTCGGTGCCGCTCCAGCACGTGCGGCTCCAGTCCGTCCGGTGCTACCTCCCGCACCCCGTCGTGCAGCGGTGCCTCGTTGGGGTGGATCGCCACACCGGCCAGCACCTTCGGGTGCGCGGCCGCCATGGCCACACTGGCAGGGGCGCTGTCCAGGTCACAACCCACCTGTAGCACCCGGCCCACCCCGACGGCCGCTGCCCGGCGCAGGTGCGCTGCCACGCCCGGGTCACCCGCGCCGTCGTCCAGTACGTCACCGACATGAGTCAGGTGGGTGTGGTTGTCCACCAGCGGGACCTCGAACGGCTCGGGGTCCGGTGGCCACCCGCGCGACCGTGCCATCAGCGCTTCCCGCGATGCGGCAAGCGCGCGATCGGGCGGGCCGGGTGAGCCCGGCGGTGCTGGAGGCAGGTCATCCGGTGACGCCGGCGGCCCCAGCGGTGCACTCGGCAGACCATCAGGACGCCGGGATCCCGAGCCGCGCTCGTTCGGACTCGACCACCTCGGTGTCCAGTTTGGTGAACACCGGTGTGGGTGCATCGATCGTGGTGCCCGGGGTCACCGGCACCGACGCCCACGGCGGGGTCCGGGTGTACTCACCGGTGATCACCATGTAGTCGCGGGTGACGTCGTCCATGTCGTCCACGCGCTCACTGCGCGGCATCGGCATGAACTCACTGGTCCCACCGAGCACGGTGTGCACACGGTTGGCGGCGTGCGGCAGGAACGGGGCCAGAATCCGGTTGAGGTCACTGACCGCCTGGGCCAGCACGTGCAGGACGGTGCCCAGCCGGCCCCGCTGCTCGGGTGCCTTGAGTTTGAACGGTTCGGTGACCGAGATGTACTTGTTCACCTCACCCACCACCGCCATCGCCTCGGCGATCGCGGCGCGCTGGCGGTGCCGCTCGATCAGGTCGCCCACGGTCCCGAAAGCGGCGCGCACGCGGGAGAGCACCTCGGTGTCCACCGGCTCCAGGTCGGCTACCGGGGGGATCTCCCCGAAGTTGCGGTGGATCATCGTGGCGGTGCGGTTCACCAGGTTTCCCCAGCCGCCCACCAATTCTGCGTTGTTGCGCTGGACGAACTCGGCCCAGGAGAAGTCGGCATCGGCCGTCTCGGGTCCGTTGGCGCTGATGAAGTAGCGCAGCGGGTCCGGTCCGTACCGCTCCAGCACCTCGCGTACGTAGATCACGTGGGAACGCGAGGTGGAGAAGGCCCGCCCCTCCATCGTCATGAACTCCGACGCCACCACCTGGGTGGGCAGGTTCAGTGTCCCGTAGGTTCCCGGTTCCCCTCCGGCGTCGCCGGCTCCGGCGTAGGCGAGCAACTCGGCCGGCCAGATCTGGGAGTGGAAGGTGATGTTGTCCTTGCCCTGGAAGTAGTATGACTGGGCCTGCGGATCGGACCACCAGTCCCGCCAGCGCTCCGGCTCACCGATCCGGCGGGCCCACTCGATCGAGGCGGAGAGGTACCCGATCACGGCGTCGAACCAGACGTACAGCCGCTTGTTCGGGTTGTCCCGCCATCCCTCCAGCGGGATGGGGATCCCCCAGTCGATATCGCGGCTCATCGCCCGGGGGCGCATGTCCTTGAGCAGGTTCAGGGAGAAGTTGATGACGTTGGGGCGCCAGGTGCCCGAGGCCGCGCGCTCCTCCAGCCATTCCCGCATCGTCTCGGCCAGGGCGGGCAGATCGAGGAAGAAGTGGTTGGTCTCGATGAACTCGGGCGTCTCGCCGTTGACCTTGGAACGGGGATCGATCAGGTCGGTGGGGTCGAGTTGGTTGCCGCAGTTGTCGCACTGGTCCCCGCGGGCGTCCGGGTAGGCACAGATGGGGCAGGTGCCCTCGATGTACCGGTCCGGCAGGGTCCGCCCGGTGGAGGGACTGATCGCACCGGAGGTGGTCTGCTCGATCATGTAGCCGTTGCGGTGGCAGGTGGTGAACATCTCCTGCACCACCTGGATGTGATTGGCGGTGGTGGTGCGGGTGAACAGGTCATAAGACAAGCCCAGGTTCACCAGGTCGGCGACGATGATCTCGTTGTTCTCATCGGCCAACTCCTGCGGGCTCACACCCTGGGCGTCGGCGGTGACCAGGATCGGGGTCCCGTGCTCATCGGTCCCGGAGACCATCAGCACCTCGTGGCCGGACATGCGCATGTACCGGCTGAACACGTCGGAGGGAACGCCGAAGCCGGCGACATGGCCGATGTGCCGGGGGCCGTTGGCATAGGGCCAGGCCACCGCGGAGAGTATGCGGGTCATGTCTCCCGATCCTAACGGCCGGTCGCCGTCGTTCCCGACGACGCCGATCGCCGTTTCAGCCCGGCCGCGCCCGGTGACGCGGCTCAGCCGGCCGGAGCCAGTTCCGGGCGCACGTACCGCAGGATCAGCATGTCCTCGGCGCGCAGCAGGGAGAGCAGCGACATCGCACTGGTGCGCTGGCGACCGTCGCGCACGATCCGGGTGGCATCGCCCCCCTCCAGCAAGGGACTCAGGGTCAGGCACATCTCATCGACCGCATCGTGCTCGATCATGGTGGCGAACCAGGCCGGCCCGCCCTCGCTGAGGATCTGCGGAAGGCCGCGCCTGGTCAGTTCGGCGACCACCTGCCCGGGCTCCACCGACCCGCTTCCGGCACTGACGACGTCGGCCACCTCGGCCAGCCGGCTGCGCGGGCCCTCGGGGGCTTCGGTGGTGGTGAAGACGATCGGCCGCACCGGAGCACGGGTGAACAGCGGGGCCCCCGGATCCAGATCGAGGCTGCGGGAGACCACCGCCATCACCGGGTGCGGTGGCCACCCCTGCGCTGTGCGCCAGTCGGCCCGGGCATCGGTGACGGCCAACTCCTCATAGCCCTCGTTGCGTACCGTGCCGGCACCGACAAGGACCACGTCGGCCAGCATGCGCAGGGTGTGGAACACCTGGTGGTCGGCCTCGTTGTTCAGGCCCTTCGTCAGCCCGTTGTGGGTTGCGGCCCCGTCCAGGCTGGTGACGAAGTTCGTCCGCAGATGTGTCCGGGACCGGTCGGGCACCTGGTACCGGGCAAGGAGGTCATCCAGGTCGAAAACATCGGTCACGGTGCCTCCAGTCGGGTCAGCCCGCGGCGCAGGCCCCGGACCGCTTGGCCGATCCGGTGTTCGTTCTCAATCAGGGCGAACCGGACGAACTCCTCCCCGCCGGCACCGAACCCCACTCCCGGTGAGACCGCGACGTCACATTCGTGCACCAAATGTGTGGCGAAGGCGATGGAGTCCATGTCGGCGTAGGCCGGGGGGATCCGGGCCCAGGCGAACATCGTGCCACGGGGTTTGACGATCTCCCAACCGATTCGGCTCAGTCCCTCGTGCAGAGCGTTGCGCCGGGACTCATACACCTCACTCAGTTCTGCCGGATAGTCCTGGGCCTCGTTCAGCGTGACCGTGGCCGCGATCTGGATCGGCTGGAAGGTGCCGTAATCCAGGTAACTCTTCAACTGGGAGAGGGCGTGGATCACGTCCCGGCGCCCGACCATGAACGCCACCCGCCAGCCGGCCATGGAGAAGGACTTGGTCATCGAATACAACTCGACGCCCACTTCGGCGCCGCCGGCGCACTGCATCAGGGAGGGCGGCTCCCACCCGTCGAAGCACATGTCCGCGTAGGCCAGATCGTGCACGAGGACTACCTCGCGTTCGCGGGCCCAGTCCACCAGCCGTTGCAGATCGGCGAGATCCACCACGGAGGTGGTCGGGTTGTGCGGGAAGGAGAGCACCACCACCCGCGGTTTGGGCCGGCCCATCTCCCAGGCCTCGATCACCCGGTCGATGTATCCGGGTCCGTCGGTGCCGTCGCCCATCGGCACCTGGCGGGCCTCGGCACCGGCGAAGTACGGGCCCCAGATGTGGATCGGGTACGAGGGAGTGGGCACGATCGCGGCGTCACCGGGCTCGAGCAGCACCCACATCAGGTGGCTGAATCCCTCCTTTGCGCCGATCGTGGAGTGCACCTGGGTGTCCGGGTCGAGAGTGACGCCGAAGCGTCGCTGGTACAACTGCGCCACGGCCAGGCGTAGGTTCGGAATGCCCCGGGAGGAGGAGTACCGGTGGTTCCGGGTCTTCCGCGCGGCCTCGGCCAGTTTGTCCACCGCGATCTGCGGAGAAGGCAGGTCCGGGTTCCCGAAGCCGAGGTCCACTACATCCCGACCGGCTCGACGCGCCTGCTGCTTCAGCCCGTCGATGATGGTGAACACGTAGGGCGGCAGGCCCTGGATACGACGGAACTCCATGACGGTCCAGCCTACTGGCGAACCAACGGCGCCGCCGGGGGTGGGCGAGGCCGCTCCGCCCGAGAGTCCCGGGCAGCATGGTTGTGGCAGCGGTCCCGGTTGGGTGCGAACCAACGCCAGACCTAGCCGGGACGCTCGGTGCCTGGCAGAGTCGGGGTATGGCTACCCAACGCGCACTCCTCGTGGTCGACGTCCAACCCACGTTCTGCGAGGGCGGCGCCCTGGGCGTCGAGGGCGGGAACGCGGTGGCCGAGCAGATCGCGCGCTACACCGCCGAGCACCGGGACCGGTACGACCTGGTTGTGACGACCCAGGACTGGCACATCGACCCCGGTGACCACTTCTCCGACAACCCCGACTTCATCGACACCTGGCCCCCGCACGGGGTCGCCGGGACTGCCGAGGCCGAACTGCACCCCGCGCTGGTGGACCTGGCTCCGGACGACTCGGTGAAAAAGGGCGAGTACGAGGCCGCCTACTCCGGTTTCGAGGGCACGAACCCCGACGGAGTGCACCTGGCGGAGATCCTACAACGCGGCGGGATCACAGCGGTCGACGTGGTAGGCCTCGCCGAGTCCCACTGCGTGAAGGAGACGGCGCTGGATGCGATCAAATCCGGTCTGCGCGCCCGGGTCCTGACCGACCTCACCGAGCCGGTCAGTCCCGAACTCGGCGAACAGGCCCGGGAGCGGATGACCGCCGCGGGCGTCGAACTGGTGCCCTCCGGCTCCGTCTGACCCGCACGGTCGGCCTCAGGCCAGCGCGCGAGCCGCGGTGAGCAGTTCCTGCGGCACGGTCTTGAGTTTGCCCGCGACCTCCCGCAGTGGCACCAGTTCCACGTGTTCGCCGCGCACCGCGGTCATCACCTCGGAGTGTCCGTGGTTCAGCGCCTCGATCGCGGCGTGACCGAACCGGGAGGCCAGCACCCGGTCGCTGGGCAGCGGGGTACCGCCGCGTTGGATGTGACCGAGCACCGTGACCCGGGTCTCGAACCCGGTGCGCTCGGCGATCTCCCCCGCGACCCGTTCAGCGGTGGCGCCGGCAACGATCTGTCCGAGTTCATCGCGTTCGGTGGTGTAGTGCATGGCGGTGTCCTGTGCCGGGACCGCGCCCTCGGCCACCACCACGATGGAGAAGGAGGCGTGCGCGCGGTGCCGGTGCCGGAGCGCGCGGGTGACGGCCTCGATGTCAAACGGGTGCTCGGGTGCCAGCATGATCTCGGCACCACCGGCGATACCGGCGTGCACCGCGATCCAGCCGGCGTCGCGGCCCATCACCTCCACCACCATCACCCGGTTGTGGGACTCCGCTGTGGTATGCAACCTGTCGACCGCCTCGGTGGCCACGTGCACCGCGGTGTCGAACCCGATGGACTTGTCAGTCCCCCAGACGTCGTTGTCGATGGTCTTGGGAATTCCCACCACCTTGACCCCGGACTCGGCGACCTTGCTGGCCGCATGCAGGGTGCCATCGCCTCCGATGCAGATCAGCGCCTCCACCCGCTCCTGCTCCAGGGTGGCCTGCACCGCCTCCACGCCACCATCCTCGCGGTGCGGGTGGAACCGGGCCGTGCCCAACACCGTGCCGCCCAGCGGGAGGACGTTGCGCACATCGGACCGACTCAGATGCAGCACGTCGCCTTCGGCCACGCCCTTCCACCCGTTCCGGAACCCGACGATGGAATGCCCTGAACTGGTGCCGTGTTTGACCACCGCACGGATCGCGGCGTTCAGGCCGGCGCAGTCTCCGCCACCCGTGATCAGGCCGATGCGCATGAGGACTCCAACTACAGGTCGGGGAGGACGGCGGACGCTCCCATCCTATGGACCTACCCCACCCGCCCCGGCCCACACCGCGATCTCAGGCGGGCTTGTCGTTGCCGTGGCCGCGGCGGGCGGCGCGGTCGAAGATCCCCAGGACCTCGGCGGGGGCGCGCTCGGCGCCGAGTGCATGCGGCAGCATCGTGGGGAACTCGGCGGCCTGGTTCGTCTCGAGGCGGTAGCGACGCTGGCCCAGCATGAGGATCGCGGTGCCGGAGATGACCACCAGCCACTCCCGGCCCAGGTGCGCGTGCATCCGCGCCGGGTTCGCCGCCGGGGGCTCGGTCAGACGCTGGCGTACCACGGTCATGCCGGGGTCGGCCCGGACCTGCCAACGTAGCCACCCGTGGCTCCGGTCGATGACCGGGGAGATGACCACGTCGTCGGGAGCGGCCTCGACCAGTTGGTCCACGGTGGTACCCAGGGCGCGGGCCAGGCCCACGAGCTGGTCCAGCGCGAGGCGCCGCTGCCCGGTCTCGATACGCGAGAGCGTCGAGGCGCTGAGGTTGGCCCGGGTGGCCAGTTCCTCCAGCGACCAGCCGTGCGACACCCGCAAACCGCGGATCCGGTTGCGCACGAGGCTCTCCAGTCCCGCATCTCCTTGCGTCATACGCACAATGCTATGCCGTCACCGCAATGCAGACATAGCGTGGCGAGTCCAGCACCCGAACAGGAGACACCATGGACCAGACCACCACCAAAACCCGCAACGACCAGTTGCCGGCCGGGCTCGTCGACGTCGCCGTGATCGGCGGCGGGGCAGCGGGGCTGAACGGCGCGCTGATGCTCGCCCGCTCGCGCCGCACCGTTGTCGTCCTCGACTCCGCAAGTCCGCGCAACGCCCCGGCCGAAGGGGTGCACGGGCTGCTCGGACTCGAGGGCATCGCGCCGGCCGAACTGTACCGACGCGGACGGGAGGAGGTCCGCAGTTACGGCGGGCTCGTTGTGGACGGTGCGGTCGCCGCCGCCCTCCCCGCTGCACCCGGACCGGATGGCGACCTCCGCTTCACCCTCACCCTGGCCGACGGTCGCACGCTCACCGCGCGGCGCATTCTGGTCGCCACCGGGGTGCGCGACGTGCTGCCCGACATCCCCGGCCTGGCTCAGCACTGGGGCGCCGGTCTGGTGCACTGCCCCTACTGCCACGGCTGGGAAGTGCGCGACGAACCGATCGGGATCCTCGCCGTCGGGCCGGGATCGGTGCACCCGACCTTGCTGTTCCGCCAGTTGAGCGAGGACGTCATCGTCTTCGCCGACCGGACCGAGTTTGATGCCGACACCCGTGCCCGGTTCACCGCGCGGGGCATCGAGGTGATTGAGGGGGCGGTGGCCGAGGTGGTAGCGAACGCGGCCGGCGGGATCGCCGGCGTGCGGCTGGACGACGGCACGGTGGTGGCCCGCCGGGTGCTCACGGTGATGACACAGTTGCGGGTGCGCACCGAGGGCCTGGACGGTCTGCAGTTGCCGATGGCCGACCTGCCCGGCGGGACGGGCCGGCACTTCGTCACCGAGATGGCCGGCAGTACGGCAGTGCCCGGGGTGTGGGTGGCCGGCAACGCAGCCGAGCCGATGACCCAGGTGGGCGCCTCGGCCGCCGCCGGCGCACTGGCCGGAGGGCACATCAACGCCGACCTCGTCAGTGCCGATACCGATGCGGCCCTCGGGGCGGCGGCGCGGGCAGCATGATCGTGGCGGTACAGCCAGCGACGAACCGTAGCCGGAGAGATCGCGTGCTCCTCGGGGTGGCCCCACGCCGGCCGGCGCCCCTTACCCGGGGGTCAGGCCTGGCGAAGGAGGGCGACCAGGAAGTCGGAGTCCTCGGTGTAGGGGCGCAGGTCCCAGGTGGACAACAACAGGTCCGGGGCCAGGCCGGCGTCGTGGGCGTCGCTGAGGAAGTCGGCGACGTCATAGCCCCGGCCCGCGCCGAAGCCGATCGCCGCCCGCCCCCCTGCGCGCAGGTGCCGCGCCATCCGCCGCAGGGTCTCCCGCCGGGTGCTCGGGGCCAGGAACGTCATCACGTTGCCGGCGCACAGGATCGCGTCGAACCCTTCGGTGATGCCACGGGCGGGAAGGTCGAGTTCGGCCAGGTCCCCCACGAGCCAGGTGGGCCCGGGGAAGTCCTCCTTGGCGGCGGCGATGAGCACCGGGTCCACGTCCACGCCGACTACCTCGTGGCCCGCTTCGGCGAGGTAGCCACCGTGCCGCCCGGGCCCGCACCCGGCGTCCAAGACCCGGGCGCCGCGCGGGATCATCGCGTCGATCAACCGCGCCTCCCCCACGAGGTCGGCCCCGGCGGCCGCCATGGCGCGGAAGCGCTCGATGTACCAGGTGGAGTGGTCAGGGTTCGCTTGGGTCATCTGGACCCACTTGCTCGGTTCAGCCATGCCACCATCCTGCCCTGCCGGTCCGCTGCGTCCAGCCCGGTCGACCACCCGACCGGTCGGACGCGAGGCCGGTGGCACCGCAACCGACCGGCCTCGGCGGCGGGGGGAGGGGTCAGTGGGGGCGGCGGGCCTGCAGGGCTGCCTCGTACAGTTCCCGTTTGCTGGCCCCGGTCAGCGCGGCGACCTCGGTGGCGGCGTCCTTGAGCCGCTGGCCGCCCTGTACCCGGGCCAGCACCGCATCCAGGGCGTCGGCGGCATCGGGGATCGTCGGCTCGGCACCGGCGACCACCACGGTCACCTCCCCCAGCAGCCCCTGCCCAGCCCACGCCGCCAACTCGGCCAGGGTGCCGCGCCGAACCTGCTCGTGGGTCTTGGTCAACTCCCGGCACACCGCCGCGGCCCGGTCGGCACCGAATGCCCGGGTCATGGCCTCCAGCGTGGGCCCGGCCCGGCGGGGGGACTCGAAGAAGACCATGGTGCGTTCCTGGGTCGCCAGCGCCGCGAGCGCACGGTCGCGCTCCCCCGGCTTGCGGGGCAGGAAGCCCTCGAAGGCGAACCGGTCACTGGGCAGCCCGGACAGGGCGAGCGCAGTCAGGACCGCGCTCGGTCCGGGCACAGCCGTGACCGGCACGCCGGCCTGCGCCGCCGCACGCACCACGCGGTACCCGGGGTCGGACACCCCCGGCATCCCCGCGTCCGAGACCACCAGCACGGTGGCACCGGCTGCCGCCTCGGCCACCAGTTCGGCAGCCCGGGCGGTCTCGTTGTGCTCGTGGTAGGAGACCACCTTGGCCGTCACCTCCACCTGCAGCCGGCCGGCAAGGTCTCGGAGCCGGCGGGTGTCCTCGGCGGCGATCAGGTCGGCGCTCTCCAGGAGGCGGCTCAACCGCGGCGAGGCGTCGGCGACGTTACCGATCGGGGTTCCCGCCAGCGTGATCGACCCGGTCGCACCCTTTCCCCGGGCACCCATCCGGCCGGGCCCGCCGTCCGCGGCCGGGCGCGCATCGCCGTCGTCCCTCACGCTCACCATCCCAGTGTGCCCCACCTAGACTCACCTGCGTGCCTGCCGCCCGTCACTCCGCCACCGGCGGTGCCGCGGTGCCCGCACGGGCACGGGAGGATCGACGGCGACTGCCGGACCTGAGGGCGGTACGCACCTGGCCGACCCGGTGGTGCCGGCGCCTGCGGACCGACCCACCGCCCAGTGCCGGGCGGTCGCCCGAGGCGGTGGAGCGGGACCTCCTTGCCCGGCTGCTCACCCCGGTCAGCGGCCGCTCGTGGGTCGGCTGGGTGGTGGCCCTGGTGGTCGCCGCCCTCGCGGCCGTCCTGCGCCTGGTGCACCTGGACCGCCCCGGACGGTTGGTGTTCGACGAGACTTACTACGTCAAGCAGGCCTACTCCCTGCTCGCGCTGGGCTATGAGGGTGTGTGGAACGAGGAGGCCGATTCCGCCTTCGAGGCCGGGGACTTCTCCGACCTGAACCCGCAGGCCGATTACGTGGTGCACCCGCCACTGGGTAAGTGGATGATCGCACTCGGGATGCGCCTGGTGGGGGTGGACAACCCGGTGGGGTGGCGCTTCGGCGCGGCGATCGTCGGAGCGCTGAGCGTGCTGATGCTGGTGCGTATCGGCCGGAGGTTGTTCAACTCCACCCTGCTGGGCGCGGTGGCGGGCCTCCTCCTGGCCGTGGACGGGGTGCACCTGGTCATGTCGCGGATCTCGATCCTGGACATCTTCCTGCAGTTCTGGATCGTGGCTGCCTTCGGTGCCCTGTTGCTGGACCGAGACTCCTACCGGCGCCGCCTGGCCCGTACCGGGGCGGGGGAACTGACCTCCCACGGCGGCTTCGCCCATGCGTGGGGGCCACGGGCGGGGATGCGTTGGTGGCTGCTCGCCGCCGGTGTGCTGGGCGGACTCGGCACCGGGGTGAAGTGGTCCGGGATCTACGCCGTCGCGGTGTTCGGGGTGTTCGCGGTGGCCTGGAGCATCAGCGCCCGCCATGCCATCGGGGTGCGGTTCTGGGCCGGTTCGGGCGTGCTGCGGGACGGTGTGCCGGCCTTCTTCACGATGGTGCCCGCCGCCGCAGCGGCCTACCTGGCCACCTGGGCGAACTGGTTCGCGCACCCCGCCTCCTACAACCGGTACTGGGCCCGGGATGTCAACGCGGTGGCCGCCGAGCCGGTACGCACCTGGTTGCCGGACGCGCTGAACTCCTTGTGGGAGTACCACCTGCGGATGTGGGACTTCCACACCGGTCTGACGTCCGAGCACACCTACCAGGCCCACCCGGGGGGGTGGTTGATCCAGTGGCGGCCCACATCCTTCGCCTGGCGCACCCTGGAGGCCGAGGACGGTGCCTGGGCGGTGTGCGGGGCTCAGAAGTGCGCGGCAGCGATCACCTCACTGGGCAACCCGGTGATCTGGTGGGGCGCGGCCCTGGCGCTGGTGCTGGTACTGTCCTCGGCCCTGGTGCGCAGGGACTGGCGGGCCTGGGCGATCCTGGCCGGGTACCTGGCCACCTACGCCCCGTGGCTGCTGTACACCGAGCGCACCATCTTCACCTTCTACACCGTGGCGTTGGTGCCGTTCGTGGTGCTCGCCCTGACCTACGCCCTGGGGGAACTGCTCGGTCCGGCCTCGGTGCCACTACCGCAGCGCCGGCCCGGGATCTGGGTGGCCACACTCATCGTGGTGATCGCCCTGGCAGTCAGCGCGTGGTTCTGGCCGGTCTGGACCAACCAATGGGTGCCCTATTCGATCTGGCACCTGCACATGTGGTTACCGAACTGGGTGTGAGCCGGCGCCCACAGGCATACGGGCGCCGACTCCGGCCGTTCGGTTCAGCCCTTGTCCGGGTCCCCGCCGAACCGCACGCCGCGGTCCAGGGCGGCGATCGTGGCCAACTCCTCCTCGGTCAGGTCCACACCGGCTGCCCCGAGGTTCTCCTCGATGCGTGCCGGGGTGACGGACTTGGGGATGGTGACCACACCGAGCGCAAGGTGCCAGGCGAGCACCAACTGAGCGGTGGTCACGCCCTTGGTCCCGGCCAACTCGGACAGGTCCGCATCCTCGAGCAGACCCTTCCCGCTACCCAGCGGGGAGTAGGACTGGGTCACGATGCCCCGGTCGGCGTTGATCGCCCGGAGGCCGGCCTGCTGGAGGTAGGGGTGCATCTCGACCTGGTTGATCACCGGTGCTTGTCCGGTCTCGTCGATGATCCGGTCCAGGTGCGCCTCGTGGAAGTTGGACACCCCGATGGAGCGCACCCGACCCTCCTCCTGCAACGCCACCAGGGCCTTCCAGGTGGCGGAGTAGTTGTCCTGGGACGGCAGCGGCCAGTGGATCAGGTACAGGTCCACCGTCTCCAGGCCCAGGCGCGCCAGGCTCTCGTCGTAGGCGCGCATCGTTGAGTCATAGCCCTGGTCGGGGTTGGCGAGTTTGGTGGTCACGTAGACCTCATCACGCGACAGGCCACTGGCCCTGAGCGCCCGGCCCACGCCGGCCTCGTTCTCATAAGCCTGGGCGGTGTCGATCATCCGGTACCCCACCGACAGGGCGTGCTCGACGGCACCCTGTGCTTCGTCGTCGGGCACCTGCCAGACCCCGTACCCGAGCTGGGGGATGGATGTGCTATCGGACAGGGACACCTGGGGAATCTCGTTGTTCGTCACGCCCCCCAGGATAGCGGTTACCGGTGCTGGACACCCGCGGAGGAACTGCACCTGCACCCTCGGTGGGACGCACCTACGCTGGGGGTATGAGCCAGGATGAGTACAGCACCGAGGGGTCCTACGTCACCGCGGGCGAGGAGTTCAACCGCGACACCGACTACATCGAGACCCGGATCACCGCCGATGAGCGCGACGGCTACCCGGTCGAGGCCGGCCGGTACCGGCTGGTCGCGGCGCGGGCCTGCCCGTGGGCCAACCGCACCATCATCGTGCGGCGGCTTCTGGGGCTGGAGGACGCGATCTCCCTGGGGATGCCCGGGCCCACACACGACTCCCGCTCCTGGACCTTCGACCTGGACCCCGGCGGGGTGGACCCGGTGCTGGGGATCGAACGGTTGCAGCAGGCCTACTTCGCTCGTTTCCCCGACTATCCCAAGGGCATCACCGTGCCCGCGATCGTGGACGTGCCCACCGGTGCCGTGGTCACCAATGACTACCCGCAGATCACCCTGGACTTCTCCACCGAGTGGACCGCGTTCCACCGCGAGGGTGCCCCGGACCTGTATCCGAAGGCGCACCGGGAGGAGATCGACCGGATCGCCCAGGAGATCTACACCGAGGTGAACAACGGGGTGTACCGGTGCGGGTTCGCCGGCTCCCAGGAGGCCTACGAGCGGGCCTACCACCGCCTGTTCGCGGCGTTGGACTCCCTCAGCGAGCGCCTGGCCACTCAGCGCTACCTGGTCGGGGACACCATCACCGAGGCCGATGTGCGCCTGTTCACCACGCTGGTGCGCTTCGATCCGGTCTACCACGGGCACTTCAAGTGCAACCGGGCGAAACTCACCGAGATGCCGGTGCTGTGGGCCTACGCCCGGGACCTGTTCCAGACCCCGGGCTTCGGGGACACGGTGGACTTCACCCAGATCAAGGAGCACTACTACGTGGTGCACACCGACATCAATCCCTCCCAGATCGTGCCCACCGGACCGGAACTGGCCGACTGGCTGAGCCCGCACGGACGGGAGGAACTCGGTGGGCGTCCCTTCGGTGAGGGCACACCCCCCGGACCGGTCGCGGAGGGTGAGCGAGTGCCGGCTGATGCGAACCCGCTCAGCGCTGAGCAGCAGTAGCAGGGCCGGCGACGGCGTACCTCACCCCTCGTAGGCGATCTCCACCCGGCGGTTGGCTGCGAACGTGGACGGGTCGTCCGGGTCCTCCCGCTCGGCCGGTTCGGCGTCCCCCACCCCGGAGACCTCCAGGTCCAGATCGGGCCGTTCATCGCGCAAGGCACCGGCCACGGCCTCAGCGCGTTCTTGCGACAGCTCGACGTTGTCGAACTCCGCGCCGGTGGGCACCGAATCGGTGTGCCCGGTCACCTGCACGGTCGCCCCTTGGGGCACGTTGGTGACCAGATCGGCGATCTTGCCCGGGGCGCTGGCCGGTAACCCCCAACTGTTCGGCGAGAACAACAGGTCCGAGGACAACGAGATCACCGACGTGTCGCCGACGACCTCAACGCCGTCCCCGAGGCTGGTCACGCTGCCATCGATGCTGAAGGCGCGCACGGCATCAGCGCTGAAGACGCGCACGGCATCGGTGCTGAAGACGCGCACCGAACCACGTTTGTCGCTACCGGAGATCCCGCCCTCCGGCTCCGGGGGCGGGCCCTCATCCACCACTGCCGCAGCGGCCGCACCGGTGGCCACCACCAGCAGCAACGCCGCGCAGGCGGACCGGATGCCGCGCTGCAGCCCAGGCAACCGCAGCGCGGAACCCTTCGGCTCGACGCCGCCGGTCGGTCGGGCCGTGTGCAGCCTCCGCATCCGACTCACCACTCGACCTGCGCGTCGGAGAACTCCACCAGACCGTCGATCACCAGGACGTCGATGGTGTCGATGTCGTCCTCGGGTGCGGCGTAGTAGGCGTGGTACATCAGCGTCTGGCCGCTCTCGACCTTGGTGCCCCCGGGAGTGGAGTCGGAACTCCAGGTGTCGCCGCTTCCCCCGAGGACCGAGTACTGCTTGAGGTTCTCCCGGTCGTTCAGGACGGGGTGGAGCCGGCGATTCTGGTTGAGGTTGTAGAGGGTGTAGTCGCTATCGCGGCCACCTTCCGGGCTGAAGGACAGGTCCAGGCGCATGACGTCGCCCTCCACCTGCAGGGAGTGCAGGCCGACGGTGACCTGCATCTCGCCGTCCGGCAGGTCATAGGTGATGGTCGCGGCGGCATCCTCCGGGCCGCGCACGTAGGTGTCACCGGAGGCCGCGTGGACCTCCTCTGCCTGGGGGTCGTCGGCGGTGCCCTTCTCGTCGTCGTCCGCGTCTTGTTCGTCTTCGTCAGGGCCATCCGCCACATCGGGCGCCTGCTCCGCATCCTCTGCGGGCTCCTGGGTCTGGTCCGCGGGGTCGAACTCGGCGGAATCCTCGGGACCGCAGGCAGCCAGGGTGCCGGCGGCCAGGGTCACACCGGCAATCGCGCCGAGCAGGCGCCGGGACGGGGAGATACGCGAGGTGGTCACAGGGTTCTCCTTGCTGGTGGGTGGTGAGTCTCGCCCGTGAGTCGCAGGCCGGGGCTGAAAAGTTGCACGATCCGAGTGTGAGATGGCTCACTCGGTGACAGTGAGGTGGTGCACTGCCTCCAGGTCGGTGCCATCCGGGGCCCGCGCTCGCAGGACCACGCTTGCCCGTCCCGGTGCGGCAGCGGTGATGGAGACGCTCGGGTGGTCCACCAGGTGTTGTCCGGTGGGCAGCGTCCACACCCAGCTCTCCACCTGGGCGGCCTCGGCGGAGAAGGTGGCCGGTTGTCCCACCGCTATCTCGCTGGGACCAGTGATGGCAATGCCGGCCTGACCCGAACGGTCCGTGGGGCCCGGACCGAGGAGGGAACCGGCGAGCCAACCGGCACCGGCGGCCAGGCCCACGGCGATCAGCGCGACGGCGATGAGGGGCCACCGGCCGCGGGGCCGGGGGTGGTGGCGCCTCGCTGCGCTCGAGGAGCCGGCGCCGGATGTTCCGGCATCTGCAGACGCCGGCGCTGCCGCGGCGGTGCCGGACCCGCGTGGTCCAGCGGCCACATGGTCGGCAGGTGCCGGTTGTGCCGATACCGCAGACGGTGCCGGGGGCATCGAGGCAACTTCGATGTCGGCGAGCCAGGAGGCCACGTCCGGGTGCCGATCGGCGGGGTCGGTGGCGGTGCTGCGGCGTAGGGCCTCGAACAGTGCCTCGGGCAACTCCGCGCCGCCGCTGCCGCCCTGGTGACACAGCCACATCAGCAGGGTGGACATAGCCCACAGATCCGCCCGGGTATCGATGATGCCCGGGCCCTGCTGTTCCGGTGGCCGGAAGCCGGCGGTGCCACCGGCCACGGTCAGCCCGGAGTTCAGGGCGAGGTCCTTGTACATGCCCAGGTCGGCGACCACCAGCCGCTCTCCCGGAGCGACCACGGCGGCACAGGCACCGTCACCACGGTCCGTGCCGCCGGGGTCTGGTTCGCTGGTGAGCAGCACATTGCCCGGGCTCAGGTCCCGGTGCACCAGGCCGGCTCGGTGCACCGCCTTGATCGCGGCAGCCAGCGATCGGGCCACGGTCAGCACATCCGCACGGGCTGGTGACCAACCCCGGGTGCGCAGGTAGCCCACCCGCTCGGCCAAGGTGCCACGGTCGGCGTGCTGGAGTACCAGGTAGGGTTGTTGGCGCTCGGACTCACCGATGTCGTGGATCGCGATCACGTGCGGACTGCGGATCCGGCGCAGGCTGCGCCCCTCAGCGATGAACCGCTCCCGCACCTCCGGATTGAGGCTGTGATTCTCGGCAAGGATCTTCACCACCACCACATCATCCAGGCGAGAGTCCACCGCCCGGTGCACCGTGGCGAAAGAACCCACCCCGATCACGCCCTCCAGCCGATACCGGCCCACCTGGTTACTCATGGGCACCTCCCTGACCGGCGGGCTCGATCGTCACCCTCATGCCAGTGCGCCGCGACCAGGGCGCGGCCACGGGCGACCCGGGACTTGGTGGTGCTCAGGCCCACGCCCAGCCGCTGCGCCACCTCGGTGTAGGACAGGCCCTGGACATCGCGCAGCACCACGGGTTCACGATAGTGAGCCGGCAGCAAGCCGAGCACCTCGGTGATCGTGGCGCGGGTGGCGATCACCGAACTGATCCGCACGCCCGGACCCATGTCATCGGCGGGCAACGGCGCAGTGGCGCGTTGCCGCCGCAGATGGTCGACTACCCGGTTGCGCACGATCCGGTGCACCCACGTGCTCAGTTGCGAGTTACCGCGGAACGACCCGATGGATTCGGCGATGGAGATCAGGCTGTCCTGCGTCACGTCGTCCACCGCAGCGTGATCCAGTAGTGCCTGGTGGGCGAACCGGTGCACCAGACCGGAGGCATCGAGGTTCTCGATCAGTAGTTCCGTCGCCAGCGGTGCGCCGTCGCCCCCGGCAGCGGCCATCTGCGCCAGTGTCTCGAGCACCCGTGCCGGCATGACCGGCGAGTTCGTGTCGTCGTGGTTCGTGCCGTCGTCCTCGCGACCGGCGCTACCGGCTTCGGCGAGCGCCCCCAGCACGCGGCGGGCGGCCAAGGGGTCACCGGAGCGCACCGCGTGGTTCAGTTCGCTGTGCACGCTCGATCCCCCTGGTCTTCGCCCGGCCGGCAGTGACGCCGACGTCCTCCCGGTTACCTCACCACAGAACGGCGAGCGCCACGTTCACTGCGATCAGACCGGCGATCCCGCCGAGGTAACCGCGGGCGATCGTCTTCTCATGGTTGCGCCCGCCGAAGATCACCATCGCGGTGACCGCGAGGGCGATGATGAGTTTCACCGTGATCTTGGTGTGGTTGATGTCCGGTCCAGCCACTCCCGCCGAGGCCACCCCGACCAGGATGATGCCGGTGAACAGGGCGGTGAGCACACCGTGCAGCACCCCGGGGTTGAGCGCGGGCTTGCGCATGCCGGCGACTACCCCACCGAAGGCGATCGCCCAGCCGAGCAGGTGCAGCACCACGAGAATCAGGTACACAGTTTCCATGCCTGCACCCTACTGGCCAGCACCGATGTCCCGGTCCGCACCGGCGCCCCGACGGTACAGGTGCCCACATCACAGCAACCGGCGAGCCGCCGCCCAGTGGGTGAGTTCGTTGCGGGAGGACAGTTGCAGTTTGCGTAGCACCGCCGAGACGTGGGTTTCCACGGTCTTGATGGAGATGAACAGTTCCGAGCCGACCTCCCGGTAGGTGTATCCGCGGGCGATCAGCCGCATCACCTCCTGCTCCCGGGCCGAGAGCCGGTCGAGTTCGTCGTCGTGAGTGGCTACATCGGAGGCGGCGGTGCCGAAGGCGTCCAGGACGAAGCCGGCCAGGCGCGGGGAGAAGACCGCATCCCCCTCGGCCACCCGGCGCACAGCGTCGGACAATTCGGCTCCACCGATGGACTTGGTGACGTATCCCCGGGCCCCGGTCCGGATCACCGAAACCACGTCCTCGGCGGCATCGGAGACCGACAGTGCCAGGAATCGCACCCGATCGAGCAGGTCGGCGCAGCCGGCGATCACCTCCGCTCCCCCGCCACCACGGCCCCCGGGCAGGTGCACGTCCAGGAGCACCACGTCCGGCAGGGCATCCCGCACCACGGCGATCGCCCCGGGCACGTCCTCGGCCTCCCCGACGACCTCCAGGCCCTCGCCCAGTTCGCCGCGCACGCCGGTGCGCACCAGCCGGTGATCATCGACCAGCACCACCCGCAATCCCTGACTCATCCTTGCTTCCCTCCATTGACCGGCATCCGCAGGTGCACCTCGGTGCCGCGGCCGGGATCACTGCGCACCTGGGCGCTACCCCCGTGGCGGCGCATCCGCCCGATGATCGAATCGCGCACGCCGTGCCGGTCGGCACCGACCTGTTCCGTGTCGAACCCCTCACCACGGTCGCGCACGAACACCTCGGTGGCCGTCTCGTTCACCTGCACGTACAGCGACACCGGTGCGGCCCCGTGCACCACGGCGTTCACCAGTGCCTCCCGGGTCGCAGCCATCAGCGGTTCGGTGCCGGCCGACGGCGAGCCGTCGCCGGCGGTGACGACGTCGATGACCGCCCCGTGCAGGTCCTCCACCTCGGCCGCCAGGCTACTCAGGTCCGCCGCGATGGAGTCACCCGGTTCGGGACGATCCCGATAGAGCCAGTCCCGTAACTCCCGCTCCTGGGCCCGGGCCAGGCGCTGAACCATGCCCGGGTCGTGGCTGCGGGACCGGATCAGCGAGAGGGTCTGCAGGACCGAGTCGTGCAGGTGGGCGGCGATGTCTGCCCGCTCGGACTCCCGGGCGCGTGCGGCCCGTTCGGCGATGAGTTCGCGCCACAACCGCAGCCACCACGGCGCCAGCACCAGTGCCGCACCGGCCAGCACCACCATCCCGGCGAGCAGGCCGCGCAGCACCTGGCCGGCGCCCTGCCCCTGCCCGATCAGCAGCACCACGCCGACCACCGACAACGCCACGCCACCGCCCACACGCACCAGCACAGCGCTTCGGGACTTGTTCCCCGCACCGGCGCCTCCGACGGAGTCGAGTTGGCTCCACGCCAGCGCGGCCCCCGCCAGCAACACCACCACCGGGAGCAGCCAGGTGCCCATCGCGTCGACCCCGAACCGGATCGCCACCAGGCTCGCGGCGATCAGCAGCAGGATCCCCCCCAGGGACACCTGGCCGACGACGCCCTGGGTGGCCGGCGTGCGCAGGGCCGGAATCAGCCGCGCCAGTCGCGGGGGCTGCGCACTTGCCGAGCCGTGGGGGACGGTCAGGGCCAGCCAGAGGTACATCAGCGCCCCGGCACCGGCTGCCAGGGTGGTGAGGGCGAAGATCCATCGGATGGTGCGCACCGGAACGTCCAGGTGCACCGCAAGCCCGGCGCAAACGCCGGACAGGATTCGGCCACGCTCCGGGCGGCGCAGGGGTGGCCTGGCCCGGCTGCTCGCGACTGCCGGTGCGGGTGCATTCACTCCGTCATCGTGTCACGCGGGTCGGCACAGCGGCAGGGCAGAACCAGCGAATCAGGGTACCTCCGGGCCGATATCCCGGCTCCAGGAAGCGTAATCCAGGGTCAGGTCAGGGTGATCCCCGATGGTGCCCGTTGATGGCACCGGAGTTGACTGTCGGGTATGGATCACGACCGCCGGGAAGACCCCGTCGAACCGCAGGGCCCGCCGGGACACGAGCACGCGCCGGCCAGTGGCGCCGAGTACGCCGATGAGCACCATTCGGGCACCGGAGCCGACCGACCCAGCCACGGAGGCCCCGGTGCCTCCTTCTTCGACTCCCTGCGCCGCAGCGGATGGATCCGCACCGCCGACCGCTGGATCGGTGGCGTCGCCGGCGGAATGGCGCGCCGTCTCGACGTCGACCCGCTGCTGGTGCGCGGGGCGTTCGTGGTGCTCACCTTCTTCGGTGGGCTCGGACTGCTCTTGTACGGCCTCGGCTGGGCGCTGCTCGCCGAGGAGTCCGACGGCCGGATCCACCTGCAGGAAGCCCTGCGTGGCCGGTTCGACGCCGGACTGGCCGGGGCGCTGGTGCTGGTGATCATCGGTCTGAACCGGCCCGGCCTGTGGTGGCACGGGTTCTGGTGGGGGGACCCGTGGGCCACCTTCGGGTTCCTGGTCGTCACCGCGCTGGTGCTGGTGGTGCTGCTGTGGATTTTGCCCCGGGCCCGAGGTGAACGTGGTGACGCGCCCGCCCCGGGGACGGGCACCCCGCCCGCCTCACCGGGTCCGGGCGGATCCGCGCCTGCCGGTCCATCCTCCGGCACGCCGGGCGGCACCGCGTCGGAGCGTCCTGCACCAACGCCTCCCGCCCTTGCCAGGTCCGCCGGCAGGTACGGTGCCGGGCACGGCCCTACCGGATCGACCGGCCGGAGCGGTACCACTGGCACCTACGGAGCCGAGCACGGTGCGGCCCGATTGCCCAGCCACCAGGGTGCCCCTGGTACCTACGGAGCCCGGTACGGCGCCGCCGCGGCGAGCACCCCGACGGTGACGAGCGCACCCGCGTGCGTTCCGTCGTCGGCTCCGCCGGACGGACGTCACCGTTCGATCGTCTACGCGATCGGCGGACTTGCCCTGGTGGGGATGGCCGTGGTGCAGATCTTGGGCCGGGTGCTGGAGTGGGAGGTCTCGCTCTGGCTGCTGAGCGGGGGCGTGGTCCTGGCCGTACTCGGCGTGGGCGTGGTGATCAACGGCGCACGGGGCCGGCGCGCCGGGAGCTTCGGCGGTTGGTCCGTGCTGGTCGCCCTGGTGGTGGTACCGCTGACGCTGACGCTGGCGGTCGCCCCCCAGGTGCGCGAGGCGCTCACCCTGGCCCCGGGCAACGTCGGGGATGCCTACTGGGCACCGTCCTCGGCGGACGCCCTGGAGGCCGGACACGTCCACACGGCCGGAAGACTGCGCGTCGACCTGAGCGCGCTACCTCCCGACACGTCGCTGGCCGAGCCGGTGGAGATCACCCTGGCCGCCGGGCAACTGGTCCTGGACGTTCCGCAGGGCTTGGATGTGGACGTCAGTGTCCAAGGCACCGGGTCGCTGCGGGTGGAGCAGCCGGGCACCTGGTACGCCGATAGCGCCCGCGTCCGCACCGACGCCGATGTGGTGCTGCTACGCGACCTCTCCCTGCGCTCCGCCGGCGGATCGGGCCCGCCCGATATTGAACTTGACGTGGCGGTGGGTGCCGGGGCGATCGTGATCCGGCAGGTGCCCCCGGCGGGAACCGCAACAGACTGAGAAGGCGACCGAACGACCAACGATTTCACAGGAGGGGTGAAGCACGATGACACCGACCGAACCGACTTCCACGTCCCCGCCGGCGGCGAATGGCGGCGTGACCGAACCGCACGGCTACGCCAACCCGGGGAGCCCGCAGGGTCCCCCGCCGGCCCGCACCGGCACGATGGTCTGGGGCCTGGTCGCGGTCCTGGTGGGCCTGGGGGCGATCGCCGTGGCCACCGGCCGACGGGTCGACCTGGAGATCGCCCTGATCTCGCTGTTCATCATCGCAGGGTTCGGGCTACTGATCGGGTCCGCCGTGTCGGCCCTGCGCAGTTCCAGCCGCGAGAGCAAGGACGGACAGGGTCGTCAGGGCCAATGACGAGCGCCGCGCCCGGCGGACCGGTGGGGTGACCTGCGCCAGTCCAGGCCGGTCCAACGCTGCGAGGCCGGCCTCGGCCGCGGCAGGTCTCACCGGCGGCGACCGGTCTCGGTGGAGCGTGGCAGAGCGCGGGCTCGCTGGTACAGCCCGTCCACCCGTTCCATCACGTCCGGCCAACCCAGCGCCGGGGGTTCGGCCCGGTTGTTTATGGTGATCGTGCGGAGCAACCCGGGCTCACGCGCCAGCCGCACCAACGCGTCGGCGATGCCGGCGTCCCCGCGGGCCAACAGGCCTTCGACGCCGTCGGTGATGAACTCGCCGATCCCGCTGTCCCGCATGCCCACCACGGCAAGACCGGCCGCGCGGGCCTCCAGAGCCGCCAGCCCGAAGGCCTCCAGGGAGGTGGGGGAAACGAACACGTCCTGGGCCCGGTAGAGGGTCGGCAGCAGGTCGCGGGGCACCCTGCCCAGCAAGGTGATCACATCGTCCAGTTCGGCGGCAGCGATCCGCGAGCGCACCGCGGCCATGCCGGGCCCGTCCCCGGCCACCGTCAGATGGATACGTGGGGTGCCCCGCTCGGTCCGGCCGAGGCGCTCGTGTACCTGGGCGATCACCCGGACCAGGGGCACGGTTCGCTTGCGCGAGGCCATCCGCTGGCTCGCCACCACCCGCAGCACGCCGGGCTCGGCGCCGGGCTCGGGGCGGGCGGCGACCCCGCGCCAGGGGGCCAGGTCCAATCCGTTCGGTACCACCTGCACGTCCGAACGACCCAACGCTTGGGCGACCTGCCCGACCACCAAGGCACTGACGGCGCTGGGGGCGAAGGCCGCGGTGTCCCACCACGTCGCCCGCGCGCCCCAGCCCAGCAGGTGCCGGGCGCCGGAGAGCACGCAGTGCCAGGTAATGGCTAACGGGAGGCCCACATCCCGGGCCGCTCTGGCGCCGTCGTAGGCGAAGGGCGAGACCACCCCGGCGTGCACGTGCACCACGTCGGGTTTGAGCAGGCGCAGCGCCCGGGTGATCAGCGCTCGTCCCCGCGGATGCACGGGGACACCGAAGGTGGCCGGGGTGGCCAGGCGGTGCACCCGCAGCCCACCGTCCTCGGTGCTGGAGAACCGGTGGCGGGAACGCCCCGGTGGCACCGCGGCGCGGTCCTGTGCGGTGGCGGTCAGGACATGGACGGCGTGGCCCGCCCGCGCTTGCCGGATCCCCAGATCCTGGACCTGGTTCTCGATGCCGCCCAGCCGTGGGGCGAAGCAATCGGAGATGTGGACGATGCGCACCCACTCACTGTAACCAGCATGCCGCCCTGGCGACCGCTCACGCCGCCCGCCGCCCGCCACACGCCACACGCCACACGCCGCGCGCCGCGCGCCATAACAGTCCAATTGGATCGTTGTAGCGCTCACGACGAGCCCGAAGGCGCTGTAACAGACCAATTGGATTGTTTTGGCGCGGGCGGTGGCGACCGGGCGTGCTCGGGGGCGCGGCCGGTGGCGACCGGGCGTGCTCGGGGGCGCGGCCGGTGGCGACCGGGCGTGCTCGGGGGCGCGGCCGGTGGCGACCGGACACGCTGGGGGATCCAGGACGTTTATCTTGACGTCGAGATAAATGGGGAGGGAGAATGCCACCGATGAGCGCGACCTGGAACCCGGCCACCTACCTGCACTACGCCGACGAACGATCCCGGCCCTTCACCGAACTGCTCGCCCGGGTCCCCACCGAACCGGCCACCATCGCCGATCTGGGCTGCGGGCCGGGCCACCTGTCGGGCCTCCTGCGGGCGCGCTGGCCGCACGCGCGTATCGACGCGCTCGACTCCTCGCCCGAGATGATCGAGCGAGCCCGGGCCGAGCACCAAGCCCCAGGCGTGCACTACCACCTGGGGGACCTGCGCACCTGGCGCCCCCCGGCGCCTGTGGATCTGCTGATCTCCAACGCCACGTTCCAATGGGTGCCCGGTCACCTGAACCTGCTGGGCGACCTCACCGAGCACATCTCCGATCAGGGCACGCTGGCGTTCTCGGTGCCGGGCAACTTCGATGGCCCGAGCCACCGGTTGCTGCGCAGCCTGGCCAGAAGCGACCCCTACGCCGCGCACACCGAGAACGTGACCTTCCCCCACGCGCACGACCCCGGCGTCTATCTGGACGCCCTGGCCACGCTGGGGTGGCGGGTGGACGCCTGGGAGACCACGTACCTGCACACCCTGACCGGACCCGACCCGGTGCTGACCTGGATCAGCGCCACCGGCGCGCGCGAGGTCCTCGCGGCCCTGCCGCCGCACCTGCTGGAGCGGTTCCGCGCCGAGTACGGCGCGGCGTTGCGGCAGGCCTACCCCGAGACCGAGCACGGCACCGTGCTGCCCTTCCGCCGGATATTCGTGGTGGCTCGACGTCCCGGTCGCACCGACCCGGCGGCTCAACCTGCGCCGTCGAGTCCCCGCTCAGCCACATAGGCCCGGGCCGTCCGCTTGGGGGCGCGGGACAGCCAGGCCTCGACGAGCAACTCGTGAAGTTCGTCGGCCGGCAGGTTCCCGAGCCGGGCGAGCACCATGGGGAATCCGTCGAAGTGCGGCGCGGTGAAGTACACCTCGGGCGAGGTGGACAACAGCATCTCCTTCACGCCCAGATCGGGCACGTACGCGCCCAGGATGGGACCCTGTGGCGCAGCCCGACCCAGTGCTTCGTGATCGGACTTGCGCAGCGGACGCTCCAACGCGAACAACTTCGAGCGCACGCGCCACTCGTGCCTGTCCTCGCGCTGCTCGACCTCGGGGAGCGCGTTGGCGATCCTGCGGACCTCATCCCATGTGGCCATGTCCCATCGTATCGGCACGGTCGGTTCGCCGACCGGCTCACTCCCACTCGATGGTGCCGGGCGGCTTGCTGGTGACATCCAGCACCACCCGGTTCACCTCAGCGACCTCGTTGGTGATCCGGGTGGAGATCCGGGAGAGCACCTCGTACGGCAACCGGGTCCAGTCCGCCGTCATGGCGTCCTCGGAGGAGACCGGCCGCAACACGATCGGGTGGCCGTAGGTGCGCCCATCACCCTGGACCCCCACCGAGCGCACAGCGGCCAGCAGCACCACCGGGCATTGCCAGATTTCCCGGTCCAGGCCCGCACGGGTCAGTTCGGACCGCACGATCGCATCGGCGCGGCGTAGGATGTCCAACCGCTCACCGGTCACCTCCCCCACGATCCGAATCCCCAGCCCGGGGCCGGGGAAGGGCTGGCGCCACACGATCGACTCCGGCACGCCCAGTTCCAGACCCACCGCGCGCACCTCGTCCTTGAACAGCGTGCGCAGCGGCTCGATCAGGTCGAACTGCAGGTCATCGGGCAGGCCGCCCACGTTGTGGTGGGACTTGATGTTGGCCGATCCGTCAGCGCCGGACTCGACCACGTCCGGGTACAGCGTGCCCTGCACCAGGTACCGCACCTCGTCATCGAACCTCCCGGCGGCCTCGACCACCTCCCGGGCGGCCTGCTCGAACACCCGGATGAACTCCCGTCCGATGATCTTGCGCTTCTCCTCCGGGTCGCTCACCCCGGCCAGGGCGTCGAGGAAGCGCTGCCGGGCATCGACCACCATGAGTTTGACGCCGGTGGCCTTCACGAAGTCTTCCTCCACCTGCTCCGCTTCCCCTTCGCGCAGCAGACCGTGATCGACGAACACGCACGTCAACTGATCCCCGACCGCCTCCTGCACCAGGGCAGCGGCCACCGAGGAGTCGACCCCACCGGAGAGCCCGCAGATCACCCGATCGGTGCCCACCTGGGCACGGATGGCTTCGACGGTCTCGGCCACGACATTGTCCGCGGTCCATTCCGCTGCCAACCCGGCCCCGCGGTAGAGGAAGTTCTCCAGCGTGGCCTGGCCCAGTTCGGAGTGGCGCACCTCCGGGTGCCACTGCATCCCGTACAGGCCGCGGGCAGCATCCTCGAACGCTGCCACCGGCGAACCGGCGGAGGTGGCCAGCACCGTGAACCCCTCGGGCGCCTCATGCACCGCATCGCCGTGGGACATCCAGGTGGACTGCTCCGGGGTGGACCCATCGAGCAACGTTCCGGTGTGCTCCACCTGGACCACCGTGCCGCCGTACTCACGGGTCCCGGTCCGTGCCACGGTGCCCCCGAGCGCTGCGGCCATCACCTGGAACCCGTAGCAGATGCCCAGCACCGGGACCCCGGCGGTGAACAGGGCCGGATCCACCGACGGAGCATCGTCGGCGTACACCGAGGCCGGGCCCCCGGACAGGATGATCGCGGCCGGCTCCTTCGCCAGCATCTGCTCCACAGTGGTGGTGCGCGGAACGATCTCGGAGTAGACCGCGGCCTCACGTACGCGGCGGGCGATCAGTTGGGCGTACTGGGCCCCGTAGTCAACGACGAGTACCGGTCTGGAGGTCTGCGGCGCGATGGTCACGAACCCAGGATAGGGCGCCAGGGCCGGCCGCATTCACCGTCCGAACCGCGCCACCAGGTGCCAGACCCGCTTCAGATCCTGCTCGTGCGCGCGCCCGGTGGCCGCGGCACGTCCGATCACCGCCGCATCCAACCGCCCGCCCTCGGCGATCTGTTCACCGACGGCGACGATCCCAGCGCCACGGAAGTCCGGATGTCGCCGCAGCTCGGCGACGGTCAGGACGCGCCCCTCGTGCCATTCCACCGGCACACCGAGGGCGTGCGCCTGATCCTGCACCACGGTCCCGGCGTAACAAGGATCCAGGACAAGTGCCTCGACGTCGGTTGCCAGGTGGATCGGCCCGTGCACGTGGGCCTCGATGTAGTCGTCCAATGCACCACCCAGGGCCGCCTCCTGCGCCTCGGTGCGTGGCGTAGCGGCGAACTCCTCGGCCAGGGGGATCAGGTCACAGGACTGGGCGGTGGCGAAGTCCTGCGGGTTCAGCACCGAATCCGCAGAAGCAGAACGTGGTGCGAGCCAGCGTCGACCCGGCCAGGCGCAGGTGGGCCGACCCGAACCGCGGGGCCGCCCCGATGGAGCGCCGGCGGTGGTTCAGCGCGCCGTACTTGGGTCGCTGGGTCGGTGGTGCGTCGTCATAGGCGCCATCGAAGATCCGCTGCTCCCAGCGCCACCGGTCGCCGCCGGGGTGGGCGCTCAGCCCACCGGCGGAGGTGCCGGTCTCGAACTGGCTGCGGTAGGTACCGTGCTCGGCCATCTGCGCCAGCACCGTCCGCCCATTCGTGAGCCGGTCGGGGTGGAAGTTCAGCGTCACCCGCAGGTCCCCTTCCAGCGCCGGACCGCGGGCTCGCCTGCGCACCGCCGCCATCGCACGGCAGGCCCATTCGGTCATCTCGGCCGCCGTGCCCGAGCCCGGGGTGAGATCGCTCATCACCAGCACTATGCCGCCGCCACCCCACTGGCCACAACAGCACCCGCCCGCGTGATCCCCGCCTCAGTACTTCTCCCGGTGGAGGGGTCGGTGACACACTGAGGCTGCGTCGTCGTCGGGCACTGCCCGGCGCACAGAGAGTGAGGAGCGCTGGGTGAGGATCGCTGTGGTGGGCACCGGGTATGTCGGGCTGTCCCTGGCCGTCATGCTGGCTCAACATCATCAGGTGGTGGGCCTGGACATCGATGCGGAGAAGGTGGCCCAGATCAACGCCGGCCACTCCCCGATCATCGATGCGCTGCTCCAGGAGTACCTGTCCGCCAAGGAGCTGAACCTGCGCGCCACCACCGAGGCCACCGAGGCGCTGGAGGGGGCGCAGGTGGTGATCGTGGCCACCCCCACCAACTACGACGAGGTGTCCAACTACTTCGACACCTCCTCGGTGGAGAAGGTGCTGGTGCAGGTCGGCGAGTTGGCCCCGGAGGCCACCGTGGTGATCAAGTCCACCATCCCGGTGGGATTCACGTCACAGATGCGCACCGAGCACCCGGGGCTGAACGTGCTCTTCTCCCCGGAGTTCCTGCGCGAGGGCCGGGCGCTGGAGGACAACCTCTACCCCTCCCGGATCGTGGTGGGTGAGCAATCCGAGCGCGGGCGGGCCTTCGCCGATCTGCTGCTGGAGGGGTCCCTGGCCAAGGATGTGCCGGTGCTGCTGACCGGGTCCACCGAGGCCGAGGCGATCAAACTCTTCGCCAACACCTACCTCGCGCTGCGAGTGGCCTACTTCAACGAGTTGGACACCTACGCCGCGGCCCACGGGCTGAGCACCCGCCAGATCATCGACGGGGTGGGCCTGGACCCGCGGATCGGGGCCCACTACAACAACCCCTCCTTCGGCTACGGCGGGTACTGCCTGCCCAAGGACACCAAACAGCTGCTGGCCAACTACGACGAGGTCCCGCAGAACCTGATCCGAGCGGTCGTCGATGCCAACACCACCCGCAAGGACTTCGTGGCCGCCGACGTGCTGCGCCGCAACCCGCAGGTGGTGGGGGTCTACCGGCTGATCATGAAGGCCGGGTCGGACAACTTCCGCACCTCCTCCATCCAGGGCATCATGAAGCGCATCAAGGCCAAGGGCGTGGAGGTCATCGTCTACGAGCCGAACCTGGATGAACCGGACTTCTACCACTCCGAAGTGGTCAACGACCTGGAGGACTTCAAGGCCCGCGCCGAGGTGATCGTGGCCAACCGGCCCACCGATGATCTACAGGACGTGGCAGACAAGGTCTACACCCGCGACCTGTTCGGCCGGGACTGAGCCGCCAGGGCCCGGGCCTGCCGCCGCCCGGGCCTCAGGCGTCCTCGGCCGGGGTCTCGCCGGAGCCGTGGCGCGCGGCGAGGGTCTCCTCGAACCAGGTGCGGGCGTTGCGTTCCATCACGAACGACAGGACCGGCACCACCCCACCGGCGATCAGGGCGACGATCCGACCGAAGCCCCAGCGCATCCGCGACCACAGGTCGAACACCGACACCAGATAGACCACGTAGATCCATCCGTGGACGAATGCGATCCAGTTGCCCAGTACCGGAGCGGCGCTTCCATCGGCCTGCACTCCGTTGAGTTGCAGTGCGTACTTGAGGAACATCTCCACCACGAGCAACAACAGGAATCCGCCGGTGATGAAGGCCATCACCCGGTAGCGGGCGAAGGAACCACGGTCCCTGGAATCCACCAGGGCCTCGCTGTTGTCCCGTCCACCATGGCCGTCCGGTGTGTCGGACGAACTGCCGGCCGGGCGGTCGCTGCTGCGATCCGCGGGCTGGGAGGGCGTGGGCTCAGTCATGCCCCCATTGTGTCACCGCCCCGTGCGTAGCCGACCAGGAGGCCCTTCCCCACGCCCCGGCGGCAATCCGGACCTCCCCCACCAGGCCGCGACGGGCTGATCCCGGGTGCGCGCACCTGGGTACCTATGGGCAGGACCCACGACGACCATGGCACGCTAGGGCACGTCCGCCCCTCGACCAGGAGCCACACGTGCCCGCCGAACCCACCCCGTCCCGGCCGTCGCCGCGCACCCGCCGGGTACTGCTGCCGGTGACCATGGCGGTGGTGGCCATCGTGGTGGCGATGATGCTGCTGAACCGGGAGAGCCCGGACGACGTGCAGCGCCAGGATCAGGTCCGTGCCTGGACGGTGGACCTGGATGCCTGGGCCGAGGCCACCACGGAACGACTCGGCCCGGCCGGCACCCCCGAGGCCGGCGAGCACGACCTCGCCGCGCTGTTCGAACCGGACTGGACCCAACCCGTGCGCTACCCGGTGCAACCCAGCACCGCAGGCTGGGCCGAGGTCGATGCCGTCAACTCCGCGTGCACCGCCTATACCTCCTTCATCCAGTCCGGGCAGGAGGCCGTCCAACCCCCGGCGCCTCCGACGGGTCTGGACACCGAGCACCCAGACGCCGGCGAGACCGGCCAACGTTTCGGCGACTACCAGTTGGCGGTGGCTGACTTCCGGCGCAGCACCGGAGCCATCGAGTCGGCGGTGCGGACCTTCTGCGGGACCTACCCGGCGCTGGTGGCCGCGCACGCCGGGGCCGCGGAGGCACAGGCAGACCTGCAGGAGGTGCTCCGGTGCACCGAGGCAGGCTGCGCACACTCCCCCGACACCGCCACTACCCCGGGCGACCTCGTCGAGCGCTCCGAAGCCGCGGCGGCGATCCCGAACGAACAGATCCACGCCTCGCTGAGCACCCAGTGCTACCTGGCGGATCTGGCACCGGTGTGCGCCGCCGACGCCCTCGAGGCCGCGGACCTGGCCCGGGCCTGGCGCGCCTGGGACGGGGAACTGACCGATGGCGGTCCCGACGACGACGTGGCCGGGACAGCGACCATCATCGAGGCCGCACGGGCCGACTTCGACGCCCCTGACGCCGACCTGGACCGCGCCGGTGCCGGCGAACTCGCACAACAGCGTCTGGAGGAGTTCGGCTCGACGCTGTCCGGCGCCGCCACCGACCTCTCCGTGGCCCTGGATCGGGCCCCGGCATGAGCCGGTGATGGCAGCCACCACGCCGGGCCGCACGACAGCGCCGTAGCCAGCGCGCGCCCTTCCCGCCACCGGGGCCGGGTGACCGAAAAGACATGGCTCGCCCGGTCCGGGCTGGCCTAACCTTGACCCTCGTGCGAGCCCTCCCTCACCCCGATCCCGGTCGCCCTCCGCTGACCGGTCCCGCCGCCTTCATCTGGTGGCAGGCCAAGCGGCAGTGGCCGGTGCTGCTGGGTGCCATCGGATTCGGGATCCTCGGTGCCCTGTGCCAGGCTGCGCTGCCCTACATCCTGGGCCGCGCGGTCGATGAGGGTCTGGCCGCGGGCGTGGTCGAGCGGTTGATCTTCTGGTGCACGGTGCTGCTGGGTGTCGGTGCCGTCGCGATCGTGGCCAACGCCGTCGGGCACCGCTTCGATGTGGCCAACTGGCTGCGCGCTTCACTGAACGCCTCCCAGTTGCTGGGCCACCACGTGACCAGGTCCGGTGCGGCCATCACCAAGGAGTTGCCCACCGGTGAGGTGGTCGCCACCGTGGCCACAGATGCGCTGCGTTTCGGTGAGCTCTTCGCCGGCATGGCCCGCTTCCTGGGTGGCGTGGTGACCTACATCGTCGTCGCCCTGGTGTTGCTGAACAGTTCGCTGGCGCTGGGACTGACCGTGCTGATCGGGCTGCCGGTGGTGGCCGCGATCCTGGCACTTCTGGTCCGGCCGCTGCAGCGCCGCCAGGCCGCACAGCGAGAGGCCCAGGGCCGGTTGACCACTCTGGGTTCGGACACCGTCTCCGGCCTGCGGATCCTGCGCGGGATCGGCGGGGAGGACGTGTTCGCCCAGCGTTACCGCGACCAGTCCCAGCAGGTGCGCCGGCGCGGCACCGCCGTGGCGCAGACCCAATCAACCCTCGACGCGTTGCAGGTGTTGCTACCCGGGTTGTTCCTGGCGCTGGTGGTGTTCCTCGGTGCGCACCTGACCGTGCGCGGGGAACTGACGCCGGGTCAACTGGTCACCTTCTACGGCTACGGGGTGTTCCTGACCCAGCCGCTGCGCGCGGCCACGATGGTGGTGCAGCACGGCACCCGCGCGGTGGTGGCCGCCCGGAAGATGATCAAGGTTCTCCAGGTGGTCCCGGACGTCGCCGACGAGGGTACCGCCGCGGCACCGGCGCCGGGTGCCTCCCTGGTTGACCTGCGCTCGGGCCTGGAGGCCAAGCCCGGTCAGGTCCTGGCCGTGGTGGCTGCAGATCCCGACGCCAGCGCCGATGTGCTGATCCGGATGTCCCGGCTGATCGACTCCGACACCACGGTGTGCTGGGACGGCCAGGACATCCGCTCCTACCCGCTGGCCGCCGTGCGTGAGCGGATCGTGCTCGGTGAGCCCACACCTGCCCTGTTCACCGGCACGTTGGCCACCGAGGTCGACGCCCGCGGTGGGTCCACGTCGGAGGAGCTGCTGGCGGCCCTGCAGGTCGCCGACGCCGGTGATGTGCTGGAGTCGCTGCCGCAGGGCCTGCACGGGCAGATCGCCGAGAAGGGCCGGTCCCTCTCCGGGGGGCAGCGTCAGCGCGTGGCCCTGGCCCGGGCGCTGACCACCGATGCCGAGATCCTGCTGCTGATCGAGCCGACCTCAGCGGTTGACGCCCACACCGAGGCCAGGATCGCGGCGAACCTGCGCACCGCGCGGGCCGGACGCACCACGGTGATCGTCTCGGCCAGTCCGTTGCTGCTGGAGCACGTCGATGAGGTGGCCTTCCTGGGGTCCGACGGCGTGGTGCGGGCCCGCGGACGCCACCACGAACTGCTCGAGGCCGCTGAGTCCGGGTTCGAGCACGCCCGGAGTTACCGGGACGTGGTCAGCCGCAGCATGGGCGAGCCCGGGGAGAGCGCGCCCGAGAGCGACGAGCTCGGAGACGGCGGACCCGGCCACGGTGAGACCGGTGACGGCGAGGAGGCCCGGGGTGACCAGACCCTGTCCCGCGACTCCACCGAACCTGCCGGAGCCACCGGGAAAGGAGTGCCGCGATGACATTGCCGGTAGCCGACTCGGCGACGGTTCGTTCACGCACCGGCGCCCTGCTGCGCCAGCACTCGGCGAAACTGATCGGTGTGGTCAGCCTGCACACCCTGGCGGCGCTGGCCGGCCTGGTGGGGCCGTGGCTGCTGGGCCGGATCATCGACGACGTCACCAGCGGCACCACCGCCGCCGCGCTGAACATCATGGTGGCCATCCTGGTGGCGGCCGTGCTCGCCCAGACGGTCCTGGTGCGCTTTGCCCAGCGCAACGCGATGATCCTGGGTGAGGAGGTCTTCGCCGACCTGCGCGAGGACTTCATCGCCAAGATCACCGCCCTGCCGCTTTCCACGGTGGAGCAGACCGGCACCGGTGACCTGGTGGCTCGTACCACCAACGACATCGACCGGGTGCAGTACACGGTGCGCTTCGGGGTGCCACGGGTGCTGGTGTGCCTGGCCACGATCCTGCTGACCGTGGTGGCCGGGCTGCTCACCAACGCGCTGGTGGCGCTGGCCACCTTCGTGGGGGTACCGGTGCTGATGCTGGCCACGCGGTGGTACCTGCGCCGGGCCACCCCGGCCTACCTGCGCGAGTCAGCCTCCTATGCCGCCATCAACGGCTCCCTGACCGAGTCGGTCGAGGGCGCCCGGACGGTGGACGCCTTGTCCCTGGGAAAGCGGCGGCGCGAACGGATCGACGCCGACATCTCCGAGGCGTTCAAGGCCGAGAAGGACACCCTGTGGCTGCGTACCGTGCTGTTCCCCGGGATCGACGCGGCGTTCATCCTGCCGATCGTGGCCGTCCTGCTGTGGGGCGGGTACCTGGTCTCAAACGGGCACGCCACCATCGGTGCGGTCACCACGATCGCCCTGTACGCCATGCAGATGATGAACCCGATCGAGGAGTTGATCTTCTGGCTCGATGAGATCCAGGTGGGCGCGGCGTCCATCTCCCGGATCTTCGGAGTGGAACTGGTCGAGAAGGACCGCACCGCCTCCGGTGAGCAGCCCGAGGATCAGCAGATCAGGACCGAGGACCTGCGGTACGCCTACCGGGAAGGCCAGGATGTGCTGCACGGCATCGACCTGGACCTGCAGCCCGGTGAGCGGCTGGCGGTGGTGGGCCCCTCCGGGGCCGGCAAGTCCACCCTGGGCCGGATGCTGGCCGGGATCCACCCGCCCACCGGCGGCACAGCGGCCGTGGGCGGGGTGCGGCTGGTGGACCTGCCGCTGGAGGACCTGCGCAAGCAGGTGGCCCTGGTGACCCAGGAGCACCACGTGTTCGTGGGCTCACTGGCCCAGAATCTGCGCCTGGCCAAGAACGAGGCCGACGACGACGAACTGCACCGGGCCCTGGCTGCGGTGGACGCACTGGGGTGGGCCCAGCGCCTGCCACGCGGTCTGGACACCGAGGTCGGCTCCGGCGGAGTCGCCCTGAGCCCGGCGCAGGCCCAGCAGGTAGCACTGGCCCGGTTGGTGCTGATGGACCCGCACACCCTGGTGCTCGATGAGGCCACCTCGCTGCTGGATCCCCGGGCGGCCCGGCATCTGGAGCGTTCCCTCTCGGCCGTGCTGCACGGACGCACCGTGGTGGCGATCGCACACCGGCTCTACACGGCCCACGACGCCGACCGGGTCGCCGTCGTCGACGCCGGCCTCATCTCCGAGATCGGCCCGCACCACGACCTGGTCGAGGCCGGCGGGGACTATGCCGCCCTGTGGGAGTCCTGGAACCAGGAGTAGCCCGGCGACCGCCGGGGACGCGCTCTGGCAGGCTGTGCCCATGGACAACCGGCTACGCAAGGAGACACCGATGAGCGGCCCCCGCCTGGATGGCCTACCCGCACTCACCTGGAGCCACGGCCCCGGTCAGTGGGATCTCACCGACGGTGTCCTCACCCTGACCCCTGCGGCCCGGGTGGACTGGATCAACTATGCCTCCGTGGGTGACCAGCCCTCCCGGCAGACCGCCACCAGCCTGGGGTTCGTCCCGGAGGGGGACTTCCAATTCTCCGCCCGGGTGCAGGTCCCCGGTCCCCGGACCACCTTCGACGCCGGTGTGCTGACCCTGTGGGCCGACGCCGAGCACTGGGCGAAACTGTGCTTCGAGTACTCCCCACAAGGTGAGGCGATGGTGGTCAGTGTGGTCACGAACGGCTACTCCGACGACGCGAACTCCTGGGTGGTCGAGGGTGACACCGTCCATCTGCGCATCTCCCGGATCGGTCCGGCGTATGCCATGCACGCCTCCAGCGATGGAGACAGGTGGGACTTCGTGCGCGTGTTCCGGTTGGCCACCACCGACGCGGTGGCGGTGGGGATGCTCGCCCAGGCACCGACCGGTGACTCCGGCACCGCACTTTTCAGTGACATCACGTTCACCGAGACCACGCTCGCCGCACTCCGTGACGGCTCCTGACCGCGCCGCCGTTTCTACTCAGGGGGCGGGCACACGCGCGCGCACGGAGTCGTCGTCGGCGTGTTGTGTGCTGGCAGCATCGGTGGGTCCGGCCCGGTCTGCCTCCTCCCTCTCGTCGTCACCGCCGGGTGCACCACCGGGCCAACCGGCCGGAGCGGAGCCGTGGCCCTTCGCGGCCTGCTCGCGGTCGTACCGGACCTCGTCGCGCACCATGCGCCACCATAGGAACAGGGCGAACCCTCCGAAGATCCACCACTCGGCGGCGTAGGCCAGGTTCTGGACGTTCAGTCCGGCGTCGGCGATCTCCGGCGGGCCGACCTGTGCCATCGGTGGCCCGACCTCGGGTTCGGCGGAGATCAGGCGCAGGTGCGCCGAGTAGATCGGACCGCCCCACACGTTCACCAACTGGGCTGAACTCACCGCGTCCACCAGGTGTGGCTCGGGCAGCCGGGCCCCGGCCCCCTCCGAGGGCGCCAGGTGCGCGAGCACCCGCACCGGCTCGCTCGGCACCTCGGTGAGCAGGTCCGGATCGGCCTCGGGCACCCAGCCGCGCACCACCGGAACCACGGCTCCGGCGTGCTCGCCCTCACCGAGCACCAGCGCGGTGAGCACCCAGTACCCCATCTCACCCTCGTGGGAGCGTCCGACCACGAAGAACTGATCCTCCTGCTCGTACACCCCCTCGGCGATCACACGCACGCCCACCATCTCCTGGACGAGTTGGGTCTGCGGACCCACCACCTCACCCAGCGGCTGCGGCGGTGCGCTCTCACGTTCGGCCTGCTCCATCGCCGCAACCTGGTCCCCGCGGACCTGGGCGCGGTCCAGTTGCCACATCCCCAACCGTACGCACACCAACGCGCCGATCAGGAGGATCACCAGGATTCCGAGCAGGCGAGGCTTGGTCGCTGCTCGCAACCACTGCCGCCACAGCCCTTGATCCATCCGCCCAGCCTACGCCGCGTCGCAGCCGGATTCACCACGCCGAGGGCGTCACCGACGGACTGCCCCCACGCCGCCACCGCGCACGATTCCGCGTGCACCTGCGATCCACGCATCCGCTGGCCGCGGCGCCCCGCACACCGTCGGCCAGTCCACACCCGCTCCGGCCGCGTGAGCATCCGGTGGCCGATAGCCTGCGGGGTAGGCCGCCACACTGAACTCCACCCGAGGGGCAACTCCCATGGTCTCCAGCGTCTACGTCACCTCGCCCGAGGGGCACACCGGGAAGTCCTCGGTGGCTCTGGGACTGGTGGATCTGTTCGTGCGGCGGGTCACCCGGGTGGGCGTCTTCCGTCCCGTGGCCCGCAGCGGCACCGAACCGGACTCGGTGCTCCAACTGCTGCTCAGCCATGACGGCGTGGACCTGACCTACGACGAGTGCGTCGGGGTGACGTATGAGGACGTGCACGCCGATCCCGACGCGGCGCTGAACACGATCATCCACAAGTACAGGCAGGTGGAACGACAGTGCGAGATGGTGGTGATCGTCGGCTCGGACTACACCGACGTGGCCGGCCCGACCGAACTGGCTTTCAACGCCCGCGTCGCAACCAACCTGGGTTCGGCGGTCGTGCTTGTCACCTCCGCAGTGAACCGTCCTCCGGAAGCGGTGCGCTCGATGGTGGACGTGGCCACCGCCGAACTGCACTCCGCGCACGCCAAGGTGGTTGCGGTGGTCGCCAACCGCGCCGACCCCGACAAACTGCCCCAGGTGCGCGAGGCGCTGGCCGACCTGCCGCTGCCGGCGTGGGTGATGCCCGATATCCCGCTGCTGTCGGCACCGCTGGTGCGCGACCTGATGCAGGCCGTCGACGGCACCCTGATCGCCGGTGAGGAGGCGCTCCTGGAGCGGGAGGCCGAAGGGGTGATCGTGGGCGGGATGACCATGGAGCACATCCTCGACCGGCTCACCGAGGGGGCGATCGTGATCGTGCCCGGCGACCGCTCCGACGTGATCCTGGCGGTGCTGTCGGCGAACCGTGCCGAGTCCTTCCCCACCCTGTCCGGTCTGATCCTCAACGGCGGCTTCCGCCCGCCCGAGCCGGTCCGGCGGCTGCTGGACGGGTTGTCGCTGCAGCTTCCGGTCATCACCACCGACCTGGGCACGTACGAGACCGCCAGCGAGGTCGCCGGGACGCGGGGACTGCTCTCGGCCGGCACCCAGCGCAAACTCGACCTCGCCCGCGCCACCTTCGCCACCCATGTCGACGGCGAGCAACTCCTGGATGCGGTCGACATCCCCAGGACCGCCGTGGTGACGCCGTTGATGTTCGAGTACGACCTGCTCGAACGCGCCCACCGGGCCGGCAAGCACGTGGTGCTGCCGGAGGGCACCGACGACCGGATCCTTCGCGCCGCCTCCTCCCTGCTGGCCCGCGACGT
This sequence comes from Pseudactinotalea sp. Z1748, assembly GCF_049725185.1. Lineage (NCBI taxonomy): Bacteria > Bacillati > Actinomycetota > Actinomycetes > Micrococcales > Cellulomonadaceae > Pseudactinotalea > Pseudactinotalea sp. Z1748. The sequence goes on along the minus strand of NZ_JBMPQB010000002.1, from coordinate 365,178 downwards.
GGCCGCGTTGACGCTACTGGGTGAGGAGTCCGAGGTGCGCGGGCGGGCGCGCCGCCTTGGCCTGGACCTGGACGCCGCGCAGGTGCTCTCCCCGACCGATCCCGACCTGAACGAGCGCTTCGCCGCCGAGTACACCGCGCTTCGCGCCCACCGGGGCATGACCATGGACCGGGCCCGGGAGATCGTCACCGACGTGTCCTACTTCGGCACCATGATGGTGCACCTGGGTCTGGCTGACGGGATGGTCTCCGGGGCACAGCACACCACCGCACACACCATCCGGCCGGCCTTCCAGATCATCAAGACCGTCCCGGGCGTCTCGATCGTCTCCTCGGTGTTCTTCATGGCCCTGGCCGACCGGGTGCTGGTGTACGGCGACTGCGCGGTCAACCCCGACCCGACCGCCGAGCAACTCGCTGACATCGCCATCTCCTCAGCCCGCACCGCCGCCCAGTTCGGGGTGGACCCCAGGATCGCGATGTTGTCCTACTCCACCGGAGAATCCGGGTCCGGGGCCGAGGTGGACAAGGTACGCACCGCCACCGAACTGGTGCGCGAGCGCCGCCCGGATCTCGTGGTGGAGGGGCCGATCCAGTACGACGCGGCAGTGGACGTGTCGGTGGCCAAGGCGAAACTGCCCGGTAGCGCCGTGGCCGGGCGCGCCACGGTGTTCATCTTCCCGGACCTGAACACCGGCAACAACACCTACAAGGCGGTTCAGCGCAGTGCCGGTGCGGTGGCGGTGGGACCGGTGCTGCAGGGTCTCAACAAACCTGTCAATGACCTCTCCCGCGGGGCACTGGTGCAGGACATCGTCACCACGGTGGCGATCACCGCCGTGCAGGCCGAGGCCGCTGCTGCAGGCCGGCCCGAGCAGGCGGCGCAGACCGAAGGGATCGGCTGATGGTGAACGAGGACGGTTGCGCCGGCGGCGCGACCCCGGGCGCGGACACCCGCGACGACGACGCACCCGCTGCCGGCAGCGCGTACGGACCCAGCGGGGTGGTCCTGGTGATCAACTCCGGCTCCTCCTCACTGAAATACCAGGTGGTGGACACCGGCACCGAGCAAGCCCTGGCTACCGGCCTGATCGAACGCATCGGCCAACCGATGGGCATCTGCACCCACTCCAACGGGGGCCGGGCCCAGCGCACCGAACAGCCGGTACCGGACCACGAGACGGCAATGGCGCTGATGCGGTCCGCTTTCGACGAGCACGGCCCGGATCTGGGCGAGGCGGACCTGGCCGCGGTGGGCCACCGGGTGGTCCAGGGCGGGGCCCGGTTCGGGGGGCCGGTGCTTATCGACGACGAAGCCGTCGACATCATCGAGAGCCTCGTCGACCTGGCGCCACTGCACAATCCCGCGAACCTGCAGGGCATCCGCGCCGCCCGGGAGTACTTCCCGCAGATGAGCCACGTGGCGGTCTTCGACACCGCGTTCCATCTGACCATGCCCGATTACGCCGCCACCTATGCCATCGACCGGAAGGTGGCGGCCGAGCACCGTATCCACCGCTACGGCGCGCACGGTACCTCCCACCAGTACGTCTCCCGGGAGGCCGCCCGGTTCCTGGGCATGGGGCCCGAGGAGGCCAACCTGATCGTGCTGCACCTGGGCAATGGGGCCTCGGCCACCGCGGTGCGGCAGGGTCGATCGGTGGATACCTCGATGGGCCTGACGCCCCTGGAGGGACTGGTCATGGGCACCCGCTCGGGCGATATCGACCCGGCGGTGGTGTTCCACCTGGCCCGCACCGCGGGGATGGGCATCAACGAGATCGACGAACTGCTGAACCGCCGCTCCGGCATGCTCGGCCTGAGCGGGCATGCCGACATGCGCGACGTGGACGCGGCGATCACCGCCGGTGACGCCGATGCCCGCCTGGCCCGTCAGATCTACACCTACCGCATCCGCAAGTATGTGGGGGCCTACACCGCGGCACTGGGGCACGTGCACGCGATCGTCTTCACCGCCGGGATCGGGGAGAACGACACGGCGGTGCGCGCTGAGTCCCTGGCCGGGCTGGAACGCATGGGCATCGAGGTGGACCCCCAGCGCAACACCGCACCGGTGCGGGGCACCCGGGTGATCTCCGCCGACGACTCCGCGGTGGCGGTGCTGGTCGTACCCACGAACGAGGAACTGGAGATCGCCGGCCAGGCGCTCTCGGTGGTGCACGGCTGAGGCCGGTATCTGCGCTGCGGTGCCGGGCACCGATGCGCCCCCTCCCGCGACCGGGGCACCGCCCGGTACGCGTGCCGCTACGGCCCGGGCGGTGGTCGCGATGAGGATGTCAGGCCCCGAGTTCGCTGCGCCGGCGTTCCCGCCGAACTACCATGGGGGTGATTCCAGGGAGGTGGCCAGGTGACCGAGGACAGGGCAGACGTGGTGCTTCGTGAGGTGACCGACTCGGATCTTCCGGTGTTCTTCGGGCATCTGCGCGATCCGCAGGCCGCCGCGATGGCCGCGATCGCCGATGATCACCCCAACGATCAGCACGCCTTCGAGACCAGATGGGCAAAGTTGCTCCGCGATCCCGAGGTGCATGCGCGCACCATCACCTACGCCGAGGGTGACGAGGTACTCGGCCACATCGTGGGCCTGCCTGTGGACGGGGAGTTCCGGGTCTCCTACTGGGTGGACCGGGCCCACTGGGGGCAGGGGGTGGCCACCGCAGCGCTGCGCGCGTTCCTGGACGAAGTGCCGATCCGGCCGATGGTGGCCCGCGCCCCGCGGCACAATGACGCCGCCGTGGTGGTCCTCAAGCGTAACGGCTTCCAGATGGTGGGCGAGGAGTCCGGGTACGTGCTCGAACGCGGCACCGTGATTGATGAACTGATTCTGCGCCACGCCTGAGACGAGCCCGGTGGCGCGACGCGTCCGGCCATTTTGATGCACCAGCCCCAGAAGCGAGAGGAAAATGATGCCCACGATCGGTGTGCAGGCCATGATGCTGCGCGACCACGCCAAGGAGCACGGCGTAGGTGAGTCCCTGCGCCGGGTGGCCGAACTCGGTTACCGCGCGGTGGAGATGTCCCAGATCCCGATGACGCCGACGAACGTGGAGGCGATGGAGCGAGCCCAGCAGGACCTGGGTATCGACATCGCCTCGCTGTCCGCCTCCTACCTGCCCCAGCGTGGTTCGGACAGTCTCAGCGAGGATCTGGACAAGATCAGCACCGACTGCGAGCGCCTGGGCGTGCGGTACCTCCGCATCGGGATGGCACCGCTGCAGTACCTGACCAGCATCAGCGATGTGGCCGACTTCTGCGCCGGTGTGGACAAGGTCGCGGTGGAACTGGCCCAACGGGGGGTGCGATTGTACTACCACAACCACCACGTGGAGTACGGACGCCTGGAGGGGCGCACGCTGCTGGACATCATCTACGATTCCGCGCCGAACCTGGGCCTGGAAGTGGACGTGCACTGGGTGCAACGCGGCGGGGACGACCCGGTGCGGGCGCTGCGCCGTTACGGTGAGCGCACCGAGTTGGTGCACCTGAAGGACTACCGGATCGCGATCATGCCGCCCGAGGCGATCGAGGCCCGCGCGGCCGGGGACTTCGCCGCCTTCGGTGAGGCCTGGCGGGACCTGGTTCAGTTCGCCGAGGTGGGGGAGGGCACCCTGGACTTCCCCTCGATCATCACCACCTCGGCCGAGATCGGCGCGGAGTACCTGTTCGTGGAGCAGGACCAGTTCTACGGCCGGGACGTGTTCGAGTGCCTGCGTATCTCCCGCGACAACCTCATCGCCATGGGCTTCGGGGAGATGTTCTGAAACTGGAGTGATGGACCGGTCCGGTGACTTCGACGCCGCCACGGTCTACCTGAACACTGCCTCGATGGGGCTGCCTCCGCGCACCACCCGGGACGCGTTGGCCCGCACGCTGCGGCAGTGGGCCGAGGGCAGGGCGGCTCGGCGACGTCTCGGTGCGCGCCGATGAGTCGGTGGCGCCCCTGGTGGCACCGCTGACGTCGGGCGGCCCGCCCGGGTGGGGCCGGCGCCGTCAGTGGTGCGTGATGGCGGTCAGGGGTGGGTCATCGTGGTGACGTCCAGGGCGGCGTCGAGTTGGTCCGGTGTCACCTCGCCGCGCTCGACGTAACCCAGGTCCTCCACGGCCTGCCGCACGGTGATCCCCGCGGTCACCGAGTGCTTGGCGATCCTGGCCGCCGCCTCGTACCCGATCAGCCGGTTCAGCGGGGTCACGATCGAGGGTGAGGACTCGGCCAGTTCCCGTGCCCGCTCGACGTTCGCGGTGATGCCGTCGACGCACTTGTGCGCCAGGTGCTCACTGGCCCGGGCCAGGATCGTGGTGGACTCCAGGATGTTGCGGGCCAACACCGGCAGCATCACGTTGAGCTCGAAGGACCCGGTGGTTCCACCGAAGGCGATCGCCGCGTCGTTCCCGATCACCTGGGCGCACACCATCAGCACCGCCTCGGGGATCACCGGGTTCACCTTGCCCGGCATGATCGAGGAACCCGGCTGCAGATCCGGGATGGCGATCTCGGCGAGCCCGGTGTTGGGTCCGGAGCCCATCCAGCGCAGGTCGTTGCAGATCTTCACCAGCGACACCGCCACGGTGCGCAGGTGCCCGGAGGCCTCCACCAGGGAGTCCTGGGCGCTCTGGGCCTCGAAGTGGTTGGGCGCCTCGGTGAGCGGCAGTCCGGTGTGCTCGGCGATCAACTCGGTGACCCGGGCGCCGAACCCCACCGGAGTGTTGATCCCGGTGCCGACCGCGGTGCCCCCCAGGGGCAGTTCGGCCAATCGGGGAAGGGCCGAGCGCACTCGCTCGATCCCGTTGCGGATCTGCTGGGCGTAGCCGCCGAACTCCTGCCCGAGGGTGACCGGGGTCGCGTCCATCAGGTGGGTGCGGCCGGCCTTGACCACCTCGGCATACTCGGTCGCCTTGGCCTCCAGGGAGGCGGCCAGGGTCTCCAGCGCGGGCAGTAACTCGGTGGTGACCGCCTGGGTGGCGGCGATGTGGATCGAGGCGGGGAAGACGTCGTTGGAGGACTGCGAGGCGTTCACGTGGTCATTCGGGTGCACCTCCACCCCGGAGCGACTCGCCAGCGTCGCGATCACCTCGTTGGTGTTCATGTTGGAGGAGGTGCCCGAGCCGGTCTGGAACACGTCGATGGGGAAGTCGTGGTCGAGGTCACCGGCGATCACTCGGTCAGCGGCCGTCACGATCGCCTCGGCCCGGTCCTGGTCCAGCACGCCCAGTTCGGCGTTGGCCAGCGCAGCGGCACGCTTGACCTGAGCCAGTGCAGCGATGTGGTGCCGGGAGATGGGGATCCCCGAGATCGCGAAGTTCTCCACCGCCCGCTGGGTCTGAGCGCGGTAGGTGGCGTTCTTGGGCACCCGGACCTCGCCCATGGTGTCGTGCTCGATCCGGTACTCGGTTTCCTTGCTCACAACTGTCGCCTTCACACTCGGGGAACGTCGCCGCCAGCCTATCTCGCAGGGCCCTGCGGCGGCGCCTCAGCGGTACCGGGTCGAGGCCTGGGCGGGGCGTACGCGACTACCGGTCGGAGCCTGCCTGATAGCGGCCCCGTTCACCGCTCGCGCCGGCCGGTCCCGTCGGCCTCGGTCAGCGGCCACAGCAACCGCAGTTCCAGAGCCGGGGCCCGAGAGGCACCCACATGCCAGGGCCGTGGCGATGCATCAGGCGGGTACCACCGGGCCCGGGAGCCGTCGCTGTCGATGACCACTCCGGGAGCGGTGCGGTAGTCCATGGTGCGGGTGAAGGCTCGCGGTGCCCAGGGACGGTAGGCCTGCGGCGGGTAGGTGCGGTGCGTGCGCAGGTGCACACGACGGGCGGTGGAGACCACCACCGAGTCCTCCTCGGACCACCACGCTCCGGCGTGTTCGACGGTGAGCACGTCCTGCCCCTCGTCAAGACTCACCTGCAGTGAACCGGCGCAGCCGCTGACTGAATCTGCGGTGAACCACTCATCGAGTGGCTTGCCGCCGGGCCAGTGCCCGAACATGACCGGGACACACGACGCCGGGCCCTCCGGGGGGAGTAGCAGGGCCTCGATCGCGGCGGCCAGCTCGCCGAGGTTGCCGGTCGTCATGGCGTACGCGTTCCGCGCTCGGAGGCACGCGGAGCGAGTGGATCCATCGAATCCCCGGTGAGCCACCGGCCCAGCGCCGTCACCGATTGGTCGGTGTAACCGTCTACGCCCACCATGGCGGTCGTCACGATGTCTCCGTGCTGGGGCGAGGCCTCCGGAGTCCCGGCCACCCGGTGCTGCTCGATCACCGCCGGCCCCGGTAGGCGGGCGACCAGCACGGCGGAGACCGGGCTGGTGCGGGCCTGGTCGAAATCGGAACGGGGATAATTCCATGGCCGGGTCCGGCCCGCGCGGTGCCACAGTGCGATGACCTCGGTAGCATCCAGTCGGTCCGCCTCGGTGATGCGCACCTGCGGGAGGTGTACGCCGCTGCTCCCGGCGTCGCCGTCGGCCATCACATCGGACCCGCGAGCCGCGCCGGCAGACCCCCCGGACGTCACACCCGGCGAACCCGGACCCGCAGCGGAGGAACCTCCACCGGCCGGACCCAGGCCGGCCGCATCCCCGCCGGGGGCGGACATCACCGCGGGTGGTAGGGCGAGACGACAACCTCCACGCGCTGGAACTCCTTGACGTCGGAGTACCCGGTGGTGGCCATTGCCCGGCGCAGCGCGCCGAACATGTTCACGGTGCCGTCGGCCTTGGTGCCCGGGCCGAGCAGGACCTCCGCCATGCTGCCCACCGAGCCCACCTGCACCCGCTCCCCACGGGGGAGCTGAGGGTGGTGCGCCTCCGGGCCCCAGTGCCACCCTCGGCCCGGCGCCTCATCTGCCCGGGCCAGTGCCGCACCGAGCATGACCGCATCGGCCCCGCAGGCGATCGCCTTGACCAGGTCGCCGCTGCGGCCCACACCACCGTCGGCGATCACGTGCACGTACCGGCCGCCGGACTCATCGAGGTAGTCACGCCGGGCTGCGGCCACATCTGCCACAGCCGAGGCCATCGGGGCGTGGATGCCCAGGGTGGTGCGGGTGGTGTGCGCCGCTCCCCCGCCGAAACCGACCAGCACCCCGGCGGCGCCGGTGCGCATCAGGTGCAACGCGGCAGTGTAGGTGGAGGCCCCGCCCACGATCACCGGCACGTCGAGTTCATAGATGAAGCGTTTGAGGTTCAGCGGCTCGGCCTGGCCCGAGACGTGCTCGGCGCTGACCGTGGTGCCGCGGATGACGAAGAGGTCCACGCCGGCCTCGATCACGGTGCGCCAGTGCTCCTGGGTGCGCTGGGGCGACAGCGACCCGGACACGGTCACCCCGGCGTCACGGATCTCCTGCAGCCGCTGGGTGATCAGTTCAGGAATGATCGGGGCCGAGTAGATCTCCTGCATCCGCTCCGTTGCGCCGGCGGCCGGCAACTCGGCGATCTCCTGCAGCAGTGGTTCGGGGTTCTCGTACCGGGTCCACAACCCCTCCAGATCCAGCACACCGATGCCACCGAGTGTGCCGAGTTGGATCGCGGTGGTCGGGCTCATCACCGAGTCCATCGGGGCGGCCAGCACCGGGAGGTCCACGTAGTAGGCGTCGATCTGCCAGCCCACCGACACCTCCTCGGGGTCCCGGGTACGCCGGGAGGGCACCACGGCCACGTCGTCGAAGGAATAGGCCCGCCGGCCCCGCTTTCCGCGTCCGATCTCGATCTCGATACTCACGGGTCAAAGGCTACTCGGTCCCGGTGCGGACGGGTGGGAGTGCACAGGGGCGTCGGCGATCCCGGTCCCCGCCGGGCGCGGCTCAGTGGCGATGTCGGTGCCCTGTGCCATGGTCGGGACATACCGATCCACCGGCACCAGCGAGGTTGACATGACCGCCCTCACCCAAGGCCCCCTCCTCGGGTTCGACACCGAGACCACCGGCGTGAACCCGTTCCGGGACCGAATCGTCACCGCCGCGCTGGTGGGACGGGGTCCGCACGGCACCGAGCAGCGCACCTGGCTGATCAACCCCGGGGTGGAGATCCCCGAGCAGGCGGCCGCGATCCACGGGATCAGCACCGCACACGCACGCGCCAACGGGATGGACCCGAAGCAGGCCCTGGCCGAGATCTCCGCCGAACTGACCGCCGCCTTCTCCCGGGACGTGCCGGTGGTGGCCTTCAACGCCACCTTCGACCTGACCATCATCGAGGCCGAACTGGAACGCCACCGGCTGCCCACGATCGGTGAACGGCTGGGCCGCCCGCTGTCGCCGGTGATCGATCCGCTGGTGCTGGACCGGGCACTGGACCGCTACCGCCGGGGCAAGCGCAAGCTGGTGGACCTGTGCCAGGTGTACGGGGTGGAGGACGCCGGCAACCTGCACACCGCCGACGTCGACGTCGCCGCGACCCTGGATGTCCTGGCCGCGCAGGCCCACCGCCACCCCGAACTACTCACCCAGGACCTGGACCAGCTCCACCAGTGGCAGGCCGGGCAGCACCGGGCCTGGGCGCAGAACTTCAACTCCTGGCGCGCCTCCACCGGGTTCGAGGGTCCCGGCGCCAGCCTGCACTGGCCCCTGGGCAGGGAGGACGACGACGCGCCGGCCGTGCCCATGGCCTCCCACGACCGTTCGGTCGCCTGAGCAAGTCCGACGGGGCCGGCGCCGGGAGTACCGCTCGAGCAGCCTGCGTCAGCGACGCCCGCCGTAGTTGGGTGCCTCGGCGATCATCTGCACGTCGTGCGGGTGGGATTCCTTCAAGCCCGCCGGCGTGATCCGCACGAACGATCCGCGCTCCTTCAACTCCGGAACCGTACGGGCACCGACGTAGAACATCGACTGGCGCAACCCGCCGATCAACTGGTGCACCACCTGGCTCAGCGGTCCCCGGTAGGGCACCTGGCCCTCGATCCCCTCGGTGATGATGTCGTCATCGGAGACATCGCCCTGGAAGTAGCGGTCCTTGGAGTAGGAGCGGCGCTCCCCCCGGGTCTGCATCGCCCCCAGGGAGGCCATGCCCCGGTAGCGCTTGTACTGCTTGCCGTTGACCAGCACCAGGTCACCGGGGGATTCGTCGGACCCGGCGAACAGACCACCGAGCATCACCGAGTCCGCGCCCGCCACCAGTGCCTTGGCAATATCGCCGGAATACTGCAGTCCGCCGTCAGCGATCACCGGCACCCCGGCCGGGCGGGCAGCCAGCGCCGCTTGGTGGATAGCGGAGATCTGCGGCACCCCCACCCCGGCCACCACCCGGGTGGTGCAGATCGATCCGGGGCCCACCCCCACCTTGACCGCGTCGACGCCGGCGTCCACCAGCGCCTGGGCTCCCTCACGGGTGGCGATGTTGCCGCCGACCACCTGCACGTCCTTGGTGGCCGGATCCGACTTCAGCCTGCGCACCATGTCCAGCATCAACCGGGCGTGGCCGTTGGCGGTGTCGACCACCAGCACGTCCACACCGGCTTCGGCCAGCGCGGTGGCCCGCTCCCAGGCGTCACCGTAGAAGCCCACCGCCGCTCCCACGCGCAGACGGCCCTCCTCGTCCTTGGTGGACAACGGGTACTGCTGGGACTTCACGAAGTCCTTGACGGTGATCAGACCGCGAAGCACGTTGCGGGCATCGACCAGCGGCAGTTTCTCGACCTTGTGCTTGCCCAGCAGCGCCGCGGCCTCGGCCCGGGTGATGCCCACTCCCCCGGTGACCAGCGGCATCGGCGTCATCGCCTCATGGACCTTGGTGGTCTCGAAACTCTCCCCGGGCACGAACCGTAGATCGCGGTTGGTGATGATGCCCAGCAGCACGCCCTCGGGATCGACCACCGGCAGACCCGAGATCCGGAATTGCGCGCATAGCGCGTCCATCTCCGCCAGGGTGGCGTCGGGGCCGATCGTGAGCGGGTTGGTGACCATCCCGGATTCGGACCGCTTCACCAGGTCGACCTGGGCGGCCTGGTCCTCGATGGCCAGATTGCGGTGCAGCACACCCAGCCCACCCTGCCGGGCCACCGCGATGGCCATCCGCGCCTCGGTGACGGTATCCATCGCTGCCGAGATCAATGGCATCGACAGCGGGATCCGACGCGTCAGGATGGTGGAGGTATCGGCCTCACTCGGGATGACGTCGGTCTCCCCGGGAAGCAGCAGCACATCGTCGTAGGTCAGTCCGACGAACGCGAAGGGATCAGGGGCGGTGGCGGCGGGCTGAGGTTCGGTCACACCCCAAGTCTACGTGGCCGTCGCGGTCTAGGGTCGGGCGGTCTGGGTGAGCAGGCTCATGATCTCATGTAGCGCCCCACTGAGGGTGCGGGCGCGGTGCAGGCCGTCCCGAGGGGCGATGGTGTCGGTGAGGGCGATCAGGAAGACCTCATCGCCCCGCTCGCACAGGACCCGCACCAGGTTCTCTGCGATCTCGGACTCCCCCAGGATCACTGTCAACATTCCCTGCTGGCGGGCTACCAGGTCCAGCAGCGCCTGGCCGCCATCAGCCTCCAGGCGTTGATGCGCCACCCGAACGTGCGCTCCACGCAGCGTCATCTCGGTGGCGAGCACGTGGGCGTCGGTACTCATCGACGGTACACACTGCACCAACGCCTGGATCCGATCCGGCTCCGGCTCGGAGGTGGCCTCGGCGAGCACGGTCAGCATCTGGGCACGCAACAGCCGTTCCGGGTCGCGCCCCGGGCGATCCGGCTGCGGGCGCTGGGCGACCATCTCGATCGCGGGGCGCACCGCCATCAGCCAGCCGTCCAGCAGACCGTGCTCACGTCCGGCTCGCCTGATCAGGCGCGCCAGCCGCCGATGATCCCCGTCGATCGCGGCCGCGGCCACGGTGAGCGGGTCGGCCACCATGGGCTCCTCGTCCTCCGGACCGGCTCCGGCCGGCGCATGACCCTTCCGGCCGTTCTGCGCAGGCGGACCAGCAGCGGGCGTGGTGTCTTCGGCCGAGCCAGGACGGCCGGCTGGTGCGGCACCGTTCCTCGCGTCCGGTCCCCCGGCTGGTGCGGCACCGTTCCCGGCGTCCGGTCCCCCGGCTGGTGCGGCACCGTTCCTCGCGTCCGGTTCCCCGGCTGGTGCGGCACCGTTCCCGGCGTCCGGTTCCTCGGCCTGCGCCTCACCGTCGGGCACATCGGTACCCCGCAGCGCAATCTCGGCGGCATCTGCCGGTGCCACACCCTCCAAGGTGAGGCGGCGCATCGTCTCCAGCCTGGCCAGGTCCGATGCCTCGTACCGGCGGTGACTGCCGGCCACGTGACCGGATGGCCCCAGTCCGTACCGCCGGGCCCAGGTACGCAGTGTGGGAGCGGCCACTCCCAGGCGGGCCGCGACCCCGGCAACCGTCAACCGGATGCCGTCGCCAAGATCCTCCGGGGGCCCCGGCGACGTTGATGACACCGACCCACCTCCCCTTCCTGTCCGGGCCCCCCACGGGCGACTTGTCCGGGCCCACCCCACACGGGCGTCCTGTCCGAGCCCACACGGGCGACCTCTTCGAGCCCGAGCACGGGCCATTCCTGCCCTAGAGACTAGGCGGCGGATCAGCTTTGAACAAGTTGGCTCGCACGCATGAACAAGCACCGGGTGCGACTGAACAATCTACGAGAAGGTTCGAATAGTTTGCGCATCACCCTTGAATAACTTCTGGAGCGGTTGTAGCGTGTGTCCCGTTGAACTCATCCACCACCGATGGAAGGACTGAGATGGCCGAACTATCCAGACTCCCCGGACCCGTCATGGAACGTTGGGAATGGCAGTACGAAGGCGCGTGCCGGGCAACCGGCTCCGAGCAGTTCTTCCACCCCGAAGGCGAGCGCGGCGCATCGAGGCGTCGCCGCGACGCCAACGCCAAGGCGATCTGCGCCGAGTGCCCGGTGATCCAGCAGTGCCGTGAGCACGCCCTGAAGGTGCGTGAACCCTACGGCGTCTGGGGCGGACTCACCGAGGACGAGCGCACCGACATCCTGGCCGCCCGGATGCCCGCCGCCAGCTGAGTACCTCCCGGACCCCGAACGCAACCGAGCCCCGGTTCCCACCGAAGGGAACCGGGGCTCGGTATTTTGCTCAGCAGCCGTAGCCGCTAGCGGCGGGTCACTTCTCGACAATCGCCAGAACGTCGCGCGCCGAGAGGATCAGCAGATCCTCACCGCCGTACTTGACCTCGGTGCCGCCGTACTTGCTGTAGACGACCTTGTCGCCAACCGTGACGTCCAACGGGACGCGGTTGCCGTTGTCATCGATCCGGCCCGGGCCCACCGCCAGGACTTCGCCCTCCTGGGGCTTCTCCTTGGCGGTGTCCGGGATAACCAGACCGGACGCGGTGGTCTGCTCGGCCTCGAGCGTCTTGACGACGATCCGATCCTCGAGCGGCTTGATGGAGACCGACACTACGGACCTCCCCTTCGCATGTGATGGGAACCAGGACAATGGACCGCTACCAACCACGCACCTCCGCCGTCGCGGGGGTCGGACATGCACCGCTGGTGAACGGTCGGGACCCCGGGTGGGGCCCCTCGGGGTCCAATCTAGATTGCCGTTAGCACTCGGTCAAGGTGAGTGCTAATCATGTGGTCCACGTCGCTCCACCGAACCGCTGCACCGGTGCGCCCTGGCAGAATCGTGAGTATGGATCCTGCCGCGCTCGCGCGCCTGCTCACCCCGGAAGGTTGGGCGCTGCTCGGCCAACTCCCCCCGTACTCCGAGGACGCAGCCCTGCGCATCTCCGAGGGCTTGCGCGCCCGGGGCCTGGACCCGGATCTGGTGGCGGCCGCCCTGACCCAGTCCAGGCTACGCGCCAAGGCGGTCGAGAAGTTCGGCGAGTTCGCCTCCGGCATGCTGCTCACAGCCGAAGGGCTGGAGCAGGCCACCCGGTTGGAGGTGGCGGCGCTGCATGCGCGCCGTTACGCCGAGGCCGGGGCCGGCCTCGTGGCCGATCTGGGCTGCGGTCTGGGCGCGGACTCCCTGGCGATGGCGGGCCTGGGCCTGCGGGTGCTGGCGATCGAGAAGGATGAGGCCACCGCCGCCTGCGCCCAGATGAATCTGCGCGCATTCCCCGAAGCACAGGTGCGCCACGCCGATGGCCTCGAACTGGACCTGCTGGCCGAAGGCGTCGACGCGATCTTCACCGACCCTGCCCGGCGCACCCGGCGCGGCAACCGCGTCTTCGATCCCAAGGCCTACTCCCCCGACCTGGACACGGTGCTCGCCCTGGCCGACACGATTCCCGACCTGGGCATCAAGGTCGCGCCGGGGATTCCCTACACCGCGCTACCCAGCCACACCCACGCCCAATGGGTCTCGGTGAACGGAGCGGTGGTGGAGGCCGGCCTGTGGTTCGGTCGGCTCGCCACCGAGGGCGCCGGCCGCAGCGCGATCCTGCTCACCGACGCCGGTACGCACCACCTCGGGTGGTCCGGAGATGCCGATGCCCGCGCGACCCAGGCGCCCGACGGCCTGCTCGCCGCCTATCTGCACGAACCCGACGGGGCGATCATCCGCGCCGGACTGGTCGCCGACGTCGCCGACCAGCTGGGCGGCCACCTGGTGGATCCCTCGATCGCTTACATCACGACCGCCCAGCCGGTAACGACTCCCTTCGCCCGCAGTTACCGCGTGCTGGACCATTTCGGTTTCGGCTTGAAGCGCCTCCGGGCCTACCTGCGCAACCGGAACGTGGGGCGGGTGACCATCAAGAAACGCGGTACCGCCGTCGTCCCCGAGCAGTTGCGTCAGCAACTGCAACTCTCCGGCGACGCCTCCGCCACGATCGTGCTCACCCGTCTACAGGGTGAGCAATCGGTGCTCGTGGTGGACCCGCTCGAGACCGCGGGACGAGAATGAGGGCGTGAGACTTGAGTTCGCCCCCTCGTCCCGGTCCAGCCTGGGGGTTGAGTGGGAACTGGCGATGGTCGACGCCGACTCCGGAGACCTGCGCCAAGTAGCCCAGACGGTGCTCGACGCGGTGGCCCCGGACGACGGCTCCCAGCACCCGACCATCCGTCAGGAACTACTCCTGAACACGGTCGAGGTGGTCACCGGGGTGTGCCGGACCACCCCGGAGGCGATGACCGACCTGGCCGGCTCGGTGGACCTGGTGCGTTCGATCACCGATCCGCTGCGGGTGGACCTGATGTGCGCGGGCACCCATCCGTTCGCCGACTGGGGCGGCCAGAAGGTCACCGACAAGGAGCGCTACGCCACCCTGATCGATCGCACCCAGTGGTGGGGCCGCCAGATGCTCATCTACGGGGTGCACGTGCACGTCGGCATCGAGGACCGGGACAAGGTGCTGCCGATCCTGGGGGCACTGCTCACCTTCTACCCGCATCTCCTGGCGCTGTCGGCCTCCTCGCCGTACTGGTCCGGCCGCGATACCGGATACGCCTCGAACCGGTCACTACTGTTCCAACAGTTACCGACGGCGGGGCTGCCGTTCACCGAGATCCGCACGTGGTCGCAATTGGAGCGGTACGTGGCCGACATGCTGCACACCGGCGTGATCGAGGACTTCACCGAAGTGCGCTGGGACCTGCGGCCGGCCCCGCAGTTCGGCACCATCGAGATGCGCATCTGCGACGGGCTGTCCAACGCCACCGAACTGGCCGCGATCACAGCGCTGACGCACTGCCTGGTGGAGTACTTCTCCCGGATGATCGATGCCGGTGAGGCACTGCCGGCGATCACCCCATGGTTCCTGGCCGAGAACAAGTGGCGTGCGGCTCGCTACGGCCTGGAGGCGATCATCATCCTGGACGCCGACGGCCGCGAGGAACTGGTGACCGAGCACCTGCAGCACGTGCTGGAGGTGCTGGCTCCGATCGCGGCGGACCTGGGTTGCGCGAGCGAACTGGCCGGAGTGCGCCGGATCATCGATACAGGTGGCGGCGCGGCCCGCCAGCGCCGGGTAGCTCGGCGCAATGACGGACGACTCGACGCGGTTGTGGCCCACCTGGTCGCGGAGTTCAAGGCTGGCCACCCGATCGACTGAGGCACCTCGGGCCGCAGGCGGGCCAACCGGAACTCTCAGTAGTTGACATTACCTACTAGCCGTCTTAGCCTCCTAGCCATGCAGGAGGACGTCACCCGGGACCCGCAGTTACTCAAAGGGGTGCTGCCGATGTTGGTGCTGGCCCTGTTGCACCGGCAGGAGTCCTACGGCTACGAACTGGTGACCCGGCTGCGCGCGGCCGGTCTGGAATCCATCGCCCCCGGCACGGTCTATCCGGTGCTCACCCGGTTGGAACGCGAGGGCAGGTTGGCCTCCCGACTGGAGGCCTCCAACTCGGGGCCCGCGAGGAAGTACTACCTGCCCACCGACGCCGGCAGCCAGGCATTGACTGCCGGCCGGGCATCGTGGGGCCATCTCTGCGACGTGGTGACGAAGATCCTGTCCGAGACCCCTTCGCCAGGTCGGACCGACCGCCCAACCACAACCATCCCATCTGGAGCGTGAGGTATGAACACCGAACCAGACGACCCAGCGGAACTGTCCCTGACCGACCGTTGGCAACGCTTCTGGTACCTGCAGACCGTGGGGCTGTGGCTGGACCCGATACCCCGTAGGCGGCGCAAGGGCGTGCTGCGCGAACTCAAGGCCAACCTGGGGGTGGCTGCTGGTCGCGACGGGATGTCCGCGGCGATCAGCGACCACGGCAGACCCCGTGCGCTTGCTCGCCAGTACCTGGACGCCGAGCCTCACGGCCGGCCCACCTGGCACCACGGGGCCGCGGCCGTATCCGTGGCCCTGGTGGCGTGGTTCTTCGCCTGCGCGACCTACGTGTTCGGGAGCCTGAACACCCTGCTCGGTGCCGGTCTGGCCGAGCCGGTCCGGATCTCCTTCCTCGGCGTCCAGATCACCACCGAGGCCCACGACGCCTACCTCGGGGCTACCTTCACCGGTGTCTCCTGGGGGAGCCTGATCGCGTTCGCACTCATCTTCGTCCTCGCTGCCCGCCTCTGGCGCCTCCTCCCCCGCCACCAGCACCGCCGCACCACCGCACCAGTCGCCCGCTGAGACCGGCCAACTGCGGTGAGACCGGCCTCGCACGCCCAACTCACGCACAGGCACTGGCGGGCAGGCCCTCGACGGCGAACGCGAGCCGTCCCGGGGCATCGACCGCACCGGTGAGCACGTCCACCAGCGCCTCCAGGCTTCCGGCGGTGCGCCCGTGGGTCGCGATCAAGGTAGGGGCGTCGGCGCCGGCCAGTTGCCAGGGGCCGTCGAGGGCGATCGCCACGTCACCACCGGCCGCCGACGTACCAGCGCTGATCAACCTGATCGAGGTGTCCGCGGGCTCCTCCAGGGGCACCACGTCCAGGCCGGCCCGCTCGGCGGCTTCGGCGAACGCGGTCCAGTCCGCACTCGTGCCGCCGCGCAAATGCAACCGTGGGCCCACCAGTTCCCCCGAGCACTCCCCCGCCGCCACGGTGATCGCCGCGGCGCTCAGATCCCGTGCTGCCTGCGCGGCCGAGCCCACGTCGCCGCCGTCGACCTCCCCGGCCTCCTCGGCCAGCCCGGCCTGCCAACGTTGCAGCGCGATCACCCGCCCTGCGGCCTCCTGCACCCGATCGCGGTCCAGCGAGCCGTCCTCGAGCGCGGCCATGATCGCCGCGTGTGCACCGGCGGTGTCGGCCGGGGTCAACAGCAGGTCCGCACCCGCGTCCAGTGCTTCCACCGCGATCTGCCCGGAGGTACGAGTAGCGGTGAGGGCTCCCATATCCAGCCCGTCGGTGATCGCCACACCGGTGAAGCCCAGGTCCTCCCGCAGCACTTCATAGGCGCGCGGCGACAACGTAGCCGGCACCCCCTCGTCCCAGGCCTGTGCCGCGATGTGACCGAGCATCACCATCGGTGCCCCCGCCTCGATCGCATCGGCGAACGGGACCAGGTCACGCTCGGCCAGGTGTTGCTCGCCCGCATCCAGTACCGGTAGGTCGTCGTGGGAGTCCACGGTCAGGGCCCCATGGCCGGGAAAGTGCTTCACCGAGGTGAGCACGCCGCCGGCGGCGAACCCGGTCAGCGCCGCTCGCACCGTCTCGGAGACCCGCTGCGGGTCATCACCGGCGGCACGCATGTTGATCGTCGGGTCCGCAGCACCGATCGAGACGTCAGCGACCGGGGCGAAGTTCATCGTCACCCCACTGGCACGCAGTTCGGTGGCCATCGCCGCCATCGCCGTGGAGACCGCCTCGGGATCGGCGGCCCCGGCGGCGGCGAACGGCGGGAACGTCGTCCAGTCCCCGCTCTCAGCCGACATCCGCTGAACCTGCCCACCCTCGTTGTCCACCGAGATCACCGCCGGCCAGTCCCGGCCCATCTCGGCCTGCCGCTCCTGGACGGCAGCGGCGGTGTCCCGGACCTGGTCGGTGGAGGTGATGTTCTCGGCGAACAGGATCACCCCGGCCAGGTGATAGGCCTGCACCAGCGCGGCGGCCTCGCCCGGGTGCGTCCCGGAGTACCGGGCGATGATCACCTGACCGGCCAGTTCGTCATCGTCCATCTGCTCGGCCACCTCGGTGGCCGCCGCCAGGTCGGACTCCGCGGGACCCCAGGTCAGCGTCGGTTCCGGGTCCGGCTCGGGCGACGGCGTCGGGGTGGGTGTGGGCTGTGCGGTTTGCTCGGGCGCGGGGTCGGTCGCGCCGGTGTCGGGTTGGTCGCCGGGCGCGGCGCACCCGGCGACCAGGATGAGCGCGGCGAGGCCGAGGGCGGCCACTGGGCTGCGCCGTGAGCGGGATCGACCGTGGTGCATGCCCCTACTCTCGCACCTGGTGCGCAGACCCGGCTGGTGTGACGAACGACGTCGACGCGCCACTACCCACGGATCCGGCACCCACCGGCGGCGCTCAGGTGCTCGCAAGTACCTGCGTCAGTTCCATCGCCGAGTCGGTGGTGAAGTCCCATGGGGACGGCTCCAACCCCGAAGCCACCACCGCCGAGCCCAGGGCGGCGATCATGGCGCCGTTGTCGGTGCAATAGCGCACCGGCGGCAGGCGCAGAGTGATCCCGGCCTCGGCGAACCGCTCGGCCGCCAGGGCGCGCAACCGGGAGTTGGCCGAGAAGCCGCCCCCGATCACCACGGTGTCGACCTCGTGCTCGCGGCAGGCGGCCACCGTCTTGGCGATGAGCACATCGGCGACAGCCTCGGAGAAGGAGGCGGCGATGTCGGCGGCCGGGACCTGCGTGGCGGCATCCTCGAAGGATTCCACCACCCGTGCTACCGCCGTCTTCAGTCCGGAGAAGGAGAAATTGTAGGCGTGCACGGCCTGGTCCTTGGGCCGGCTCAGCCCGCGGGGGAAGGCGAACGAGGTGCGGTCACCGTCCTGAGCGAGCCGGTCCACGTGTGGTCCCCCCGGGTAGGGCAGCCCGAGCAGCCGGCCGACCTTGTCGAAGGCCTCCCCGGCGGCGTCGTCCAGGGTCTGGCCCAGTTCCACCACATCGGTGGCGATGTCACGTACCAACAGCAGGCTGGTGTGACCACCGGAGACCACCAGGCCGATGAAGACCGGCGGGAACGGGCCGTGCACCAATGCGTCCACTGCGACGTGGCCGAGCACATGGTTCACCCCGTACAACGGCACCCCCAGGCCGAAGGCCAATGACTTGGCCGCGGCCACTCCCACCGTCAAGGACCCCACCAGCCCGGGCCCGGAGGTCACGGCGATCGCGTCGACCTCGCTCAGCGCCACCCCGGCCTGCTCGAGCGCGTGGTTCAGCGTCGGTTCGAATGCCTCCAGATGAGCCCGGGAGGCCACCTCCGGGACGATCCCGCCGAACCGCGCGTGATCATCCATCGAAGAGGCGGTGACGTCGACAAGCAGATCGAGCCCTCGCACCAGGGCGAGGCCGGTCTCATCGCAGGAGGTCTCGATGCCCAGAACCAGGGGAGTGTGCACCTGCCCAGGGTACGCATTCCGGCGGTGCCACCGGTGCGAGCGTGACCGAGGCCACTGAGGCGCTGCTTCCCCACGACGAACGGAGCCGGTGCCCTCTCAGGTGCCGGACGGCTCCAGCCCGGTGGCCACGGGCCGGTCGGAGTCGGCGCACCACTGAGACCATGAGCCGGGGTAGAGGGCGGCGTCGATGCCGATCGAGTTCAACGCCGCCACCTCGTGGGCCGCGGTCACTCCGGACCCGCAGTAGACCGCCACCTGATCACTCTCGCGCACCCCGACCTGCTCGAAGTGCTCACGCATCTCGGCGTCGGTCAGGAACGTCTGGTCCTCGTGCAGGTTCTCAATGGTGGGAGCGCTGCGAGCACCGGGAATGTGCCCGGCTACGGGATCCACCGGCTCGCGCGCCCCGGTGTAGCGGTCCCGGTCGCGGGCATCGAGCAGCACACCGCGACGGGCGATATCGGCAGCCCCCTCGGCATCGGTGAGCGGCATGTGCCCGGGCGAGAGGGTCACACCGCCTGCGGCCACCGCGACCGAGCCGTCCTCGAGAATGCCCCCGCTGCGACTCCAGGCTCGCAACCCGCCGTCCAGGATCCGCACGTCGGATAGCCCTCCCCAGCGCAGCAGCCACCATGCCCGTGCCGCGGCTGTGCCCCCGGAGTCGTCGTAGACGACCACGGCATCGCCATTGTTGATGCCCCAACGCCGGGCAGCGGCCTGCAGGTCGTCCGCGTCGGGCAACGGGTGGCGCCCACCCGGTCCCGGTGGGCCGGCCAGATCCCGTGCCAGATCCACGAAGTGCGCACCCGGGATGTGCCCGGCGATATAGGCGCGGTGACCGTCCGGCTCCGCCAGGGACCAGCGCACGTCCAGGACCACCAGGTCGGTGCGCATCGGTGACATCATCTGCGCCAGTTCCTCGGCCGTGACGAGAACGCCCCGGCGCAAGGTGGTGTGGTCACTCACGTCTGCCTCCTCTCCGATCCCACGGGACCCGGCCCGCGCAGCCGCAGCCGCATGGTCAGGGCGTCGGTGCCCTGATAGTAACCGCGCCGGCGCCCCACGGGCCCGAATCCCAAGGAAGCGTACAGGGCCTGGGCGCCCGGATCATCCGCACGAACCTCCAGGTACACCTCCGCGCACCCGGCCGCCTCGGCCTGGTCCAGCAGGGCCTGCATCAACGCCCGGCCGAGGCCGCGGCGCCGATGGGCCGGGGCGACTCCGACCGTCATGATGGTCGCCTGTTCGGCGAGGTCGATCCCGGCGTAGCCGCCGAGTTCCCCGGCACGCTCGACGACGACGTAACGTCGGCCGGGGATGGCAAGTTCCGTCTCGTAGGTGGCCCGGTTCCAGGCCCCGGTGCCGAACAGCACCGGCTCCAGATCGAGCACGTCGTCCAGGTCGGCGGGGGCCATCGGGCGGATCAGGGGCGCGGCAGACATGTGCCCATGCTGCCGCGCCCGGTGGCTCAGCGCTCTGCGGCAGGGCGGGTGTGCGGCATCCAGATCAGCTGGATCAGGTCAGGAGGCGCGCTTGCGGCCGGCGCTCTGGTGCACATCGGGCCGGCGCAGGTACCTCGGCTCCAGCGAGAGGTCCCCATCGTGGGAGCGCCGGTGCACCATGATCTGCGCGAGCAGCGCCGGGTCCACCGGCGCACCGGGTGCGAGCGCACCATCCGGAACCGGGCCGGCCTCACTGCTTCCGGCCGCACCGGCTGGTGTGGCGCCGGCGGCGGGTGTGAACACATCGGCATACAAAGCCGCGGCCGGTCCGAACACGGCACCGGCCTCGATCAGGTCGGCATGGTCGGCGGCTACCTGGGCCGGTGCCGCCACGGCCGGACCGGCCACCGCCGTCACATCCTCGGCGCCCACCCGGTACCGGGCGTAGTAGACCTCCCGGCGCTTGGCATCGGTGACCACCAGCACCTCCGGTGGGCCCAGCCCGCCCGTACCGCCGGCGCTGACAACCGACCCGCCGGCACCGGATTCGAGCGCCAGGGCGTCGAGCGAGCAGACCCCGTAGGCACTGATGCCGCGGGCACGAGCGAAACCGCGCGCGGTGACCAGCCCGACCCGCAATCCGGTGAAGGGTGCCGGCCCGGTGCCCGCCACCACGGCACCGACCTGATCGGCATCGGCTCCCGCCTCGGTGAGGACCTGCTGGATCATCGGGACCAGGGTCTCGGCGTGCCGGCGGCCATCGCCGCTGCGGGCCCGGGCGAGGACCTGCACCGGTTCCTCCCCCGGCCCGGTCCGGCACAACGCCACCGCGGCATCGCTGGAGGTATCCAGGGCCAGCACCAGGCCCTCGCCGGCGTCGGCCTCGGTGTGCTTACTCACCATTGTGTCCCTCGACATCGGTCCTCCCGGTCATGTCCTCCGGTGCCACATCGGCCCACCGGGCCCCATGGGCGCTGATCGTGGCCCACCGGGGTTGCTCTCCTACATCGCCGCCGGCGCCGCGCATCCGGTGGATGATGATCTCCAACCGGTCCTCGGCCAAGCCCTCCACCAGGCCCGCGCCCCATTCCACCACGGTGACCGCCTCGGCCAGGGTGGTGTCCAGGTCCAGGTCATCGACCTCGGCGAGGCTGCGCAGCCGGTAGGCGTCCACGTGCACCAGCGCGGGTCCGGGGCCGGTGGCGGCGTGGGTGCGGGCGATGATGAACGTCGGTGAGGCGATCCGCCCGCGCACGCCCAGACCGGACCCGATCCCCTGCGTCAGCGTGGTCTTGCCGGCGCCCAGGTCCCCGGTCAGCACCACCATGTCGCCGGCCCGCAGCATGCTGCCCAGACGACGACCGAACTCGGTGGTGTGGGCGCTGGTGGGCAGGTCCAGGCGATGCACCCAGCGGGCGCTGTCGCCACCGTCCGAGGCGGTCTCTGACTCACTCATCATCGACGCCGAGGGCGTTGAGGTACGTGCGCGGAATGCGGGCACCCATCCGCGCCACGATCTCGTAACTGATCGTGCCTGCGGCATCGGCCCAGTCCTGGGCGGTCGGTTCGCCGTTGGCACCGGTGCCGAACAGCACCGCCCGTTCCCCGGGTACCACCTCGGGGTGATCGGGCCGTGCGGGACCAAGGTCGATGGTGAACTGGTCCATGCACACCCGACCGGCGATCGGCACGGTACGCCCACCCACGCGCACCGGCCCGACGTTGGAGGCGTGCCGCGGGATGCCGTCGGCGTACCCTAACGGGATCACGGCCAGCCTGGTCTCCTCGGTGGTGGTGTAGAGGTGGGCGTAGGAAATGCCCTGGTCCGCCGGTGCGTCCTTGACCAGCATGACCTCGGACTCCATCCGCATCGCCGGGACCAGGCCGAACCCATCGGCGCTGCGGTACTGCGGCGCCGGCGTCAGCCCGTAACTGGCGATCCCCGGACGGACCAGATCGAAGTGGGTCTGCGGCGCGGTCAGGGTGCCCGCGGAATTGGCCAGATGGCGCACCAACAACCGGGCACCGGCGGCCTCGGCCAGGTGTACCGCGTCTGTGAACGCCTGCACCTGCGCCGCGATCGAGGGGTGACCGATCTCATCGGCTCGGGCCAGGTGGGACCAGACCCCCACCACCTGCACCGCCCCCTCGGCCTGGGCGCGCATGGCCGCGGCCACCAGATCCGGCCAGGCCTGGGCGAAGACCCCGCCACGGCCCATCCCGGTGTCGATCTTGAGGTGGATACGCGCGGTGCGTCCGCTGCTGCGCGCAGCCCGGACCACCTCATCCAAGGCCCAGCCGGCCGAGACCGACAGATCGATATCGGCCCGCACCGCCTGCTCCAGCGGTGCTCCCGGGGTGTACAACCAGACCAGCATCGGAGCGGTGATCCCGGCCTCGCGGATGGCCAGTGCCTCACTGAACTGGGCCACGCCCAGCCAGGTTGCCCCCGCCTGCAGCGCCGTGCGGGCCACCGGGAGCAGACCGTGTCCGTAGGCGTCCGCTTTGACCACGGCCATCACCTCGGCGGTGGGTGCCACCTCGGCCAGGGTGGCGACATTGGCGCGGATGGCTGCCAGGTCCACGATGACCTCGGCCGGATGGTAGTGCGCCCCACTCGCTGTGCCGGCGCCCGGCGCCGGGGTTCGGGTGCTCATCGGTTCGGGTCCGTCCGGAGCATATCGGCGATCGCGCGCGGGACGGCTGCGGCCAGGTCAACCGAACGCAGCGGACCACCGGCCAGGTGCGCGGCCCGCCCGTGCACGACGACGGCGGCTGCGGCTATCGCGGCGACGTCGCCGGGGTGGGCCTGGGCGAACATCGCCCCGAGAACCCCCGCCAGTGCATCGCCCGAACCGGCCGTGGCCAGCCAGGGCGTGCCATCGGCCTGGCTGTATCCGGGACCGCCGTCGGGCGGGGCGATCACGGTAATGGCGCCCTTGAGCAGCACGGTGGTCCCGGTGCGCCGGGCCGCCCGGTGCGCCCAGGTCCATGGGTCGGCCTCGATCTGTTCGCGCCGGACCTCATCCCCGAAGCGCCGCAGCAGCGTCTCCAGTTCCCCCGCGTGCGGGGTCAGCACCACCGGTTTGCGGGCCAGTACGGCCGGGGCGTCCGGCAGGTGGTCCAAGGCGCCGGCGTCCAGCACCACCGCCACCGCGGCATCGCCATCCTCGGGGCCCTCCTCGCCCAGGCCCCAACCGCGCAGGGCCCGGCGCATCGCCGCGGCGAGGTCGTCGTCGTCGGCCATCCCCGGTCCGATCACCAGGGACTGCACGCGCCCGTCCTCCGGCACCACCTCCGGATGGGCGCCGATCACCGCATCGGCTACCTCGCGGCGGCCCAGGTAGCGCACCATGCCCACGCCCACTCCCAGGGCGGCCGCCGCGCACAGCAGTGCGGCGCCGGGGAATCGCGGTGATCCGGCGACGAGGCCCACCACGCCCCGGGTGTACTTGTGGTCGGCTGGTTCGGGAACGGGCCACAGGTCGGCCACGTCGGTGGGCGTGAGCCGGTGCACGGTCGACTCCTGCGCGGCGAAGGACCCGCCAAGGCCCAGGTCCACCACCTCCACCCGGCCGGCGTGGTGGACTCCTGGGGGGATCAGCAGGGAAGTCTTCGGTGCACCCATCGTGACGGTGAGGTCGGCACGGAGCACGCCGCCGGCCCGCTCATCGTGGTTACCCGGTCCGCCCGGACCGGTTTCGCTCTCGCCGGTCGCAGGAGGTGGAGGGGCGGCTCGGACCGGGTCCGCTCCGACACCGCTCGGCACGTCCACCGCCACCACGAGCGGGTCCACCGGGGAACCGCTGCGGATCGGCTGCAGAGCCTGAACCACCTGCGCAGGTAGGCCGCGCAGCGCGCCCTGCACGCCGATGCCGGCCAGGGCGTCCACCCACACATCGGCCCACTGCCCGAGCCGGGACATATCCTCGGCGCCGACACCACCGGCGAGGTCCACCAGTTGCGCACCCGCCCGCCGGGCCGCGGCCAGCCCCTCGGGGTGGGGCCGCTCGTGGGCCAGGACGCACCGCACCTGAACGCCACGGTCGATCAGGTCCGCGGCCGCGAACAACCCGTCGCCGCCGTTGTTCCCCCCGCCCACCAGCACCAGCGCCCGTGCTCCCGGGACCGCGATGTGGTGACGGCGCAACAGCGCGACCGTGCGCGTGGCCAGGGCGAAGGCAGCGTTGCGCATCAGCGGGCGGCCCTCGGCCAGGGCCGGGGCCTCGGCGTCGCGAACCGCCTGGGCGCTGTAACCGCGGATCATCGCTGCGCCAGTGCCATCGCCGAGGCGATCCCGGCGTCGTGGGAGATGGACAGCAGCCAGTTGCGGATCCCCAGGTTCTGGGCGGCCGCGGCCACCGAGCCGGTCAGTTCCACCTGCGGTGGGCCACCGGCGATCCGGAGCACGGTGGCGTCCTGCCAACTCATCCCACTGGGGGCCCCCATCGCCTTGGCGATGGCTTCCTTCGCGGCGAACCTCGCCGCCAGGGATGCATCGGGCAGGTCCCGCTCGACGGGGGTGAACAGTCGCTCACGCAGTCCGGGTGCCCGGTGCAGGGTGGCCATGAACCGCTGCACGTCCACCACATCGATCCCCACGCCCACGATCACGTGTGTTCCTCTCCTCCGACGCTCGCCCCGGGGATCACTCCACGGTGACCGACTTGGCCAGGTTACGCGGCTGGTCCACGTCATACCCCTTGGCTGCGGCCAGAGCCGAGGCGAAGATCTGCAGCGGCACCACGGTCACCAGCGGCATCATCAGCGTGGGGGTGCGCGGCACCCTGAAGATGACGTCGGCGTAGGCGGTGACCTCCTCGTCCCCCTCCTCGGCGATCACGAGGGTGCGGGCGCCGCGGGCACGGATCTCGGAGATGTTGGACACCACCTTGGCGTGCAGGGTAGGGCGGCGCGGTGTGGGCACGATGACGAACACCGGCTGGCCCTGCTCGATCAGCGCGATCGGACCGTGCTTGAGTTCCCCGGCGGCGAACCCTTCGGCGTGGATGTAGGCGAGTTCCTTGAGTTTCAGCGCCCCCTCCATGGCCACCGGGTAACCCACGTGCCGGCCGAGGAAGAGCACCGAGGTCTCATCCTGCATCGAGCGGGCCACGTCGCGGACCTCGTGCTCGCGGTCGATGACGGTCTGGATCTTGGCCGGGATCGCCGCGAGTTCCTCGAGGTAGCCGGCGACCTCGTCGATGTACTTGTACCCGCGCAACTGGGCCAGGTACAGCCCGAGCACGTAACAGCCGGTGATCTGGGCCAGGAAGGCCTTGGTGGAGGCCACGGCCACCTCCGGGCCGGCGTGGGTATAGAGCACCGCATCGGCCTCGCGGGCGATGGTGGAACCGTGGGTGTTGACGATCGCCAGCACCTTGGCGCCCTGCTCGCGGCCGTGCCGGATGGCCATGATGGTGTCCATCGTCTCCCCCGACTGGGAGATCGCCACGATGAGCGTCTTCTCGGAGACCACCGGGTCGCGGTAGCGGAACTCGTGGGCCAGTTCCACCTCCACCGGGATGCGACACCAGTGTTCGATGGCGTACTTGGCCACGTGCCCGGCGTAGGCGGCCGTGCCGCAGGCCACCACCACGATCTTGTCCACGCTGCGCAGCACCGACTCACTGATGCGCATCTCATCGAGCATCAGGGTCCCGTCCGGGCCGATCCGGGCGCGCAGCGTGTCGGCGACCGCCTGGGGCTGGTCGTGGATCTCCTTGTCCATGAAGGTGTCGAACCCGCCCTTGACTGCGGCGTCGGCGTCCCAGTCGACGGTGTAACGGTTGGCGTCGGTGACCGGTTTGCCGTCGGCGTCGATGATCTGCACCTGATCACCGGTGATGGTGACGATCTGATCCTGACCCACCTCCATCGCCTCACGGGTGGAGGCGATGAAGGCTGCCACGTCGGAGCCGAGGTAGTTCGCCCCCTCCCCCAGGCCCACCACCAGGGGTGAGTTGCGGCGAGCGCCCACCACCGTGCCGGGTTGCTCGGCGTGCACCGCGAGCAGTGTGAAGGCACCTTCCAGGCGGGCGGTGACCGTACGCATCGCCTCGGTCAGGTCTCCGGTGTCGGCATAGGCCTGACCGAGCAGGTGGGCCACTACCTCGGTGTCGGTCTCGGAGGTGAAGGCCACACCCTCGGCCACCAGCGCCGTCTTGAGCGGGTGGAAGTTCTCGATGATCCCGTTGTGGATCACCGCGAGGCGTCCGTCCGCGGAGGTGTGCGGGTGGGCATTGGCGTCCGTGGGTGCCCCGTGGGTGGCCCACCGGGTGTGCCCGATGCCCGCACTGGCCGGCGGCAGCGGGTTCGCCTCGAGGTCACCGAGCAGGTTGGCGAGTTTGCCGGCCCGCCTGGCCGTGGCCAGTCCCTGCGAGTTCACCAGCGCGACACCGGCGGAGTCGTAGCCGCGGTACTCCAGGCGCTTCAAGCCCTCCAGCACCACCTCCAGGGGACTGTCATCAGCGGTAGGTGGGCCTGCATATCCGACGATTCCGCACATGAGGCACACTGTATAACCCGCGTCCCGGCGGTGCCGTGAAGCCGGGTACCACGATCGGCAACATCACACCGGAGGCGGCCCAGTCCGGTCCCCACCGGTCCCCACCGGTCCGCTCGGGGTGGGAGAGTAGGTGCGTGGTGATGACCGACTTCGCTGATCTGGCCGACCTGCCCGGGGAATCGGCAGAGCCCTATGTGGAGTTCGACCGGGCCAACTGGAGCCGGCTCTCCGCCTCCACCCCACTGCCCCTGACCGCGGCCGACGTGGACAACCTGCGCGGGCTGGGCGACCCGATCGACCTGGATGAGGTCGACACGGCCTACCGGCCCCTGTCCCGGCTGCTCAACCTCTACGTGGCGGCCAGCCAGCGGCTGCGCGAGGCCACCACCACCTTCCTCGGGGAGAAGAACGGCCCCACCCCGTTCGTGATCGGGGTGGCCGGCTCGGTGGCGGTGGGCAAGTCCACCGCCTCCCGGGTGCTGCGCGAGATGTTGGCCCGCTGGCCGGAGACACCCCGGGTGCAACTGATCACCACCGACGGGTTCCTGCACCCCAACGCCGAACTGGAGCGGCGCGGCCTGATGGAGCGCAAGGGGTTCCCGGAGTCCTACGACCGGCGCGCGCTGCTGAACTTCCTCGCCCGCGTCAAGGGCGGGGCGGACGCGGTGGCGGCGCCGGTGTATGACCACCTGACCTACGACATCGTTCCGGACAGGCAGATCGTGGTGCACCGCCCGGACGTGCTCATCGTGGAAGGCCTGAACGTGCTGGCACCGGCCCGGGTGAGCGCCGACGGCGAACCCTCCCTGGCGGTCAGCGACTTCTTCGACTTCTCCATCTACATCGACGCCAAAACCGCCCACGTGCGCGAATGGTACGTGGAACGATTCGGGCGGCTGCGCCGGACCGCGTTCGCCCAGGAAGCCTCGTACTTCCACCGCTACGCGGACCTGGATGACGCCCAGGCCCGCGCCAAAGCCCTGGACATCTGGAGCCGGATCAACGAGCCGAACCTGATCGAGAACGTCCTGCCCACCCGCGGTCGGGCCACCCTCGTACTGCATAAGGACGCCGAGCACCGCCTTGCCCGGATCCGGTTGCGAAAGATCTGAGACGTCCATGAGCAGCGTCAACCCCGCACCGGGCCCGGAGCCGAAGGAGCGACGGTGCGGCGGGCAGGTGCCGGACACCGATCCGGTGACCACGGAGGCCGGTTCGGTGGCGGGCAGGTCCGGACCGGATGTGCTGACGTTCCGCGGCATCCCCTACGCTGCGGCCCCCGAGGGTGCGGCCGGCTTCGCCGCCCCGCGGCCGCATCCGGGATGGGAAGGCGTGCGGCCGGCGCTGGCGAACGGGCCCACCCCCACCCTGGGTCCCACCCGGGCCACCCACACGGTCCCCGAGGTGCACGTACCGGGCTCGGAACGCCTCAACCTGAATGTCTTCACCCCCACCACCGACGCGGCAGCGAAGTTGCCCGTCTACGTCTGGATCCATGGCGGGGCCTACGTCGGCGGCGCGCCCGGGGGCGCCTGGTTCGACGGCACCGGCTTCGCCCGCCGGGGCATCGTCACGGTGTCGATCACCTACCGGCTGGGCTTCGAGGGATTCGGCCACGTGCCCGGGGCTCCGGACAATCGAGGGCTGCTGGACCAGATCGCCGCCCTGGAGTGGGTGCAACGCAATATCGCCGCTTTCGGTGGGGACCCCGGGCGGGTGACCATCGGTGGGCAGAGCGCGGGAGGTGGCTCCGTGCTGGCCCTGCTGGCCAGCCCGGCCACCGCGGACCTGTTCGGCAGGGCCATCAGCCACTCGGCACCACTGCCCGACATCACCGCGGAGACGGCCGCCGAAGTGGGGCAGCAGGTGGCCCGTGCCTGCGGGGTGGAGCATTCCGTGGCCGGCTGGTCCGCCGTGGCCCGGGAGCAGCTCGTGACCGCGGAGCGGGCGCTGATCGGCGGCGGGCTGTGGGAGGGGCTGCGGCACCTGGGACGGGTGTTGCGTGAACGGGAGAACGTCACCTGGTTCGGGCCGGTATTGGGAACAGAACCACTGGGTTCGGAACTGAGGACCGACCTGGCCGCAGCGCAGCGACCGTTGCTCCTGGGTGCCACCAGCCACGAGTTCAATCATCTCGCGACGCTGGTCCGGACCGACCTCGGCCCGGGCCTGACCTCCCGGCTGCTGCGTGGCCTGGGGATGCCTGCCGCCCGGGCCAGGGCGTACCCGGCCGCGTTTCCGGATCTGACCGGCACCGAACTGGTCGGCCAGGCCATCACCGACCGTCTGTTCCGGTACCCGGTGGTGCGCATCGGCGCCGCCCGCGCCGAGACCTCGGCTCCGACCTGGGCGTGGGACTTCCGGTGGCGCTCACCGCTGACGGGCCTGTCCTCGCACTGCCTCGACCTGCCCTTCGCCTGGCACAACCTCACCGCCGACCGGGTGGCCCGGGCCGCCGGTGCGGAACCCCCGGTGGGCCTTGCCGATGAGATGCACGGGGCGATCGGCGATTTCATCGTCGACGGTGATCCCGGGTGGGCCCCCTTCACCGCGACCGAGCCGATCGCGCGGGTGTTCGACACCGAGAGCTGGACCGGCCGGGATCCTTACCGCTTCGAGCGGATCGCGGTGCAGGTAGAGCGCGGCCGCTGAGGTCCTGTCGGCCTCGCCGGGGTGCCCGGACGGTCGGTGCGGCGTAAGCCCGTCTCAGCCGCCGTCACCGACGGCGACCTCCTCGCGGGGGTTCGGCAGCACCGGCGGCGCCGGCTCGGGCGGTGGGAAGAACCTGCGCATCCCCAGGTCGATCAGGGTTCCCAGGACCACCCCGGCCACCACGCCGACCAGCACGCCCAGCAGGGGCCGTCCGTACAGCAAGGCGCCGGCCCCCACGCCCAGCGCCACCGAGTACAGCGACCACATCACCGAGGCCACCGCGGCGAAGCCGATGAAGCGGCGCCGTGGGAAGCCGAGTGCGCCGGCGCTCAGGTTCACCGCCACCCGGCCTACCGGGATGTACCGGGCCGCGAGGATGAACGCACCGCCGCGCTGGTGGATCGCCTTGGACGCCCAGGCCAGGGTCCGCCGGCCGCGAGGTCCGCGGAAGAGGCGCAGGCTGTGCACCTCGACCTTGGTGCCGATCAGGTAGGCGAGAAGGTCCCCGCAGAAAGCACCGAGTGCGGCGGCCGGGATCAGCAGCCAGAGGCTCTGTCCTTCGCCCTGGGCGTTCAACGAGGCCATCGCGATGACCAGGGACTCACTCGGGACGGGCGGGAAGATCCCGTCGATCAGACAGAACGCAAGAAGGACCACCAGGGACCACGGCGACGCGGCACCCTCGAGGATCAGGTCGATCACAGATGAACTCCTCGAGCGTGGTGCCGATGACCATGACGCCACCGCACCCGGTGGCGACGCCGCCAGCGTATGTCACGGAGAGGTCTCAGGCACCACCAGTTCGTGTGCGAATCCCTGGTGCCGGCGAAACTCCTGGTCAGCGCGTACGGGTTGGGGATAGCCGATCCGCTTCAGGCCAGTGCCAGGCGCGCGCGGACCACATCGGCCAGTACCCGGGCCTCCTCCTCGGCCTGGTCCTGCTCGGCGGCCTCCACCATCACTCGTACCAGCGGCTCGGTGCCCGAGGGGCGCAGCAGCACCCGGCCGGACTCGCCCAACCGGGCCTCGGCGGCCGCGACGGCCGTACGCACCTCCGCATCGGAGTCCACCCGCGTCTTGTCCACTCCGCTGACGTTGATGAGCACCTGGGGCAGGCGCGGGACGGCACCGGCCAGGTCGGCCAGGCTACGCCCGGTCTGGGCCACGCGTGCCGCCAGGTGCAAGGCGGTGAGGAGGCCGTCCCCGGTGGTGGCGTGATCGGCCAGGACCAGGTGTCCGGACTGCTCCCCGCCCAGGCTGAACCCGCCGGCGCGCATCCGCTCCAGCACATACCGGTCGCCGACCCCGGTCTGCACCGTGGTGATGCCGGCCTCACGCATGGCCATCAGCAAGCCGAGGTTGCTCATCACCGTCACCACCAGGGTGTCGTAGGCCAGTGTGCCGGCCTCCTTCATGGCCTGGGCCAGGATGCCCATGATCTGGTCGCCGTCGACCAGTGCGCCGGTGTGATCGACCGCAAGACACCGATCGGCGTCACCGTCGAACGCCACCCCCAGGTGCGCCTCGGAGGCCACGGTGACCGCCTGGAGCTGCTCGGGATGGGTTGATCCACACATCTCGTTGATATTGCGACCGTCGGGAGAGGCGTTGATGACCACCACATCGGCACCGGCGTCCCGCAGCGCCTGCGGCCCGACCTCGCTGGCCGCGCCGTTGGCGCAGTCCACCGCGATGCGCAGGCCCCGAAGCGGGGTGGAGGTGGTGCTCAGCAGGTGCTGGACGTAGCGGTCGCCACCCACCCCACGGTCCAGCACGACCCGTCCGACGGCGTCCCCCACCGGAAGTTCGACCGGGGCGTGGAGGGCAGCCTCGATCGCGTCCTCCACATCGTCATCGAGTTTGTGCCCGCCCCGGGCGAAGAACTTGATCCCGTTGTCCGCCATCGGGTTGTGCGAGGCGGAGATCATCACGGCCAGATCCGCGTCCTCCACACTGGTCAGATGCGCCACCGCGGGGGTGGGCAGCACTCCCAGGTCCTCCACATCCACACCGGCGCTGGAAAGCCCGGCGATGGTGGCCGCGGCCAGGAACTGGCCGGAGACACGGGGGTCACGCCCCACGATCGCTTTGGGCCTGCGGTCCTCGAACCGGCCGTGCGCGGTCAGCACCGAGGCGGCGGCCATGCCCAGGCGCAGCGCCAACTCGGCGGTGACCTCCCGGTTCGCCAACCCCCGCACTCCGTCGGTTCCGAAGAGTCGAGCCATCGTTCACTGTCCTTCCGCTACCACGCCGCCGACGGCGCACGCGGGCCCCGCGCGACCACGCAACGCAGCGGCCCCGGCGGGTGGGTACCCGCCGGGGCCGATGATGCCACGTCCTAGCCCGCGAAGGCCCGCGATCGGGCGCTGATCAGCGCTTGGAGTACTGGGGAGCCTTGCGGGCCTTCTTCAGCCCGGCCTTCTTCCGCTCGATCACGCGGGCGTCGCGGGTGAGGTAGCCGGCCTTCTTCAGCACGGACCGGTTGGTCTCGGGGTCGATCTCGTTCAGGGCACGGGCGATCGCCAGGCGCAGGGCGCCGGCCTGACCGGAAGTACCGCCACCGTCGATCCGGGCGATCACGTCGAAGCGGCCGAGCATGTCGATGGCCACCAGCGGCGCGCTGACCGACTGCTGGTGGATCTTGTTCGGGAAGTAGGTCTGCAGGTCTCGCCCGTTGATGTTCCAGGTGCCCTCACCCGGGATCAGCCGGACCCGCGCCACGGCCTGCTTGCGCCGGCCCAGCGCTGCACCCGGTGCGGAGCGCGACGTGCCCTGCCCGGTGGGGGCCTCGGACTCGGAGGTGTACTCGGTGGGTACGTCCTCGACGTCCGCCACTGCGGTGTTCTCGGTCACTGGTTCTCCTCGCATCTACAGATCGCGCAACGCCGGGCGTTACTGCGCCACCTGGGTGATCTCGAAAGTCTGGGGCTGTTGAGCGGCGTGGGGGTGCTCGGCGCCGCGGTAGACCTTGAGCTTGCGCAACTGCGCCCGGCCCAGGCTGGTCTTGGGGATCATGCCGCGAATGGCCTTCTCGACCGCTCGCTCGGGGTGCTTGTCCAGCAACTCGGCGTAACTGGTGGCGCGCAGACCGCCGGGGTAGCCGGAGTGCCGGTAGGCCGTCTTCTGCTCCGCCTTGCTTCCGGTCAGGGCGACCTTGTCGGCGTTGATGATGACGACGAAGTCACCGCCGTCGACATGCGGGGCGAAAGTCGGCTTGTGCTTACCACGCAGCAACGTAGCGGCATGGGTTGCGAGCCGACCGAGGACGACGTCGGTAGCGTCGATGACGTACCAGGCGCGCTCGGTCTCGCCTGCCTTGGGGGTGTACGTACGCACGGTGTTGGCCTTCGTTCTGGATCGGTGCTGCGGTCTGGTCGGTCCGGGCGTCACGGGCCCGTCTGGCTGGGCACACATCCGCCCCGCCGAACCGGTGGTCGGTCGTTAGCGTCGATGCCCGCGCGTGGTGGTGAGTGGGAGGCACCGACCGGCAGCACGGACGCACAACAACACGTCACTGTACTGCCAGGCCGGCCCGGTGGTCAAAGCCGCAGGGCCGTCCAACCGGCCCGCACGAGCGATATTGCTCACGTTCTGCCCTCAGCGGCGGCGGGCTGCGCCGTCATCGTCCCATACCGGGGCGGTGGTCTCGCTCACCCTGCCATCGGCGCCGACGTGCCAGAAGCGGTCGAAGGAGCGGGTGAACCACCTGTCGTGGGTGATGGCCAGGACCGTTCCGGTGAACGCCTCCAGCCCCTGCTCCAGGGCCTGGGCCGAGTGCAGGTCGAGGTTGTCGGTGGCTTCATCGAGCAACAACAGCGTGGCGCCGGACAACTCCAGTAGCAGGATCTGGAACCGGGCCAGTTGGCCGCCGGAGAGGGTCTGGACCTGTTGCTCGGCCGCGGCGGCCAGTTCGTACCGGTCCAGTACCCGGCCGGCATCCTCACGGGCGATTCCGTTCCGGGTGCCATCACCGCGGTGCAGCACCTGCAGCAGGGTCCGTCCGACCAGGTGGGCGGGGGCGTCCTGCTGGGCGAACCAGCCCGGGCGTACCCGGGAACCCAGCCGCGCGGAGCCGCTGTGCGCGACGGCGGCGGGTAGGTGCTCGCTGGCTGGGGCGTTACCGGTGTCGGGATCGGTACCACCGCCGGCCAGCAACCGGAGCAGGTGGGACTTACCGGTGCCATTGGCCCCGAGCACGGCGACTCGCTCACCGAACCAGACCTCGGCGTCGAAGGGTTCGGTCAGGCCGGTCAGGGCGAGCCGGTCCAGCACCACTGCTCGCTTGGCGGTGCGTGCGCCCCGCAACCGCATCTGCACGTGCTGGTCACGAGTCACCGCCTGGGGTGGCCCCGCCTTCTCGAACGCCGCGAGGCGGGTGCGGGCCGCTTGCAACCGAGAGGCCATATCGGAGTTGTAGCTGGCCTTCTGCTTGTACATCTGCACCAACGTCCGCAACTGGGCGTGCTCGGAGTCCCAGCGC
Organism: Pseudactinotalea sp. Z1748; assembly: GCF_049725185.1. Taxonomy (NCBI): domain Bacteria; kingdom Bacillati; phylum Actinomycetota; class Actinomycetes; order Micrococcales; family Cellulomonadaceae; genus Pseudactinotalea; species Pseudactinotalea sp. Z1748. The sequence goes on along the minus strand of NZ_JBMPQB010000002.1, from coordinate 331,212 downwards.
CGGCGCAGTTCGGCGAGCCGGCTCATCCGATCCGCGCGCGCCTGGGCATAACCCGCGAAGCCACCGCCGTGGCGCCATGCGGTGGACCCGGCCGGCCCCGGTTCCAAGGTGAGTACGGCGGTGGCGACCGCCTCGAGCATCTCGCGGTCGTGGCTGATGAAGAAGACGGCCTTATCAGTTTCACCCAGCCGGGCCTCCAACCACCGCTTGGCAGGCACGTCAAGGGCATTGTCCGGCTCGTCCAGGATGAGGATCTGCGCGCTGGAACGCAGCAGCGCCGAGAGCACCAACCGCTTGGACTCACCACCGGAGAGGGTGGACAGGCCTCGGGACGCGGCACGATCCCAGGACTGGGCGAGCACGTCGGAGCAGATCTCATCCCACTGCGCCTCGAGCTGGTACCCGCCCACGTCGGCCCAGTCTGCCAACGCCTGGGCGTAATCGAACTGGGCGGCCTGGCTCTCGGCCCCGGTCATCGCCGCCCCGGCTCGGGCCAGCCGCTGGGCGACCTCGCACGGACGCGCCGGCGCATGGGCCGTCAGCAGGTCCTGCACGGTCGGTTCCCGCTCGGAATCGGGCGGGCCGGGCAGCGGGGCGGCAGCGCTGCCCGGGACCTCGTCGCCGCCTGGGTGACCCGCACCCCGGGCGCCAGCCATGCACGCCCCGGGCGCCTCGTCGTCAGCCGTCGCAACCAGTGTCGCCGCGCGGCGACCCACCCACTGGGCCATCACCCCGATCTCGCCCGCCGTGGTCACCGCTCCCCCGTGCGGCGTTATCTGCTTGGTGGCGATCCGGATCAGGGTGCTCTTGCCCGCGCCGTTCGGACCGATCAGCGCCACCCGCTGGCCCTCGCCCACGTGCGCGGAGACCTCGTTCAGCAGCACCCTGCCGTCGGGGAGGTGATAGGTGATCCCGGCCAGATCGAGGTGCGCCATGGCCCCAGGATGGCGGTCCGGTGGCGGTGGGCCAAGCCGTTTTACCGGTGCCGGTGCGCCGTACCGTCTGCGGATGCGCGGCCGTGCCGGCAGTGTCAGTGTGGGTGGATGGACGCGAGCACACCCATTCCCGAGGAACTCTCCCCGGCCGAGCCCAGCCCGGAGGAATTGGCCAACGCCGATCAGGTCTCGGACCTGCCCCCGTCGGACACCACCGCCTCCCCCGAAGAGGATGGTGAGCCCGAACCCGATGACACCGGTGAGGCCGATCCGGATGTCGGGGCCACCGGAACGATCCGGCAGTTGCCCGCCGAGGACACCCTGGAGGACACCGGCGGTCGGGACCTGGTGGACGAGGGTTTCAACGCTCCGGACGCACCGGGGCCCTTGTATGAGCAGACCGTGGCGGATGAGATGAGCCCGGACGGCATCGATGAGCGCGTGGAGATCGAGGAGCCGGAGGTGTGGGAGACACCGGCATCCGACGACGAGGCCGACCCCGCGCTCTGACCCCCGGTCACCTACTGCGACACCGGGAAAGCCGCCGCGGCACCTCCCGCTCGAGACCTCAGGGGAGTTCGCGCACGGCACGGGCCTGCGTGGCGCGCGCACCCAGTTCATGCGTGGGCGGGTAGATGATCTCCTCCAGGCACAGTCCGTGCGCGGGCATCACCATCACCGCCGGGTCCCGTCTGCGGGCAGCGAGCACCGCGGCGGCCCATCCCGGTTCCTGGCGGCCCTGCCCGATGGCGACCACCGCCCCGACCAGGGCACGCACCATCGAGTGGCAGAACGCATCGGCCACCACGGTGCCCTCCAGCACGCCCTCGGTGGGACGTTGCCAGGAGAAGCCCTCCAGTGTGCGGATCGTGGTGGCCCCTTCCCGTGGTCTACAGAACGCGGCGAAGTCGTGTAGTCCACAGAGCATGTCGGCTGCGGTGTTCATCGCCTCGCAGTCCAGTGGTCTGGGCACGATCACCGTGTCCCTTCGGCGTAGCGGATCGGCGAGGGCGGGACGGTCGCACAGCCGGTAGGAGTAGCGCCGTCGCAGGGCGGAGAACCGGGCATCGAAGTCGGTGCTGACCACGGTGGCGCGGCGTACCACGATGTCCGGTGGCAGCACACCCGCCAGGCGGCTGAGGGCCGCCTGAGCGGGGGCCCGGTCGGAACGGCCGGGTAACGACTCCCACGCAGCCGCGTCGACGTCGGTGTGGACCACCGAGCCCCTGGCATGCACGCCGGCATCGGTGCGCCCACCCACCACCAGCCGCGGTGGTTCGGTGCGCAGGATGGTCCCCAGCCCGCGCCGCAGTTCCCCCTCGACGGTGCGCAACCCTGGTTGGGCGGCCCACCCGGAGAACTCGGTGCCGTCATAGGCCAGGTCCAGCCGGATGCGCACAGCCGGTTCGTTGCCGGCCGGTGGCGCAGCGGGCCTGTCTGGTTCGGACACGGGAACAGTTCATCACATCGTGTCCGCTCCGCACGTTCACATCGGGCCCGCTTCACGCTGCGCCAGTAGCATCAGGGGGTGACTTCCGACCCGGTGACCCTCTCGGTGGATTGCGGGGGCGGCGGCATCAAGGCCTCGGTGCTGGACGGGGTCGGCACGATGCACGCCCAGCCGGTACGCACCGCCACGCCCTACCCGCTGCCACCGGAGAGCCTGCTCGAGGTGATCGCCGACCTCGCCGAACGGTTGCCCCCCACCGACCGGATCACCGTAGGCATGCCGGGCATGATCCGCCACGGTGTGGTGGTGCACACCCCCCACTACATCACCCGGGCCGGCCCGCGCACGAAGGTGCTGCCCGAACTCAGAGCGGCGTGGACAGGCTTCGACATGCGCCGCGGGGTACAGGAGCGGCTCGACCAGCCCGCCCTGATCCTCAACGACGCCGAGGTGCACGGAGCCGGCGTGATCGCCGGCGCAGGCCTGGAACTGATGCTCACCTTCGGCACCGGGCTGGGCAACGCAGTGTTCGACGGCGGCCGGCTGGCCCCGCACGCGGAGCTGTCCCAGAGCCCGGTGCGCTGGGGCCTGAGTTACGACGAGTACGTCGGCGAGCACGAACGGTTGCGGTTGGGGGATGCGATGTGGTCGCGGCGCGTCCGCCGCGTGATCGACGCGTTGCGCCCGGTGTTCCTGTGGGACCGGCTCTACCTGGGCGGTGGCAACTCCCGCCGGATCACCCCGGTGGTGCTGGCGAAGGCGGGCGACGACGTGGTCGTGGTGCCCAACAGCGCTGGAATCGTGGGAGGCGTGCGGGCCTGGTCACTGCCGGGCTGAGGCAGGGCCTGGTCACTGCCGGGCTGAAGCAGGGCCTGGTCACTGCCGGGCTGAGGCAGGGCCTGGTCACTGCCGGGTTGGGACAGGGCCTGGTCACTGCCGGGTTGGGACATCCGGACCAGCACTCGGGGCGAGGTCCGGACCGGACTCGCGCACCTGGGCCACCAGCGCGGCCAGCACGGCGTTGAACAAGTCCGGGCGCTCCAGACTGACCAGGTGCCCGGTACGGGGCAGGACGATCAGCCGACCGGTTCGCACTGCGGCCCAGAACCGGGCCTGTTCCGCCCGGAAGTGATCCCATGCCCCGTTGACCAGCCACACCGGGGCCTCGATGCGGCGAAGATCCGCGATCGGATCCACCTGCGCGATCGCCGTCAGCGCCGGCACCATCACCTCCAGCGCCACCCCTCCGGCAGCGACGTCCCGGGCGGCGTCCGGGCTCAGCATCCTGGTGGTGAGCGTGTCATTCAGCCAGCCACCCCGGTCGGGCAACCGATTGATCAGCCCGGCCAGGCGCCGGTAGGCCGCCAGCGGCGCCCCCCGCGGACGCACGCTGCACCCGGCCGCGAGCACCGCATCAACCGGACTCGCTGTTCGAGCGGCCCAATCCAGCGCCAGATAGCCGCCCAGCGACAGCCCGACCAGGATGCGTCTCCCGGCGGGCAGTTCCTGCCACGCCTGCTCGATCACCTCCCGGCACGCCGCGAGCGAGAACGCACTACTGATATGCGTGCCGTGGCCGGGAAGGTCGATCGCGCGTGCGGTCACCCCCAGCGCCTCGAGGTGCTCCAGTTGCGCCCGCCACATGGTCCCCGAACTGCGAATACCGTGCACGAACAGCACCGACGGTTGGGCGGGCTGGTCCTGCTCGCCTGGCTGGGCGGGCCCCACGTCGAGAGCCGGTTCGCGCTCAGGGTCTTGCTGGTCCACGGCCATGGCACCACTGTGCCACGCCCTTCACGCCGCCCCCCGAACCATCGAACGCGCTCAGCGGTCAGCGGTCTGGGGACAGAACACGCAGGCCCGCTGCCGGAGTGGTCCGGCAGCGGGCCCGCGAAAGCGCTGACTAACGTCGGGTCAGGACTTGCTGGCCTCGCCGGCGTCGTCCTTGGCTTCGGTCTCGTCGGCCTCGGCGGGTGAGTCGGCCGACGGGGCCGAATCCGGGCTGTCCGCCGACTCCGGGGAATCGGGGCTGTCCGGGCTGTCCGTAGTGTCCGGGCTGTCCGTGGTCTCCTCGGCGGAGGGGGCCTCGGCGGCCTGCTTGGCGGCGGCTTCCTTCGCACCACGCTTGGTGGCGCCCTCAGCCTCCTTCACGGTGGCCTGCTTCGGGCTGTAGGGCTCGGTAACGAGTTCGATCACGGCCATCGGCGCGTTGTCACCCTTGCGGGGGCCGACCTTGATGATCCGGGTGTAACCACCGGGACGTTCGGAGAATCGTGGAGCGATCTCGGTGAACAACTCGTGCACCACGTCCTTGCGGGACAGCACGGCGAGCACCTGACGACGGGCAGCCAGGTCACCGCGCTTGGCCTTGGTGATCAGTCGCTCGGCGAACGGGCGTAACCGCTTGGCCTTGGTCTCGGTCGTGCGGATGCTGCCGTGCTCGAACAGCGACTGGGCCAGGTTGGCCAGCATCAGGCGCTGGTGTGCCGGGCTACCGCCGAGACGGGGCCCCTTCGTGGGCTTGGGCATGGGAATCTCCTAGGGTGCGAGCGACGCTCAGTTGTAGTCGTAGTCGTCGCCGTCGTACGAGGCCACGAGGGAGGGGTCGAAGTCGCTCGGGCTGTCCTTCAGGGACAGACCCAGACCGACCAGCTTCTCCTTCACCTCGGTGATCGACTTGGCGCCGAAGTTGCGGATGTCCAGCAGGTCGGCCTCGCTGCGAGCCACGAGCTCGCCGACGGTGTGGATGCCCTCCCGCTTGAGACAGTTGTAGGACCGGATGGTCAGATCCAACTGCTCGATCGGCATCGCCAGGTCCTCGGCCAATGCGGCGTCGGTCGGGGAGGGTCCGATCTCGATCCCCTCGGCCTCGGTGTTGAGTTCGCGGGCCAGCCCGAACAGTTCCACCAGGGTGGAACCGGCCGAGGCCAGGGCGTCACGCGGGGACATCGAGCGCTTGGTCTCCACGTCCACGATCAACTTGTCGAAGTCGGTCCGCTGCTCCACACGAGTGGCCTCGACCTTGTAGGTCACTTTGAGCACCGGCGAGTAGATCGAGTCCACCGGCACACGACCGATCTCGGCGTCGGCCTGCTTGTTCTGCACCGCGGAGACGTACCCGCGGCCCCGCTCGACGGTCAGTTCGATCTCGAGTTTGCCCTTGGCGTTGATGGTCGCCAGGTGTAAGTCCGGGTTGTGCACCTCCACACCGGCCGGGGGCGTGATGTCGGCAGCGGTGACGGTGCCGGGGCCCTGCTTGCGCAGGTACATCACCACAGGCTCGTCGTGCTCGGAGGAGACCACGATGTCCTTGACGTTCAGGATGATCTCGGTGACGTCCTCCTTCACACCGGAGATGGTGGAGAACTCGTGCAACACCCCGTCCACGCGGATGCTGGTCACGGCCGCACCCGGGATGGAGGAGAGCAGCGTACGACGCATGGAGTTACCGAGGGTGTAACCGAAGCCCGGCTCAAGAGGCTCGATGACGAAACGGGACCGGAATTCGTCGACGACTTCTTCGGTCAGTGTGGGGCGTTGTGCGATGAGCACTGGTGATTCCTTTCAGCAAACGTCCGCTATATGACGTCGTGCAAGACCCCGGCCCATCTGTCCGAACCGGGGGTGAAACTAACGGTGGTGGGTGGGCCGCCCCGAGGGCGGCCACACCGACGGTGCAGGCTTGCGCCCGCACCACACCGGACTCAGACCCGGCGACGCTTCGGCGGGCGGCAACCGTTGTGCGCTTGCGGGGTCACATCCTGGATCGATCCGACCTCCAGGCCGGTGGCCTGCAGCGAGCGGATTGCGGTCTCCCGGCCCGAGCCGGGGCCCTTGACCAGCACGTCCACCTTCTTCATGCCGTGCTCCTGCGCCTTGCGGGCGGCAGCCTCGGCGGCGAGCTGGGCAGCGAAGGGCGTCGACTTACGCGATCCCTTGTAGCCCACCTGGCCGGAGGAGGCCCAGGAGATCACGGCACCGGTGGGATCGGTGATGGTGACGATGGTGTTGTTGAAGGTCGACTTGATGTGGGCCTGACCGGCGGAGATGTTCTTCTTCTCCTTGCGGCGCGGCTTACGCGCACCGGCGGCTTGGCGAGTCTTGGGGGGCATCTACAAATCTCTTCTCTTCGAGGTCGTCGATCCGCGTCCGCTCGGAGGCGGGGAGCGGACTGCTTAGCGAGCGGCCTTCTTCTTGCCGGCCACGGTGCGCTTGGGGCCCTTGCGGGTCCGCGCGTTGGTCTTGGTGCGCTGTCCGCGCACCGGAAGGCCACGGCGGTGCCGCAGGCCCTGGTAGGTCCCGATCTCCACCTTGCGGCGGATGTCTGCGGCCACCTCACGGCGCAGATCACCTTCGAGTTTGTAGTTGCCCTCGAGGTAGTCGCGCAATGCGACCAGATCCGCGTCATTGAGGTCCTTGACGCGCAGGTCCGGACTCAGGCCGGTGGCCTCGAGCGTCTCGGCAGCGCGGGTGCGGCCCACGCCGAAGATGTAGGTGAGCGCTACCTCGAGCCGCTTGTCGCGGGGGAGGTCGGCGCCGACGAGTCGTGCCATATTGTCTTCTCACTCCTGTGAGTCATCGGAGGTCTTCCACATCGCCGTCCCGCGGGCTGCGGGCCCCGGCCTCCGAGCCGAGGGCTGCGATCGACGGGCGATCGCTGGCGGTGTGCAGTTGTGGTGGCCGCGGACGGCCCGAACGCAGGGTGTCAGCCCTGGCGCTGCTTGTGACGCAAGTTGGTGCAGATCACCCGCACGACGCCGTTACGACGGATCACCTTGCAGTTGTCACAGATCTTCTTGACGCTCGGCTTAACCTTCATGATGCTTCCTCTGCACCGCCGCGCACGCTCGGGAACTCCATGGGGGTCCCATTCGCGGCGGCGAGATCGTGGTCTGTTACTTGTAGCGGTAGACGATTCGACCGCGGGTGAGGTCGTAGGGGCTCAACTCGACCACCACACGGTCCTCGGGGAGGATCCGGATGTAGTGCTGCCGCATCTTGCCCGAGATGTGGGCGAGTACCTTGTGGCCGTTGCTCAACTCGACGCGAAACATCGCGTTGGGCAACGCCTCGACCACGTGGCCTTCGATCTCGATGACCCCGTCCTTCTTCGCCATATCCTCCGCTAACTGCAGTACCTGTCTGGATCCGATGAGGCGCGTGCGTATGACTGTGCTCCGTGTGCTTCCGGGCCCGGTCACCCGGGGCGGGAGCGTGGCGGAGCGCGCCCAACGGTCAATCTTACGGCATGATCCGCCCGGATGGAACCGGCCCCGATCGGTTCCGATGCGGTCTACCTCACACCGCCGTGCACCGTCGTCCCGGCGGAGCGACGACGCAACGCGCCCGGGCCGGTCAACGCACCTCGACCCGGTCAGACCAACCAGATCACGCTGCCCTCCCAGGAGAGTTCCGCAACGGTGTGGGTGGCTTCGCGGTCGCCGTAGGTGATGCCGAAACTGTTCGCCCCGGCGGTGATCGACGTGGCGAGTTCAGCCCCCGCCTCGACCTCATCGTCGACGATCACACTGAAGGACACCTCAGCGGTCTCGTGCGCGGCCAGGTCCGGCACATCCCACCTCACGATCGTCGATTCAGTGATCCCGACCAGACGCAACCCCTCAGCCAGCGGCTCCACCAGTTCGGCGTGCTCGAGCACATCACGCAACTGGGCGGTCACGGTGGCACCGGAGATCTGCGCGTGGGAGGTGTTCTGCACCGTCCAGGTGTAGGTGATCTCATCGCCGGCCTCGACCGCACCGGCAGGCGGGTCAGTGCTCATCGAGGCCTCGAACCCGGTCGCGTAATGCACCAGTTCACACCCGGAGACACACTCCCCACCGGCACCCTCAGTGCTCACCGACAACGGCAACACCGCATTCGGGGCATCCGCGAACCGCAGGTTCGCCCGGAACCGCACCGACGCCGACTCCTCCGCAGCAAGCTCGGGCACCGACCACCGCACCACCCCGGCGTCGGCATCGAACTCCGCACCCTCCCCGACTGCCTCGATATCAGCAAAGGGCATCAGCCTGGACACATCGGCAACCACCACCCCATCGGTGATCAACACACCAGAGACGTTCTGAGCGCTCAGGTGGTAGTTCAACTGCCCGTTCGGGCGCACCGTGCCCTCATTCGGGATCGTCACCGCATTGGCCTGCGCCGCCCGAGCACTGACCTCCCACGCAGGCTCAGCAACCGAGTGGGTGAGCGTGCAGCCGGTGCACAGCGCGCCGGCCCGTTGTGGCGTCGCCACGCTGGTCAGGGTGGCCCCGGAAGCGTCGTCGTCCACGGTCACGGCGTAGGAGACCGAGGCGGGATGGCCCCGGTGCACCGGCGGGCGAACCGTCCAGGTCAGGACATCCCCGTCCAGGCTCAACCCCGCCGGCAACGGCTCGACGAGGGTGGCACCACTGCGCACCTCCGAGAGGTCCACACTCGCCGCGACCCTGGTCACGGGACGCAGATCGAGCGCAGCGGCGGTGAGGGTGTAGGTGATCTGCTCACCCGGTGTCACGGTGGATCCGGACGCCGGCTCTGCGCTGTGGGACAACTCCCAGGTGGGCTCGGCGACGGTGTGCACCAGGGTGGCGGGGTCCACCAGCGACCCACCGTGGCGGGCCGTCCCGGCACTGATACCCATCCGGACCATCTCGCCCGGGGTCGCGTCCTGGTGAACCTGCGCGACGAAGGAGATCTCCGCGCTCTCCCCCGGGGCCAGGTCCGGGATGTTCCAGTGCAGCACCGACCCGAACATCTCCAGCGCCTCATCCAGAGGTTCCACCAGATCCGCGGCCTCCAGCAACGGACCGCTCTGGTGGCGCAGGTTCGCCCGCATGTGCGCTCCGGTGAGCTGGCCGCCGGAGATGTTCTGCGCTGTCCAGGTGTAGGTGATTCGCTGCCCGGCGGTCACCTCACCGGCCGCCGGGTCGGCGGTGACCGAGGCGTCGAACCCGACCACGTGGTAGCCGAGTTCGCAGCCCGCCACGCACTGCCCGCCGGCACCCTGGGCGATGAAGCCGAGCGAGACCTCGCTCCCACGCGCTGGGGCCCGGAGTCGCACCTGGAAGCGCTGGGTGAGGGACTCACCCGGCTCCATCTCGGGCACGTCCCAGGTCAACCGGTTGGTGTCGGCGTCGTAACTCACGCCCTCCCGGAGGGTGCCCAGGTCCCAGTGCTGGCCCATCCCGGTCAGGTCCGCTACCACCTGGGCACCGGAGACCGTGACATCAGAGGTGTTCGTGGCCGTCATCGACGGAACAATCGCCGCGTTCGTCAGCAGGGTCGAGCCGGGCTCCTCATTCGGGGTCACGCTCAGGTCCCACGAAGGCTCGCCAGGCACTGCGTGGGTCATGGTGCAGTCGGTGCAGGTACCGCCACTGCTCTGCGGCGCGGCCACCGAGGTCAGCGTGACGCCGGAGGCATCGGGGTCGACCACCACGGAGAAGGACACCGAGGCTGGGCGGATCTTGTGCACCGGGGTGCGCACCTCCCAGATGAGGTCATCACCGGTCAGGCTCAGCTCGCGATGCAGAGGCTCGACCAGGCTCGCGTGAGCCAGCACGCCGGACAGGTCCACAGTGGCCGCCACCCCCCTCACCGGGCGGGTCTCTCGCGCGGCGGCGGTCAGGGTGTAGGTGATCTGCTCACCTGCTTCGACCGTGGCACCGGACGTGGGCGTGGCCTGCTGGGACAACTGCCAGGCACCGTCCTGCGCCGGGGCCGCCTCGGCGTCGTCGATCGCATCCGCCGACGCCGTCGTGATCCCGACGCCGAGCAGGAGCAGCGACAACAGTGCTGCCATGAACGTGCGAACTCTGCCGCATGCTGAAGGAGCCGACCGGTGTGACATCTGTGTCCTTTCCTCTCGCGCCCGGCGATGTTGCCGGGCGCCGGTGACGCCGGCCAGAAGCGAGGGCAACGGCGCACCACGGGTCGGACACAGACTAATCGCACCGGTCTGGCCGACGGCGCAAAACAAGGATCACAGGATGGTCACGGCCCGCCGGGCAACGATGATCGGCAAGGTCGTCAACGAACAGCCGGCGACAGTCGCCTCAGATGGCCTGCGTGCGCCGGTGTGCGTGGGCGCCTGCGGTCCCCGGACTCTCCCCCGGGCGCCCGTCGTCGTCGGTGAGCAGTCCCAGCGACTTCGCGCGCTGGAGAGCATCTTCGCGGGCATGCACCCCGAGTTTGCGATAGATGTTGCGCACCTGGGACTTCACCGTGTTCTCCGAGACGAACAGCCGCCGGGCCGCCTGGCTGAGCGGTGCACCGGTGGCGATCTGGCGCAGCACCTCCAGTTCCCGTTCGGAGAGCCGGACGGGTTCGCGCGGCTCGGGAAAAACCTCAGCGCCGGCAGTCACGGCCTGCACTGCGCCCGGCGGTATCACATGGGGAAACTCCTGGTCCAAGCCCACCAGGTCGGCTCTTGGCACCAACGCGAAGAACCGCACGATGCCGGAGATCTCAGCCAGGCTGGCGGCCGCCTGGAGTTCATCGCCCGCGACATCCATCCGGTGCAGGCGTCGCGCTGCGCAGGCTCGCATGAGGTGGAGTTGCAGACTATGCCGGATGTCGGCGACCGATAGTCCATCTATGTGCTCGGTCATCGTGAGAACTGCGTCATTGCGCCCCTCGAACAAGGCGAGCCGGGCACGGCATACGATCGCCCAGACCTGCTCGGCATCGACGCCCTCCAGCACGCGGTAGGCGCGTTCGAACTGGCTACGAGCGATGCACAGGTCCACGATGGCGTTGCGGGCCGCGGCTCCGGTGATCCGGGCCCCGTGGCGATGCGGGGTCAACGTAGCGAGCGAGCGCTCCAGCATCGACAGGGTCTCTTCCTGCACCCGTGCGTCCCCCCGGTGCAGCGCGTATCCGGCGTGCAGATACTGCTGGATCGCCTCCAGTCCCGGCAGCGCCGGGACGTGCTCGACCGCCGCGGGCTCGGTGTCGCCGGCTTCCAGCCGGTCCCCGGCGATCAGTTCTCTGACGAGCACACTCGCGAGGCGTTCCAGATCAGCCGGGACGCCTCGGGACACAAGCCCGGCGACCCGGTCGAGCCACTTCTCGGCGGAGTTGAGATGACCGAGCATGGCCAGGCACAGTGCCAGTCCACTGCCGGCTTCACGCTTGGCTCCGGTCATCCCCCGCTCCCGGGCCCACTGGTAGGCCTGCCTGAAGACATAGGCCGCACTGGGCACATCCCTGGTCAACAGCAGAGTGATGCTCCACTGCAGCAGCATCTCCGGCATCTGCTCCAGCACGCTGTCTGCCCACGCCGAACGCTCCACCCCGTGCCCGGACTGCTCTATCACCTGCCGGAACGTCTCGTACTCCCCGGAGACGCGCATCTGCAGGGTTTGGCTGAGGGTGAGCCGCTGATTCTCATAGCGTGCGGCGAAGTCGGCCTCCATGTGCCCGGACCGGAACGCGTGCCAGGCACGCTGCCTCGTATCGACGTTCAGGATGTAGTCCCGGACCACCAAGAGCTTGGCACTGGCGCGCACGATCTCATCGGGAAACTTGCGCAGGATCCGCCGGGCCTCGTCGGTAGGACCGGTGACGAACTCCAGCCAATAGTCCTCCACGAGGACGGCGGCTCGTGCCCAGTCCTCGGCTTCGACGAAGTGGGCGATGGCGGGCTCGGCGATGTTCCGCCGGTCATACCAGTCAGCCAGGATGCGATGGTAATGGCGGTAGTTCACCGGGTCATGGCGGCGGGTGACGGCCTGGACCGCGGCACGCAGTCGCGGGCGGATACGATAGGCCTGCCCGCTATCGGACTGCACCTGGTCGATGATCCCCGCCTGGTGGATCACCGGGAATACGGTCTGCCAGTTGTCCTGACCGATCAGTTTCCGGCCGAGGTCAGGACCGAAGGTCTGCGCGCAACTGAGCGCCGCCAGCACCGGCCGGAAGCGCTGCATGTCCGGATCCTCCAACACGATCCTGCAGTAGCGCTCGATACCGTGCCAGTCCGGGACCAGCGCGCCATCGGCGTCGCGCGACCCATCGCGCAGGAGTGCCCGGATCACAGCGGGCCAGCCGACGACTGCCTCAGCGATCTCGCGGGCCTGGGTCCGGGTCATCGTGTAGCCCGCCTCGGTCGCCATCGTGGCTACCCCTCGAGCGTCCAGGGCGAGTTGGGGCATCCGCAGTACGGCGGACTCCGCGTGGGCGTTGGCGATCGCCACGATGGCCCGCTCCATCCGCACCATGACCACCACACGCAGCCGTTCGAACTGGTTGAGCAGTTCACCCAACTCATCGTCTACGCTCTCGTCGCTGACATAGGTGAAGTTGTCCAGCACGAGCGTGGTGGGCTGCAGCGTACGGCCCAGCACCTCGTAGATGAGCGTCAACGGGTCGGTCCCGGCCGGCGGGCTCGTCCCGGTGAGGGCGCGATGCACCTCGGACCAGAACTGCTCCGGGCCGGTCGCGTGCATCGGCAGGCCCACCCAGACGTAGCGGGTGTGCGCCCCGGTCTGGCCGCGAACCCAGGAGGCGACCGCACTGGTCTTACCGAATCCCCTCGGGGCGCACAGCACCGCGATCGCGGGGGCATTCTCCATCGTCTCGCGCAGTGCGCGGCTGATGGCAATGGTGGAGGTGACGCGCGGGAGGCGAGGTGGTTGGCTGGTTGCGGCTTCTTCCTGGACCTTGCGTATCAACCGCGATCAGCCTTCGTATTCGGTGTGGATGCCACCCCGGCCGGCGACGTCCAGTGCCTCGTTTCGGCTCGCGACACCAAGCTTGCGATAGATCGAGCGCAGATGGGTCTTAACGGTGTTGGCCGACAGGTCGAGGGATCGGCCGATGCCGACCGGCCCGGCGTGCCGCTCCAGCGCCCGCAGGATCTGTGCCTCCCGCATGGTCAGCGTCGGCAAGTCCGCCGCATCGGCCGCGTCGGCCTTGACCGCGTTCGGGTTGGTACCCGGCCACAACGCGTGCGCGCCGGGCATACCGTCAGCGAGCGAGTCGAACACGTACCTGTGCATCAGTTGGAAGGGGCGGCGCTGCCCGGTCGCCCGGGCCAGCCGCACGGCACTCTGGAAGGCCTGGCGCGCCTCGCCCGGGGCATTCATGGCGTGCATGGCACTGGCCATGATCACCATGGATTCCAATTGCGAACGCAGCGAACTACCCGGGGCCGATAATGAGCGCCTGGCCAGTTGGACGGCCTGGCGGTAGTCCTGCCGGGCGTTGTGCACTTTCGCCTGAGCGGCCCAGGCGATGGCGTTGTCCCCGAGGTGGTCGGCGACCTCACCGGCTACACCGATCATCCGGGCGATCAACAGCAGTTCGACCAGCACGCTTTGCAGCACCGCGTCCGCCAGGGAGTTCCTGGGGACGTGACGCAGCGCTGCCCGCAACTTGTTGGCTTGACGGAAGACCTCCTCGGGGTCATCGGCGAAGGCGGCATAGTGAGCACGGGCGAACTCCCCCACCACCCACAACTCGGTGCGGTGGCGGGGCTCGACGATCGCGGCCACGCGCATCGACGCGTCCGGCGCGCCGGCATCCACCGCGATCAACGCCTCCGCAAGGCGCACGGCGACGCCAGCCAGGTCACTGGGATCAACGACGTGACTATCGGCGAGGTACGACTGCAATGCCGCATCCTGCAGGGCGGTGCGCGCGAGGTCCGGCTCCCCGGCCAGCGCGTGCACCAGGGCGACACCGGCTGCCCCCAACGTGGTCGCCTTAGTGCCATGGTCCAGGCCGAGTTCACGTGCCTGACCGAAGGCGTAGATCGCCGCGTCGTGGTGGCCGCTCAACATCGCGGCCACACCCCACTGGATCAGCACGATGGACTCCGCGTCGGCAGGGTCGGCAGCGCCGCCTGCCTCACTGATGACGCCGGAACGGCTGAGCAGTGCCTCGGGCACCACCCAGGTGTGTCCGCTGATCAGGCGCTCGTGCATTGCCGCAAGGTGCTGGCGGGCCACGCGGATCCAGGGGTCGTGCTGACCGTGCGGCAGCGGGAGGTGGTGTATGGCCTCGACCAGAGTCTGCGGCGTTTCGGTGAGCAAGTGGAACCACTGCCGGTCGATGACGTCCAACGCGGTGGACCACTCCTGGGCATTGACGGCGTGCGTCAACGCTTCACCGGGGTCCTGCTCGGCACCGGGGGCGGTCAGTAACGCCCGGTGCACCTGCCGCCCGATGTCCGGCGCGGTCTCGGCCATCACCTGTAGCAGCGCCCGGCGAATCGCGGCCGGATAACCATATCGGACCCCACCTTTGTCCCGATCCTCCCAGAGCAGGCCGGTATTCCGTATGTGGGCGAGTATCGCGGCGGCATCCTGCTCCGAAGCACCGTCCTCAGCCTTGGGGGTGATCACCCGGAGCATGTCGATGTCGAACCAAGCCGGAACCGCGGTGCGCAGCAGAAAGGTGCGAATATCGCTGAACCGCAGGTCCAGGACCATCGCGCCGATGTACCCCTGGATCAACTGCTCGTCGATACCGCCCTCGACGGTGGCGCCCCGCAAACCGGCCCGAATCGCCGCCGGCCAGCCGCCGAAATCGGTGCTGATCTGTTGGGCCTGTTCCCAGGCGAGGTCCAGGCCGGCCATGGCAGCCAGTTGCTGCACCTGCTCAGGACGCATGCGTAGGTCGGAGGGACCAACGATGCTGCCATCGACCGACAGGCTCCCCATCGTCTCGAGCGTCCGGAGGGTACGCCCGGCGGCCACCAGGTAGAACTGTTCGTTGTTGCGCACCAGTTCGATCAGGTCGTCGTCGATTCGGGCAGCACCCTCGGTCAACCCGGCCTCGTGGAAGTTGTCCAGCACCAGGCGCAGCGGCTGGCGCAGCGCGCTGATCCCATCAAGCACCCGGCTACGGGCGTCATCCGTTCCGGTCACCTCGGGGAGGGTGCCGGCACTGCGCAGAGTCTTCTCGAGGCCCGCCCAGAACTCAGCCTGGGTGTTGCTGCGGGCGTCCAGGGAGCAGTACACCGCCGTGGCCGCGTCGGTGTAGTGGCGCAGCCAGTACACCAGCACGGACGTCTTTCCGAAGCCGCGCGCGGCTCGTAGCACCGTCAGCGGCTGGACCTCCCGGAGCGTTTTCAGAGCGATGTCGCTGACCATCGCGGGCTCGGTCACCCGCGGCAACCGGCCGAAGACGTTCGAGGCCATGCCAAGAGCAGACATTCAGCACACGCCTGATTGCAGCGGTGCCGGTGATTCCGAGCAGCACCCCGCCCGCAGCCGGTCCGCCGATGCAGACCGCCGATTCTGGGTCGTCGCTGCCGTTGTGATGGTCCTACCCCCGATACTCATTGATCCTCGCTAATCGCTCCCCTGCCAACAGGGTTCGCTCTCTGCTATAGTCCGCCGCTCGCGCACTCACGGCAAGGGCTATTGCTCGATTCGTAATTACTGTTTGCGTATCCATGACGTGCACAGTCGCTCCACGGCCCATCGCGGCGGGGCCAGCCGTGCTGGAGGTGCTGCGCTCCATCCAGGAGAGCCCGCGATTCGACTGCTACCGCGTCATCCGCCCTCGGACCGATCCACATGCGCCACGCTCCACTCAGATCAAAGCGTCGGCAGACACTCCGCCAACGATCCTTGACTAATCCTATTGTTTCCATTTCTGCCCCGAGTGTTCTCTGTCACGAATTCGGGGTGATTCCACCCCGGGAGGAGGGTGATGCCGCGGAGCCGGGAGGGTGAACCGGGGGTGAGGTAGCGGATCACCCGCTAACTCCGCTTTCAGCACTAAGGACACCGCTGATCCGGATGCGGAAGACTAAAGGGATGCGCGGAATCATCCTGGCCGGCGGGTCCGGCACACGCCTGCATCCGATCACCCTGGGAGTCAGCAAACAGCTCGTCCCGGTCTATGACAAGCCGATGATCTACTACCCACTGAGCACGCTGATCCTGGCTGGGATCCGGGATGTGCTGGTCATTACCACCCCGCACGATGCCAGCCAGTTCCACAGGCTGCTCGGCGATGGCTCGCAGTTCGGTATCAGCATCTCCTACGCGGTTCAGCCCGAACCGAACGGTTTGGCGCAAGCCTTCGTCCTCGGAGCCGACTTCATCGGCGATCAGAGCGTCTCCCTCGTCCTGGGCGACAACATCTTCTACGGGCCCGGACTCGGCTCCCAGTTGGGCCGCTTCGAAGGAGTCGAGGGCGGCGCTGTCTTCGCCTATCGGGTTTCCGATCCCACGGCCTACGGGGTGGTGGAGTTCGACGAGGACGGCCGGGCGCTCTCCTTGGAGGAGAAGCCTGCTCGTCCCAAGTCGAACTACGCGGTGCCGGGCTTGTACTTCTACGACAACGACGTCATCGAGATCGCCCGGAACCTGGAGCCCTCCGCCAGGGGCGAGTACGAGATCACCGACGTCAACCGCACCTACCTCAGCCGGGGATCACTCCAGGTCCACGTCCTGCCGCGGGGTACCGCGTGGCTGGACACCGGTACCTTCGACTCACTGCTCGCCGCTTCGGACTACGTCCGCACGATCGAGCACCGGCAAGGATTGAAGATCGGGGCGCCGGAGGAAGTGGCGTGGCGGCGGGGCTTCCTGAGCGATGAGGAACTCCGCGAACGCGCGGAGCCGCTTCGCAAGTCCACCTACGGCGACTATCTCCTGGGGTTGCTGGACTCCCCCTGATGTGGCTCGATCCGCGCAGGCTCGCGCTACCTCTCGTGCAGGTACTGCCCCGCCTTGACCATCATCACCCGGGCCCTCGTACGCCGTCGGCAGTCAGGGAACGGTGGCCTGCACCACTTCCGCACTGCCCATAGCCTGCACCGGCTCTGCGGTGGCGGGAACGAAGAATGCGTCGCCAACCCCAGCCGCAACCGTTTCAGACTCGCTGGTGCGGAATCGACCCGCTCCGGAGATGACGAGCACCAACCGCGGTCCGTGGCCGGGAAAGTCCGTCCAGCCTTCGTCGGTCAGCGTGGTCACCGACAATTCGAAGTCCTCCACCGGGGCATAGAACACCCGGGTGCGGCCGACGACCTCCGGCGCGATACGCACGGGCGGAGCGGCGACGCAGTCGAGCACCTCCAGCAAGCCTTCCGGGTCGATGTGCTTGGGCGTCAATCCGGCACGCAAGACGTTGTTGGAGTTCGCCATCACCTCCACGCCCAGGCCGTCCAGGTAGGCGTGCGGAGACCCCGCCGGGACGAACATCGCCTCCCCGGGCTGGAGCAGCACCGGGTTCATCAGCAGCGCGACGACGGCGCCCGGGTCACCGGGGTAGGCCTGTCCGAGGCGGGCAACGGTGCGGTCGATGCGCACCGAGGCGCCCCGGGTCCCCATGCGCTGCGCGCAGGCATCGACGACGGCGCTCACCTCCTCGGCCCTGACCTCGCCCGGAGTGAGAAGCATCGTGACGGCCCGGCGTACGCCATGGGCAGTGGGGTCGGCCTGCAGGATCTGCGCCAATCGATCGGCTATCGCCACATCCAAGCCGCTGACCAGTTCCAGTGCTCGGCGGGGGGTGCGGAACCCGGACAGCGCCCGGAATTCGGTCAGGGCGTAGAGCAACTCGGGTTTGTGGTTCGGGTCAGGGTAGAGCCGCTCGGGCGCCTCACGCGCGATGCCGGCGGCCTCCTCCCTGTCGAACCCGGCTCGTGCCTGCTCGAGGTTGGGGTGCACCTGCAGCGACAGTGGCGCCACAGGAGCGATGAGTTTGAGCAGGTAGGGCAGGTGCGGGCCGAACCGTGCCAGCACCTGCTCCCCTAACTGGTCCCGCCCCGAATCGGTGTCCAGATGCTCACGTAGGTCTAGGGCCCCGCCCGGAGCCAACTTGGAGGGCGCCGCCGGATGGGCGCCGAACCACAATTCCGCGAGCGGGCGCCCGTCGGGCGGGCAGCCGAGGAGGTCAGGAATGGCTGTGGCCGACCCCCACGCATAGTGCTGGCTGCTTCCGCGAAGTTGGATAAGCACCGGCGCCTCCTTACCACCAGACGCTTCAGAGTAGTCCGGCCACAGCACGTCCGCCCGGGGTTTGGGCGGCCCGGCACCGCGTCGTTCGATCTGGGTCTGGTCGGCTTCTCCTCCAACTGCTCGAACAACCGTGGCCCGTGGCAACACGCGGAGAAGTTTCATCCCCCGGCAGACGCCCACCATCTTCGCTTCGGCCAGGTTCCCCGCCGGGCCCGTCCTTCACAGTTCGGTCAGCCGCGCGCCCGCACACAGGTTCAGCATGAAGCGGCCCACGCCGCGCACGGGCTTGGGAAGGGCTGTCACGATCACTTCGGTGTCAGCCGAAGTCAGGCCCACCCGGAAAAGTCGCAGTGCACCCACCAGCAGGACCAGACCCGTACCCACTGCTGTGATGGCCGAAGGAACCGGGTTCCACTCCAGCGCCGATACCGCGAACCACACCGTGACGCTGACCAAGGCGCCCAGGAGGTACGGCGCGATCCCCGCCAGGGTCTGACCGAAGGTGAGCCGGAGCATCCGGGCTTCACCGCCCAGCACCAGGACGATCTGCGTCAGCGCAGCGCCCGCGTTACCAATGACCGCACCCCAGACCCCCAGATGGGGCACCAGGATCAGCATCAAGGTGATGTTGACCGCCAGGGCGACCACGTTGAACACCAGCAGTCGGACACCGTGGAGCCGGGCCATGATGAATGCCTTCAGCGGACCGACGATCACCACCAATGCGCCGGCGATCCCCAGCGCGAGCAGCACCTCGGAGGCCTCCCGGAACTCCTCTCCGTAGAGCACCGGGGTCAGGAACGCAAAGAACGGCACCAGCCCCGCCACGATGAGGGCCAATGCGGTCGAGGAGGCGCGTAGCGTCCGGGTCAGGGCCCGCGCCACCGCGGGCCGGTCGACCTCGTGCAATCCGGAGACCGCCGGGATGAGTGGCCCCACCAACGACTGGGCCGGGCTGAACAAGTGCACCGCCAGACCAAACGCGAGCGCGAAGACCCCGGCCGCCTCCATTGCGGACATCCAGGTCAGGACGATTACCTCGACCCGGGACATGACCATGGCGCCCACTGCGGCGGCGGCGCCGGCAGGCAGTGTGAACCGCCAGAAGCCTTTCGGGAGGCGACGTAGCCGCGGCCGCAGCACCGCCCTGCGGTAGGCGGGTGCGACCCAGAACATCGCGAGAGCCGCACCGATTCCACCCATCACCAACCGCGCTCCCCAGACCGCATCTGCGGTCTGGGCGGTGAATATCGCCACGAGGACCGCTCCTTGCGTCAGCAGGTTGACGATCATGGCGTGCTTGGCGCCCTCGGCGGTCTTGTTCTCGATGGCGAAGCAGTAGGTCGCGTTGCCCAGCACGGAAGGCAGGAAGACCCCGAACAGCACGGCCACCAGCAGCAGCACCGGACCGACTTCGGCGATACTGACCACGACCAAGGTCATGACCGGCCCCGCCGTCAACATCCGGATGGCCTGCGAGGTGGACAGCAGGTCCTTGACCTCCTGCCCTCGTCCCGTGGCGTGCGCTTTCGCGCCGTACTGGACCGCCCCAGTTCCCACACCCATCGAGATGATGCTCCCGACGATGGCCATGATCGAAGTCAGGTACGCCAACCGGCCGTAGTCGACCGCGCCGAGCGTGCGGGCGAGGACGATGTTGACCGCAAACGCGACCGGCAGCGAGATCAGGGTGTGCAGGAACGTCCAGTAGGCGCCTCGGACTGCGAATCGTTGCAGTTGCCCCCGGGAGAATTGCGGTTGAGCAGTCTCCGCAGCGAATCCGACGTCTGGTGCGGGAGGCTCGACGCCCGCTGCGGGATCGACGTCGTCCGATCCGGGCTCATCACCCACCGCAGGAGGGCTATCCATACTCGAGGTTCTGGGCGCGTTGCTGTATCGACTCCAGCAGGTCCGTTACGCCCCGGGCACATCGAGACCAGGCAAACACCATGAGGCGATCCTAGTTGCCCCACGTGCGGGGTTCGGTGGGTTGTCGACGTTTCTCGAGCAGGCATGAGGATCAGCCCCAGCCCGCTCGAACATCCTTCGCGATGGGCCTTCGAAGGGGGGCGGATCGACTATCGTGGGGTTGCGGTGTGGCACACACGCGGCAAGCAGGACCCGGCCGGCCGACCTGTTCCCCGGCCCGAATCAGGAGGTCCCAGCATGACGCGGGTGGGTCGCGAGAAGACCGTGAACGTGCTGTGCGCACCCCCCGCGGCACCGAACGCCGGAATGACGAGCGTAGACCTGGCCTTCGACTCGGTGGCGAAGCGGCTGGGTCTGGAGCATGTGCAGTACTGGCGCTTGTGGGATCAAAGCGAGTGGATCACGCCCGTTGGCGGCTCACAACCGACAGCGAATGGCGGCTTCCTGGACGACAGCACCCAGATCACCTATCAGAACCTGCGTGGGCGATTCGATGAGTTCCTCGATGCCGATGCAGTGGTCTACTGGGGCGACTTCCTGCACATGGCCTTCTATGTGGAGTCCAACGTCGACATCCTCACCAACAAGACGGGGCTGATCAGCGACGTCACCGAGGCACGGGACCACGTGTACCGGACCCTGCTGCTTCGCGGGGTGGCGGATGAGCATTTGTCCCGAGTGATCTCCTACGGCACCACGTTGAGTTTCAACACTCCCGCTGACTACGCCGGTGAGTACGGCCCGGCACTCGACGCCTTCCTATCGCGCGCCCGCCGGGTCTGGTTCCGCGACACGTACTCGGCTTGGGTCTCCCAACTCGCGCGCGCCTCGGACGAACGGCTCAGCAAGGGCACCGACGCGGCGTTCCTCTGGGAGCCTGAAGTCAAGCATCGCCCCGCGGGGAACCTGGGGGTGTTCTTCGGGCGCTCGGCACTGCCGCCGGAGGCGCTGGCGCACCTGGGAAAAGCGCTCACCACACAGACCGGCCTACGCCCGGTCTGGCTGCCCTGGGGCCATGAGCCCGGGTTCTGGCCCATCGACGACCGCCGGCGTTTCCGCGCCGCCTGGCCGGGACTGGAGCATCGGGAACGCTCGCCGTCGTGGGCGCTGCGGGCACGGACCCTGAGCGAGGTGGGGCGGGGCGTGCGCCTCGGGCCGACACACCGTTCCTTCAGCGAACTCATCACGCAGTTGGCGCAGTGCGATGTGGTCCTCACCGATACCTACCACCTCGCCATCAACGCCTGGCGGATGGGCATCCCCACCATCGCCGTGCTGGACGAGCCCGGCACGTGGTCGGTGAACTCCGGATCGGCCGGGGCGCGGCGGGACAAGAGGGCCGAGTTGTACTCCCAGATCGAAGCGACGGGACTGCTCGTCGCCGGCCGGGATGTACGCCGTGGCGGGCGGCGCACCGCCCGGTTCCTCGTGGACTACCTGGCGGACGAGGCGGCCCTGGCAGTCACCCACGAACGGATCTCCCGACTGACCCGGGGGGGCCGGCGAATGGTGTCGGAAACCCTGAGCGACCTGTTGGACACCCCGTGACTGCGAGCCGAGGCGGCGGACCATGAACCGGGTCGCTCTCATCGCCAGTTCATTTCTGCCCCGATTCGGTGGGGTCGAGCGCCACGTCCTCGAAGTTTCCCGGGGCCTGCGGGACCGGGGGTACGAGGTGACTATCTGGGCAGTCGACCAGGGCGATGAGGTGCCCTCGTCGGTCGACGGGATTCAACTTCGCTACCTGCCCTGTCCGCTTCCCGCCCGCGACCTCGGCAGCCTCGTGTCGTTCTTGCGCAGGCTCCCGGCGGCAATCAGGGCGTGGCGGCGCGCGGTCAGGACCGATCGCCCGCAGATCCTCAACGTCCAGTGCTTCGGGCCGAACGGGGTTTACGCCACCGTCCTCTCCAGGTTGTGCGGCATCCCGCTGGTGTACAGCGCTCACGGCGAGACGTCCGGCGACGCCGACGACGTCTTCACCTCCTCCAGGCTGATCCGTCGAGCACTGGCGGCTGGGATCAGGCGCTCCAGCGCGATCACCGCCTGCTCCCGGTTCGCTGCCGATGATCTGCTCAGGTTCGCGGCTCGAACACCGCCCGTGCACATCGTTTTCAATGGCGTCGATCGCAGCCCGCCCCGTCCGGCGACGATGCCGCCGCTTCCCTCCCGCTTCATCGCCGCAGTCGGGCGCCTGGTACCGAACAAGGGATTCGGTGAGCTCATCGCAGCCTTCGCCCCGGTGGCCGCAGAAGACGGCGACGTGGGTCTGGTGATTGCGGGCGACGGGCCGGACCGCCAACGCCTCCAGGAGCTCACGGACCGGCATGGCCTGACCCAGCAGGTCAGACTCCTCGGCCAACTCTCGGCCGGGCAGGTCCACCAACTGCTCCAGCACGCCGAGATGCTGGTGGTGCCCAGCCACGTCGAGGCTTTCGGGATCGCGATCCTCGAAGGGTGGCGGGCCGGAGCGCCCGTTATCGCCACCTCCCGCGGTGGCACCGCGGAGTTCGTCCAGGACACGGTGAACGGCCTGCTCGTGGATCCGTTCGACGCCGCGGCACTCAGCACCGCGATGCGGTCCCTGCTCCGCGACCCGGTCGGCGCGGCGCACCTCGCCCGTGCCGGGAGCGCCGCCTTCGGCCCGTTCACGTGGGACGCGGTAGCCGACCGCTATCAGGCGGTGCTGGATCGCGCCCTGGGCGCCAACGGTCCGAGCCGTCCTCGGTCACCTAGCAGGTTCCCACGCCGACACGGCGGCGATTGACACCACGTAATCACTCTCCGTCTGCAGCCCCATGAACGGCGGCGGGTGACCGCCGGCCAGGTCGGTGTAGTTCACGCTGAGCATCTCCACCCCGCGAATGGTCCGCCACGGCACCTCGATGCGGATGGCGACTGCCTCGACCGGGTCGAACCCAACCATCGCCACCCGCTCCCAGAACTGGTCCTCGACCTGCGCGACCTCCACCCACTGCTCGTCGGGGGTCTGCACCGACACCGTGTAGTCGCGCAGGCCGGCTTCACAGCAGACGATACTGCCGCTGGCCACCGCGACCCGGTCGATCACGGTGGGCTCCTCCAATGCGATATCCACATGCGGGCTCGGGTCCACCGCCCCACCGACCCGCCCGGAGCGCCATGGCCGGTGCGGGTTCACCGTTCCCGACGTGATGACCTGAGGGTCGGACTCCTCATGAGTTGAGCTCGGTTGGACCTCCGCGCCGACCAGCACGTCGGGGCCGAACTCCTCCACCGGCTGGAACTCGATCGTCCCGGCAGAGGCAACGAAGAACTGGGGCGCCCCGGTCAGGGTGACCGTGACCCGGCCGTCCTCAACCGGGAGGGATCGCTCGTGACCGTAGTGGTCAATGACGGTGAGTTCGGCCGCATCGGTCCGAGCCACCGCCTCCAGCCGCATCCCATCGGTCCAGATGGCTACGGTCTCCACCTCACCGCCCAGCCGCATCGCGTGACTGAACGGTATGGGCGTCTCGACGACCTCGGGTGCGCCTGAGTCCCCCAACAGCCTCGAGGTGGTGGCGAACGCCAGTGCGCCCGGCTTGACGTACGACTGGTGCTGAATGAGCGACCAACTCAGGTCGAACTCGCCCCACCCGCCCTCACTGAAGAAGTACGTCCAGCCCGCCAGGTCCTCACGGGTGTACCAGAGAAGTTTGCGCGCCACGTTCGCACCCTGGGACCACAGCGACAGTGCGCCATCGGAGGTCCAGCCGGTTTCGGTGTCCCAGACCGGCAGCGCCGCACACTCAGGACCGAGGGCGTCCCGTAACTCGTCGAAACCCGAGCCCTCCTGGATGAAGCCCTCCTCCTCCCAGGATCGGTTCCAGCCGGTGTACGGGTGGACCGCGATGGCATCGACATGTTCACAGAGGTTCGTGGTCGCTGCCGAACGCCACCAGTCGAAGGCGAAACCGAGGCTGTTTCCCGCCAGCACCTGGGCCCCGGGATTCGCCCGGTGCGCCGCCAACGCAAACGGGATCTCAACGTCTTCGGCGTACTCGGCGCCATCGTCAAATGCCATGTTCGGCTCGTTCCACGGCGACCACAGGATGACCTCGGGCACGTGCTCGGCCACGCCTGCCACGATGTACTCCGACCACCCCTCCCACGTACCCGAATCCACTGCGGCCCGCTCAGCCTCACCGTTCTGGCCGAGTTGGACGATGAGGTCCACCCCTTCCTGGGTGGCAACCTGCGCGGCTGCACGGATCTGACCAAAGGCGCCGGCGTCGTCGTCCTCTTCCCCCGCGCCGGGCAAGCCTTGCCACCTGATGCCCGACGGCGAAGGTTCAGCAGCCGGGTCGGGCACCAGGGAAGCGAAGTCCAGTTGCACTCGATGGCTGCCGATGCCCAACCGTGCGGCGATCTCCACGCCGCGTAACGGCCCCGGCCCGCCCCAGTCGGCACCATCGCTGAGCGTCCCCAGACGGAGCGGGGATGCCTCTGGGCTGATGCTGTAACGCAGGCAGGCACCCGACTGCGGCTCAGTGCTGCCGGGCTCGACGAGCCACAGACTCACCTCGTACACCCCGGGTCGGCGCTCCGGTAACTCCAGTGCACTGCGGCCGCCGCCGAAGGGAATCTCGGCCCGGCGCTGCTCCTGCACGACAGGATCCGCCAGCGTCGGATCACCGGTGACGGTGTAGTGCAGTTGCAGTTCCGAGTTCCCTGCGTCGCTGACTCCCCAACCCTCCTCCGTCTCGATGAAGACCTCGGGAACTTCCCCGGCGTCGAAATGGTTGAACGGCCTATCCGTGGTCGGTCCGATGCCGATTCCCAGTTGCGCCAGGGACGCCTCCCGGGAGGCCTTCGGCTCCACCGGGCCGAGCAGCATCGCCTGCATCTCCTCGCTGCTCAACGACAGCACCCGGTACTCCCCCTCGAGGAAGGACAGCACCCAGTAGTGCCCGTCCCGCTCGATCAGGCGACCGGCCTCCGCCAAGGTCATCCCCCCGCTGCCGTTCATCCAGAAGCCCTGGCGTGCCCCGTGGGCGTCGACCCATTGGATCCCATCGGCACTCGCCACCAGGAACCCCTCTCCCCGCGGGCCAGGGGTAACTCCGCGCGGCCGTTCGATGCGTGGGGGGCCCGAGACAGCGAACTCACGGTCAGCCAGGCTGAAGGGCACGTGCAGCACCGTGGCGCCCGTGGCGAGATCGTGGACGCGAAGGTGGGCGGTGCCACCATCAACGGTGAGACCGGCGACGCTCGTGTTGCCCACCGACCCCAGGAGGGTGTCCGGGAGGCCAGGCAGCACGCCGAGGTAGTCACCGTTCTCGCGGAACCCGTACACCGTGCGTTCTCCTTCGCCGATCAGGAGCGCTGGCGCCCCGTCGAGATCCGCGACCCAGTGGATGCCCTTCAGGTCCAGCGGATGCCCGGTGCTCTCCTCACCGGGTGGCACCTCGAAGGACGACGAGGTACTGCCGTCGGCGTCGAGTTGGACGACCTGGCGGCGCCCGTCGTAGGTGTCGATTGCATAGACCACCCCATCCGGGGACACGGCGGGCGAGCCGTTATTGTGCGGCGGTTGGTCACGTTCGTGCTCAAACAGGGTCGTGTCCAGGCTGCGACCATCATGGTCAAATCGCTCCAGGATGGTCTCGCCGTCTTCTCCCTCTCCTTCGACCAGGATCGCCTCGGACGTGGCCGCGATTCCCCACACCCCGCCTTCACCCGGGCTCACGGTCCAGTACTCGGGTGCGAACGGTTCCTCATCGCTCGGCCGGTCGGCGGTGATCTTTTCCACCAGGCGGCCTTCGAAACCGCACACCGGCGTGAGAGCAGGAGCCGGATGCTGTGCAGCGGGCTCGGTATTCCCGCCGGTGACAACCAGCACGGTTGCCGCCACAAGTCCCGCGACCGCGACGACACTTCCCCCGAGAATCCACGCGCGTCGAACCATGGCACGCCTTTCCTGGAAGTACGGCCCAGAGTACCTTGCGAGTCGGTCACGATCGGAGAACTCCCAGCTATTTGTCACAGTCCGCCCGATACAGTGATCGCGGTGGCGGCGAGGCCATCCGAGAAAGGGGAGCGCCGATGCAGCGTCTGGTCATTGCGACGACGGCGACGTCGGCGCCGATGGGGGCCCAGGTGTACCAGGAAGAGGTCGCGGCCCGCGCCGGTGAGGCGCTCGAAGCCACGGGCGGGGGATGGACGGTTGATCGGTTCATCGCGCGCTCGCTGCGCTCCCCGCTACCCGGGACCGCCCGTCTGCCCTTCGGCAGACTGCGTCACGCCGGGCGCCGCGAGCGCCGCGCTATCGGCGCCGTGGTCTACCCGCGCGATGCATTGCTGCACCGGATGGAACTGGAGCTGCCGCCGGCGAGGCACGAGGTGCTGACCATGCACGACACCGTGGCGTGGCGATACCCCGACGAGGGCCAGCCGGTCGCCGCTGCCGCCGAGGAGCTTCGGGCTGCCGCAGCGGTCATCTGCGTCTCGCGCTACACCGCCGAGGACATTGCCGAGAGGTTCGGGGTGGATCGCCTGCACGTGGTGCACAACGGGGTGGATGACCGGTTCCGCGGTGCCGAACCACTGACCTCTGCCGAACTCGCTGCTCTGGGCATCGAAGGACGCTACCTGCTGCACGCCGGAGGGGCCGCGGCGCGAAAGAACCTCGAGGGACTGGCCGCAGCGTGGGACCTGCTTCACGGCAGCCACCCCGATGTTTCACTGGTGCTGTCGGGCCCGCAGCACCCGCGCCGGGACCAACTCTTCAAAGACCTGCCCCGGGCGATCCGCGTTGGTCGTCTTCCTGAGAACGTACTGCCCCCACTGATGTCCG
This sequence comes from Pseudactinotalea sp. Z1748, assembly GCF_049725185.1. Classification (NCBI taxonomy): domain Bacteria; kingdom Bacillati; phylum Actinomycetota; class Actinomycetes; order Micrococcales; family Cellulomonadaceae; genus Pseudactinotalea; species Pseudactinotalea sp. Z1748. Next base: position 304,155 of record NZ_JBMPQB010000002.1, on the reverse strand, counting down.
GGGCGCAGGCCGTCGTGGTGCCGTCACATCATGAGGGGTTCGGCCTGCCCGCCCTGGAGGCGATGGCCGCGGGGGCCCCGGTCGTGGTGGCTGCGACCAGTTCGCTTACCGAGGTGGCTGCTGAGGCAGGTGTCATGGTGGGCACCACCGGCGCTGAGATCGCCGAAGGACTGGACTACGTGCTCGGGTCCGATTTTCCCCGGGACCGCTACGTCGCTGCCGGGCGCAGGCACGCTGCCCCGTTCACCTGGGAGCGCAGCGCGAAGGGGCACGCGGAGGTATGGCGCAGCGTGGGAGGCTGAATACCGGAGGCCGCGAAGGCCACCAAGCCACAAAGCCGCTCGAACGCGCTGTCCACCAGAACGCGCCTCTTGTAGGCTGACCGGATCACATCGCGTGAACTCTCGGGGGGTACACAACCGCTGGGAGTGAGGAATGGTCGACGAAGGCCGCCACGCAGCGCGAGTGCAGCCATTCGGAACCCGGTTTCGGTACTGGGCCGCTTTGCTCTCGATCCTGTTCGCAGCTGCGCTGCTGGGGCTGTACACAGTGGCGGTTCGGACGCATACCGGCCAGGTCGTCGATGTGACCGTGTACCGATGGTCGCATGGGCTGAATCACGGCGGCGGGCTCAGCGGCGCCCTCCGCTCCAACTTGCACGTGCCGCTTCTCGCGGCCTGCCTGGTCCTGGTAGCGCTGGCGCTCGGAGCGCGGGACTGGCACCGGGTCGCCGCCGCGCTAACCGTCGCGGCGGCCACCCCCGTAGCATCCCTGTGGTTGCGCGATGAGGTCTTCGACCGGCCCTATCTGGGTGATCACGCCTTTGTGATGAACACCTTGCCCTCCGGGCATGTCTCCCTCAGCGCTGCTCTGGCGGTCGCCATCATGATCCTCTGGCCCTCCCGGGCGCGCTGGCCCATCGTCGTCGCAGGCGTCCTGCTGGCGACGGCTAGCCTGGCGTCCGTGGTCGCGCACGCGCACCGCCCCAGTGACGTCGTCGCCTCTGTGCTGCTCACCGGTGCCGTCACGTGCGCTGCGCTGGCTCTGGGTGGCCCGCTCGCCGCCCCCCGAGTCATGCGGAAAGCCGTGGTGGTTCCGTCGACGGAATCGACCCCGCCGCCATTCTCCTCCTCATCCGCGGACTGGTTCAGGCGAGGAGATTCTGGTCCTTCAACTGGGCAACGAAGGCGTCAACGTCCCGCTCGGCTGTCTCCCGATCAATCCGGTACTCGGCAATCAAGGCATCAGTGAGCTCACCCTCCGACCGTTCCTCGGTGAGCAACTTCGTCAAGAAGGCCCCAGCGGCGTTGGTGGTCAGGTACACCGAGCCCTGCAGGTCAAGGATCACCAACTCCCCGTCGATCTCCTGCCAGGTCAGATCGTCCATGCGCAACTTCATTGCTTCGCTACCTTCCGCGTCAGTTCCTCACAACCCGCCGTCGGATCCCGGAACGAGACAAGCGTATCTGGCCAGAGGGCCACACACTGCCACGACCCCAGGATCAGGCGTGGGCCAAGGCAGTACCCGCGTCCACAGCATTCAGGACCCGCGAGCCGAGATCGTCGGCGAAGGGGGGCCCCCACGGGATCTGCGCACGGAAGACCGGGACTCTACCGGCCACTGCAGCGGCGTTCTCAGTCAATTGCGCCAGAATCCGGCGGTCCTGCCACCCCAGCAGACGTGGAAACCGCAACAACTCGATCACTGACATCGCCCCGGAGAGACGATGGAGTCGGACCTCGTCGGCCTCCCGGTCGGGGATCGGGATGAGGATCGCCCGCAGCGGCATCCGATCGGTGGCCCGCTCCGGGGGGCTGAGGACCTGGCGAGCATCGACCGTCTCCCTCCGTGCCAGCGGGACGGTGAATCTCCTCGAGAGCGCTTCGGCACCCTTGCGCAGTCGCAGTTCGGTCGCACCTAGCCGGGCCAGTGCTTTGCCCTCATCGAAGTCGACCCGCAGGACGTCGTCGGTGATGAGCGCGCCACCGGCAGCGCACAGCAGGGTCGCGACGGTGGACTTACCCATCCCGGAGAACCCGACACATGCGATCGCCTCATCACGCACCTGCACGGCGCTGGCATGCAGGACCGCGTGGCCTCGCATATGCAGAATGAACGACAGCACCGAGCCGGCCAGCAGCACCACGGACAGTTCCGGGTCGGCTCCCTCGAACGGATAGGCCGTCACCGACGTCAATTCGGCGTCGATCTCGAAGTCCGCCGCCGTATAGCATCGGTAGGTGTAGCCTCCATCCGGTCGCCGAACCACGTCCTGCCACCGTCGCCGCGCAGTATACGTCAGCAACGGCTCCCCAACCGGGGGCCCGGCCGGTTCAGCCCGAGGTGCGCGCCACTGCACCTCGACATCCACCCTCGCGCCAGGGGCAGCCGGCCGAGCCTGCCACAAGGGTCGTTCGGAGGAGACGACGAGGCCGTAAAGTTCCTGCAGATCACTCACGTTCAGCCTCCAGAGCCGTGAAGGCGAGCGGTTCGAATCCGGCCTGGCGTTCCAGGTCCAGGTCGGCCCCGTCGACGCGGATCCAGGCATGTGCCTCGACTTTGCCGTCCGTCTTCCGGACGCCGATCACCAACTCCGGACACCGCTCGCGCAAGGTATACCCGGTCATCACCGAAGTCCGCAGACAGGTCCCGTTGATAAACGGCAGAGCGAGAACCCGGCGTTGGATCTGCAACTGGCGCACCTCGCGGGCGCTGAGTTGGGTCATCGGTAACACCGGCGCCTGCGAACTCCTCCTCTCCCCGACGAGAGGCGCGCCGAATCGCCGCGCGACGACGTCGACGGACGTGGTCCGCAGGCTGAACTCCACGGCCAGCCATAACAGCGCCAAGCGCATCGCCGTGCCATAGTCACGCAACCTGTGGTGCACGTCGGCCCTCCTCGCCCCTATCGGCCGATAGTACCCCCGTCTGTTGCGCGAGCCACGCCTGCTGCAACAGCAGAACCACGAGGGCCGGCACTAGATCGGCCAGCCAGGCCTGACGCAGTTTCTCGACATCGACCAATTCCGAGTCGACGCCAGGTCCATTCCAGTCCCGGGCAAACTCTCGAGTCGAACGGCCGAAGTATGCAGTATTGAACCGCGCCTTGCTCGCTCTGCTCAAGACCTCATCGGGCAGCACGCGGCCGAAGACGGCGGTCATCGCCTCAGTTCGGTCGGCATAACCGAAGTAGGGCGCGTGCCGACTGTAACTGGCCAGGAACTGCGGGTGCCAGAACGGATCCGCGACGACGGAACCATACTCAGCAGCAATGGTGGTCATGGTCTGCACATAGGCTCCCCGGAACCGCGCGCTGCACAAGACTTCCAAGCCCCCCCGAAGAGATAGGGGCTCGTGCACCCGGTCCCGCAGCGCGTCCGACCAGAACTCCCGGCGTGCCGAATCGGTGAGCCAGGGCATGTCGAGCATCGAGGCGCCCCTGGCTCTGCGACGTCGGATTCGTTCGGGCGCCAAGGACCACAGTGCCTCCCGTCGCGGACTCCCGGGACGGAATCGGCCCCGGACGCCAGCAACCAGCGCACTCGCGCGTTTAGGCAGGAACACATCGTCGCCACCCTCGCCGGTGAGCACCAGCCCACCTGCGGTGCGTTCGAACATGTCAGCCCACAGGTGGGCAGCCGCTGGAAAGACGAGCCCTCTGCGGAGGAGGCTCTGGGAACAGCGCGGGCCCAAGTACTCGTTCTCGCCGTCGACGACCTCGAGGCGCATCCAATCCCGAACACCGAGGTGCTTGACGACCAACTCCTGCCATTCAGTCTCATCGGATTCGTCGAGACCCGGGTAGACGTAGGTGAACGGGACCGCGGCGGGGATACGACGTTCCTGGGCCAGGCTCACGGCTGCTGCGAGGATCCCGGAGGAATCCCGGCCACCCGAGAACGTCACGTAGACGACCCTGCCATCGGCCGCGCGTTCGATCGTGGACTTCAGGGCCTCGAAGGGGTGGCGAGCGGCCGAACGCGGAAACGGCCTGCGCCTATGCAGCCCAGTCACCACATTGCGGCTGATCTCTTTGTCATTCGGCCGGTAGTAGCTCACGCCGATCCCCTTACAGGCCGCGGTCCGGCCGAACTGGCCGGACCGCGCCTTGATGGTCGAAGGTGCTCAGGAGGTGGGCGCGTCCCGTTGAAAGATGAAGGGGAACGTACCGTCGAAATCCAAAGCAAATTCCTTCCCCCTAGCCAAGGTGAGGTCGTGGACCGAGCCGGCCTCGGTGATTCGTGGTGCTTCGTACATGACACTTCCTTCAGTAGCGGTGCAATTGCGGTTGAGCCTTCTTAGGCTAGGGAGCCGACGTCCGCCCTGCCGAGCAAAGTGCATGTTTCAGCCGGGTGAATCTCGCCCCGGCCGGGTGACTCGCGTCAGGATGAGTGGATCGCCCCTGGGGTGAGATGGCACTCAACTCGACTCGCGCAGCGGTCTCATACCCCCTCGCGCGCGTGATCGCTCTCCTCTGCCGTCCCGCTGTCCGGGCAGGTGGACTGTTGCGCGAGCCAGGCTTGTTGCATGAGCAGGCCCACCGGAGCCGGGACGGGATCTTGGAGCAGTGCCAGGCGCAGTTCCTCGACGTTCACCACGTCGGCGTCCACTCCCGTACCGTCCCACTGCCTGGCGAACTCCTGAGCCGAACGCCCGAAGTACGCAGAGTTGAAGTGTGCTTTGCTGGATCTGCGCAGGATCTGCTTCGGCAATACCTGTCCGAAGACCGCCGTCATCGCCTCGGTACGGTCGCCATAGCCGTAACGCGGGGCGTGCCTGATGTAACTATCCAAGAACTCGCCGTGCCAGAACGGATCCTCAACGGTCGAGCCGTACTCGGCGGCCATGGCCGTGTAGGTCTGCGCCAGCGCCGCACGTGTCCGCGCGCTGCACTGGACCTCGAGACTGCTCCGTAAGCACAGCGGCTCGTGCACCTCCTCACGCAGAAAATCGTTCCAGAACTCACGCGCAGCCGCGTCCGTCAGCCATGGCATGTCCATCAGAGGACGGTTGCTAGCCCGCCGAAAGCGGAGCCGCTCGGGGGCCAGGGACCACAGCGCCTCCCGGCGGGGCGTCCCGGCACCGAAACGTCCCCGCCCGGCCCGGACCAGGGCACCGGCACGCTTCGGGGAGAAGACCTCGTCGCCACCCTCACCGGTCAGGACCAATGAACCCCTGGTGCGGTCGAACATGTCCGCCCAGAGATGAGCGGTGGCGGGAAAGACCAGGCCCCGCCGCGCAAGACTGTGGGTCGCCCTGGGGCCGAGGAACTCGTTGTCGCCCTCACGAACTTCGATTCGCATCCATTCCGCGACGCCGAGATGGCGGACAACCAAGTCCTGCCACTTACCTTCGTGAGTCTCGGTCAACCCGGGATAGACGTATGTGAACGGGACAGCGGCCGGTATTCGACCCTCGCGGGCGAGGCTCGTGGCTGCCGCGAGGATCCCGGAGGAGTCCCTGCCCCCGGAAAAAGTGACGTAGACGGATCGACCATCGGCCGCGCGTTCGATGACAGTCTTCAATGCCTCGAACGGTTGCCTGACACTCGACCTGGGAAATCGCCTGCGTCGCTGGCTCCCGGTGACGAAACCGCGACTCGTTTCCGTCGCGTCGGGACGGTAGTAGTCCACGTCTCACACTCCCACCGTGGCCCGGTTCGAAACGAACCGGGCCACAGCCGTCAGAAATTGAGTCTCGAGAATCGAGGCTCAGGAAGTGGGCGTCTCAGGCCATCCCATGTGGCTATTGCCATCGCCGTAGTAGACGCCCTTTTGGAGGGTGACGTCGTGGACCGAGCCGACCTCAGTGATTCGTGGTGCTTCATACATTGGAGGATCTCCATCCTTGATGAGGTTAAGCACCTCGAAGAATACGGGGCTGCGACGTCCTGCGCCGACGGCAACCGGGTGAATTTACACGCTCCAGGTTCTGTCAAAGGGTGAGGCCGGGGCTCACCCCCGTAGGGTGGCGCGCGATCCGCCTGCGACCTCCGTCACGGCGGCGAGGTAGTCGCGCCGTCCGCGTTCACCTCCGATATCAGCGGAGAGGGCTCGCGGTTGGCGCCCGCGTCGTCGGACGCGGGCCTCGTGCACCCGCGCCATCACCATCTGACGTGCCAGTTCCACGCCCGATCCGGCCAGAGTCGCCCGGGCGCTGGCATACAACCCGCCACCGATACTGCGATCGTGTGGGAGACCGGGGAACTCATATCGATGGTCGCGCCGAGCGGCCAGGTGCGACCACACACGCCCGCGCCGCGCGCTGAGGCCTGGTGGCATCGGCGCGCCGGACACCCTCGAAACACGCTCCAGCACCAGCGCCACCGGTACGGCAGTGCGGGCCGCCAGACATCGGCGGCGCAATTCCACCGGGTCGAATCCGGGCCGGTGTGTGGCGAAGTGCAGATCGCCGAGCCACATCAGGCGGTTCGCTCCGGCCTGCGCAGCGTGGAACGCCAGATGATGGACTGTGTCCACCGCATCGAAGGTGGGCACGACATCACCGGAGCTGAACTGCACCTCCACCCGTCGCTCGAGCATGCCGGCGGGGTCCGTTCTATAGGCACGACGTAACTGCTTGGGTACTGCGATGTCCCAGTGCAGGTCCAGGTGTGTGCCCGCGGGACCGATGAGCGCCACCTCGGCGCGCATGGTCTTGCGGATCAACGCCCAGTTACGGTCCACCAGTGTGAACCCGGCATCTTCCAGCGTGGCCAGGGCTGCCGGGAACCGGCTCCCGTGGACGAAAACGTCCAGGTCGTAGTACTCGCGCATATCCGGGCTCGGCCACAGCACCTCAGAGGCCACCGGGCCCTTGGCCACCACCCACGGGATGTCTGCGGCGCGCAGTGCGCCGGTGGCCGCGCGAAGGTCGGTCAGGTTGAGCAAGTGCCGCAGGATCTGACGCTCTCGGAACGCTGACAATTGCTCGACCCAGTGCGCCGGCACGCCCTCCGCGGCACGTAGCCGCCGTATCACAGCGGGGGTGATCCTGTGCAGACCGCCGGCCTCGAGCACCTCCTCGACGGAATGCTCAATGACGCGTGGCGGCAGGACGGCAGAACTCGAGTCGAAGACACTCTCGATGAGAAGCTGCGCTAACGGGCGCCGCGGATTTGTCACGGACCACACGGTACCTGTAATTCCCGCTCGAAATGAGGGCATTCACCACAGTTGGGAACGTTATCCGGATACGATTTGGATGTGACGTCCAATGGTGGTGCGGCCCCGACTCCCCCGAAATCCCTCGGCCGATTCTTTTCCCTCATCCGGTACAGCATTCGGCTGGTGTGGGCTGCCGCACGCGCACCATTCTGCTGGATGGTGGCACTGCAACTCATGGCCGGCGGGGTCCTGGCCGGCCAGGTCCTCACGATCGAGATGACCCTCAACGCGATCCTGGACATCGACCAGGGTGGCCGCCTGGCTGCGCTGCTGCTGCCGGTGGGACTGCTCGCGCTGCTCACCGCCCTTGGTGCGCTACTGGGTTCACTGCAGGGATCACTGCGCCGCCTGGTCGGTGAAAGGGTCGCACTCACCATGTGGCACCGTGTGCTGGAAGTCTCCACCACGGTACCCCTCAAGCAATTTGAGTCCACAGACTTCTACGACCGCTTGGAACGGGTCCGCTCGCTCGCCCTCACACGCCCGTTCCAGGTCACCAACGGCGTGCTGGCCTGTCTGGGCGCACTGGCGGCGAGTATCGGCGTCGGTAGCGCGCTGTTCCTCATCCACCCGGCACTCATCCCGCTGCTCGTTCTCGGCGGGATCCCGCTATTGATCACAAGTCGGCGCGAATCCCGCCTGGAGTTCAACTTCAATGTCGCCCAGACGCCCCGGAACAGGCGCCGCACCTACATCTCCTTCCTGCTCACCCAGCGTGACGACGCCAAGGAGATCCGTGCGTTCGGGATCGGCAGGATGTTGCGCGAACGGTTCGACGGGCTCTACCGGGCGTACCTGACCGACCTCAGCCGCCACATCCGTATCCGCGCACTGTACAACGCCGCGGGCAATATCGGCTCGGCGCTGATGCTGGGACTGACCCTCTTCCTGGTCGTCTGGTTGATCTCTCGGGGCGAGGTCACCGTCGCCGGTGCCGGTGCGGCGATCGTGGCGATCCGGATGCTCGCCGGCCAGGTCCAGGCGTTCTTCGGCGGCACCCAGACCATATTCGAGTCCGGGTTATTCATCGACGACCTCGAGGAGTTCATGCGGATCGCACCGGCGCCCGAACTTCCCGGCTCGACCAGCAGCGCTCCCCCGGACTTCACCACCCTGACAGCCCAAGACGTGCACTTCACCTACCCCGGCCGCGAGGAGGCCGCCCTCAACGGCGTCACGGTAGACCTCGCCCGAGGTGAGTTGGTCGCCCTGGTCGGTGAGAACGGTTCCGGGAAGACGACGTTGGCCAAACTCATCGCGAACCTCTACCACCCCGACAGCGGGGCCATTCTCTGGGACGGCGTGGACACCGACTCCTTCGACCAGAACCAGTTGCGCTCGCGAATGGCGGTGATCTTCCAGGACTTCGTCCGGTACGCCTTCGACGGCACTGAGAACATCGCCATCTCGAGGCCCGATCAACCACCCGATGAGGACGGTGTCCGCCACGCGGCCCGGACCGCCGGTGCCCACGACTTCCTGGAGGCGCTACCGCACGGGTTCGGGACGAACCTGTCCCGGATGTTCGACGATGGGCACGAATTGTCCGGCGGACAATGGCAACGCGTGGCGATCGCTCGAGCGTTCTATCGGGCAGCGCCGCTGATCATCCTGGACGAACCCTCCGCCGCCCTCGACCCACGCGCCGAGGCAGAGTTGTTCTCCAACCTGCGCCACACCCTGCAAGGTCGAACCGCCCTGGTCATCTCCCACCGCTTCTCCACCGTGCGCAATGCCGACCGGATCTATGTGCTCGACCAGGGGCGCGTGGTCGAGCACGGCTCACACAACGAGTTGATGCGCAACCAGGGTCTGTACGCCGAACTCTTCACGCTGCAGGCCTCGGCCTATACCGACGGCCATGCCTGAACACATGGGCACGACCCGTGAGTGAGTACAGATGCAGCACATCCACCTGATCACCCCGGGCGACCACTTCTCCCCACGAACGGGCAGCGCCATCCCTACCGTGGTGCACGGCCTGGCGGGCGCTGCCTGCCCGACCGGAGTCCGGCCCGCGGTGCTCCTGGCGCGGGGCACCTACCCGGACCGCTACCAGAGCGCAGAGATCATCGAGTTCGACCAGGCTCCTGCCCGTCGCTTCGACGGGCACCTCGACGTGATCGCCGGACGCCTCGGGGTGAGACGACCGAGTCGACGCACGTACGCTGCCTCGCTGCGTTCGCAGCGAAGGTGGGAACAGGCGACGCTCCTGGCGCACAACGCCCCGCAGGCGATCCCGCTGGTCGACCCCAGGCATCAGGCCGTGCTGTATGCCCATAACCAGCTCCTGCGCACCTACTCCCGCCGGGAGAGTGGCCGAACGCTTGACGCAGCCGCTGCCATCATTTGCGTCAGCGAACACCTTGCTCAGCAGACCGCCGATCTTCTTCCGCAACACCTTCGGCCACGAGTCCGGGTAGTCCACAACGGGGTAGACACCGCGTTCTTCAGCGAGGTCAGGCACCCTCGCGCAGACCGACTGCGCGTGGGCTTCCTGGGGCGCGTGATCCCTGGTAAGGGTGTGCACGTCCTGTTGGAGGCCGTCAACTCCCTGGCCCGGCCCGACATCGAGGTCACGGTTATCGGCAGACCCGGCTTCGCGGCCGACGCTCCACTGAGTAGGTATGAACGGAAGTTGCGGAAGTTGGCGGCAGTGTCGACGGCGGCGGTGTCCTTCGCCTCGTTCCTGCCCAGGCAGACTCTGCCGGCAGCGCTCAGTGACGTCGACGTGCTCGTCGTCCCCTCGGTGTGGCCCGAGCCGTTCGGCCTCACCGCCCTCGAAGGCATGGCTGCCGGGGCGGCAGTGATCGCCAGTGACGTCGGCGGGCTCCCGGAAGCGGTGGGCGCCGCCGGCATGCTCGTCCCGCCGGGCGACGTCACCTCCCTCGCTGCTGCTCTAGCCGCACTGGCTGACGACCCGGGGCTGCTCGCGAGCACCCAGGACGCCGGGGGCGACCGCGCCAGGACCATGACCTGGGCCCACTCACGCGAGAGCCTCGAGAGGGTGCTGGCCGGAATCTGACCTCACACCAGAACCATTGCGGGACGGCTCCCAGCCGGCGGTCGGAATACCACATTCGGAGACGAACTGACCTGTAGGCTGGCCCCAGGTGGACCGTCCACTGGCCACAGAACGAGACGCTCATGACAATGCTGTTGATGCCTGACGGCCCCCTGGTCGTGTTTGCTGTGGGAGCGCACCCGGACGATATCGAAATCGGGTGCGGAGGCACACTCCTGACGCTTGCCGAGCGCAACACAGCCGAGATTCGCACGCTCGTACTCACCGGGACCGCTGAACGCCGTGAGGAGGCCACGCACGCGGCCACCGCCTTCGGAACTGCTCATCCTCCCAGATTCGCAGGCCTACCCGACGCCCGCCTGCCACAGCACTGGGGAGAGGTGAAGGAGGCGCTGAACACATTCCGCGCCGACAACCCCACGCCGGATCTCGTATTGGTGCCACGCGCCGACGACGCACACCAAGACCATCGACTGCTGGGACGAATGGCTCCCACCGTTTGGCGCGGGCCGCTTATTCTTCACTACGAGATCCCTAAATGGGATGGAGACACCGGCCAGCCCAACCTCTACCTGCCACTTCGTCCCGATATCGCCGAGCGCAAAGTTGCTCTCCTCAACGAGTGCTACCCCTCGCAACACGACTGTCACTGGTGGGACGACGAACTGTTCTTCGCGCTGATGCGGCTCCGGGGCGTCCAGGCCCAGTGTCGCTATGCCGAAGCGTTCACGGCGCCGAAGATTCTGATGTCTTTAGGAGAATGAATGACTCGTCTCAGTTTCGGGATCCCCGTCTACAACGGCGAGCCCTACCTCGCACCTGCGTTGCGTTCCATTCAGGAGCAGGACACATCCGACATCCGAATCATCATCTCCGACAACGGCTCCTCCGACGGAACCCAGGAATTCTGCCGTGCAGCGGCCGCGGACGACGACCGTATCCGGTACTACAGGTACGAACAGAATCGCGGTGGCACGTGGAACTTCCAGAACGTGGCACGGCTGTGCGACACCGAGTTGTTCAGTTGGATGGCCGCCGATGACATCAAACTTCCGGCGTTCTCCAGCGCAGCCCTTCGCGCTCTCGACAACGCGGGCCCGGGCACTGTGTTCTCCTACCCCCGCACACGGCTCATCGACGGTGAGGGGGTTGTTTATGAGGACCTCAACGACGCCGACCTGGGGATGGATGCGCTGAGCGCACACGAACGTGTGCGCAACATGTTGCGTGCCCAGGCCTCCCAGCCGATGTACGGCGTCATCAGGATGTCCGAACTGCGCAAGACCCGCGGGTTCCGATCGCTGCTCGGTCCAGACATCGTGCTCCTGACCGAACTGCTGTGCTTGGGCGGGATGGCCACGGCGGACGAGCAAGCATTCCTGCAGCGCCGTCACGACACTCAGGTTTCGGTGCAGGGGGCGGAGGCTTCCTGGTGGTTCGCACCCGGGCAGCGCGGGCATCGTTCGTTCGCCGAAACGCGCACGAACATCGAGATCTACCGAGGCGTGCTGCACATCGACCTTCCGTTCGCCGAGAAGTTCCGAACCTGTGCCACCGTCGGGCCGTCATGGGTGTTTCCACGATGGCGGGCGATGGCCCGTGATGTGGCCAACGCCATCGGCATCAAGCCGAGCGCCGGCAGGTTGCGAGCACAGCAGGAGGCTCAGTCCGCCGCCCGCCGGATGCCAGGATCCGATGAACGCCGATCTGCATAGTCGACGAATCCGGCGCTTGCGGGCACTCCAGGATGCGCCATGACCACCGGCGACGCCGAACCGGCCGAGGGTTGGCGAGATCGATGGTCGGGCTCGCCCGAGGGGGTCGTCGTCCTCGATATCGGGGAGCAGCCGCCGTCGGATCTCTTCCCGTGGCCTACCGACCCTCTCCCCGACCCTCGGTACCCGCTCCGCATGGTCCTCGGCAGCACCAGCGGCCTGCTGCAACTGGAGCATGACCCGACCACACCGGAGGAGATGGTGGGAGTTGAACCTGCGGCGCTGGTACGACAGGCCGAGATGTGCGTCGCCGATGCCGTGACTGCCGGTCTGATCCGCCCCGGAACCCGCGTGATTCACTACCCCAGCCCCCACGGGGGGTCATGGCATAGACAGTTGGAACCATTCGGGCTTACCGACGTGCAGACCGGGGACGCTGACCTCATCGTCGACGTGCACGGAATGATGCACGCTCCGGACCAGAAACGGGCGTTCCTCGAACGTCGGGACCGCCTCACCGACGGCGGGGTGCTGCTGTTCATGATCCACAACGCCTCTGCCATGGTGCGCGAGGGCATGTGGAACACGCTGAAGAGCGGGCACTTTGCCTACTACACCACGCCCTCACTCGTGCGCATGGGTCACGAGATCGGACTTACGGCCATCGGTGCGTGGTCGTACTCGCTCTACCACCATGGAACCACGATGCTGGCGTTCGCCAAAGCAGACGGACCTCTGGGTAATGCCCGGGCGACGTCAGTCACCGAGCTCGTGAGGAAAGAGACCGAACTCGGCGTCCTCCAGCCGGCACGATTGCGATCGGCGCTCCACACGGCGTTCACCCACTCGGCGAATACGCTCCGCGCCTACCTGGATAGCGCGAAGGTTGACGGTTTGACCCTCGCAGGCTACGGCGCAGCCTCTCGCACGGCGGCGTTGCTCACCTCCGCAGGTGTGACGGTGGAGGACCTGGCGATGATCGCCGATGCCTCACCCGCTAAACACGGCCGCACAATGCCGGTCAGCCGTATCCCCATCATCGCGCCGCATGACCTTGCCGAAACCCGGCCCGACCGTGTGCTGCTTTTCATCTCCGACCTCCTGCCCGAGGTACGAGCGGCACTACCCGAGATCGAAGCCTCCGGCGGGCGTTGGGTCATCGTCGACCCAGTGCCGACCGATGTGCAACCTGACCGTCCTCGCTGATCAGAACCTATCGGAGCATGGGCCGGTGGATGCCGGCTGAGGTGTCAACCACGACTTCGGCGAAGTGCGGTCCGGACGTGGATCCACTCCTCCTCCAGTCGCGCCGCCGCATCGGCCACGGCAGCGGCCGCGCGCTCACGGCCGGCCGCATCAACTATGGCGGCCTCGACCAGGTCAGCCACATCGTTGACCTGGAAGGACTCGACGTGTCGCACCCGCTCGGGGTTACCCAGCATCGTCATCAGACTCTGCTGCTTCTGACCGTATGCGATGCCGACCAGCGGAACTCCTGCCAGCGCACCCATGATGAGTGAGTGGTATCGCAGCGCCACCACCGCGCTCGCCGACGTCATCAACTCGGTCAGCCCGGCGACCGTGCCGACAGTGTCGACCCGCACGGCCTCATCTGCGAGAGTGTCCCGCACGTCAGCCGCAGTGCGCAGGTCGTCCTCGTCACCGCCCACGAGCACGACGCCGTAGTCGCGCCTGCGCAGTTCGCGCACCAACTCAGTCGTGCCTCGACGGTAGGACCCTTGCACGTCCTCGTTCGTCCTCGGGTCATCGGCGAGGCCGTAGTAGGTCATCACACCCACGATGACGGTCGCCTCCTGACCACCGTCGCCGGAGCCACTAGGAGCCCCGTCGGCCGCGAAGCCGAAGACGAGGTCGGCGACGACGGGGTCGGAGTCGAGCGCTGCCCGCATCTGCCTCATCGCCCGCAGCGACTCCACGTCCCGGAACGAGCGGTAGTCCGCCCAGGACGCACTCCGGCGAATGAACCACCGAGCCATCATTCGATCCTGAACTTCCACTCCGATATTCCAGAGCAGGAACGGACGACGACGGACCTTGGCCGCGAGAGCAAGCGCCCACAGTTCATAGGTCAGGGCGAACGGTCCTGCGCCATACCGTTCCCACGGTCCGGTGCCAGCGACCACGACTGCGTCCAGTCCGCCCACTACTTTCATCGCTCGCAGCAGCACTCCGATCCGGTTTCTCGCGAGAACAGCCAACCGAACCCACTTCGAGCCCGCTCGGGGGGTTACGACCGTGCTCAGCGCGACCGCCGGCACCCCCCGATCGGAGTGCACCCGGGCCGCGCCTTCGGCGATGACGACGACGTCGTGCTCATCGCCCAGCCGTTCCAGTGCTGCGGTGAGAGTTGCTTCATTACCGAAGTTACCCGTGCCGAACAAGCCGGCGACGCCCACCCGCGGACGTGGTTGCGGGCGCGTCATACCGGTGTCACGCCCGGCACGGTCACCACCGGGAGCCCGTTAGCCCGCTTCGTTGCCGGCGCCGACTCCCATACCGCCCACGGCCGGTCTGCCCTGCGGTTCATGTCCTCGAGGTAGGCCCGCTCCTTGAGCGTATCCATCGGTGCCCAGAATCCGTCATACGGCCGGGCACGGAACCTGCCGTCCCGCGCTGCCCGTACACAGGCATCCATGACGAGGTCCTCGCCCTCGTCGAGGTAATCGAAGATGCCCTGACGGAGCACGAAGTAACCACCGTTGATTCGCATCTGAAGGCCGCCGACGGCCTCAAGACCCGTCATCCTCCCTTCCTCGGTCATCTGCACGACGTGGAACGAATCCGGCGGGGGTACCGCCAGCAGGGTGCCGACTGCATCGGTGGTGAGGAAGTCGGTGATCATCTCGTCCAAGGGCGAGTCGGTCAGTACATCTCCGTAGTTCGCCAGGAAGACCTCGTCATCGTCCAGGTGAGGGCGGACCCGACGCAGCCGTTCACCGATGGCGGTATCCATGCCGGTATCGACGAATGTGATCCGCCAGTCGCTGATATCGCTGGAGAGCAGGTTGACCTGCCGTCCGCCATGGGTCAGAACGAAGTCGTTGGACCGGGTCTCCTCGTAGTTGAGGAAGTACTCCTTCACCGCGTTTGCGCCATACCCCAGGGCGAGGATGAAGTCCTTGTGACCGAAGTGGGCGTAGTACTTCATGATGTGCCACAGCACCGGGCGAGACCCGATCGGCAACATCGGCTTGGGCTGTGACTCGGAACTGGAACGAATCCGCATGCCGAGTCCGCCACAGAACAACACGACTTTCACCATGCCTCCTTACCTTGATCGATCTCCTGGTCAGCCAGGTGGGCTCCCGGGTTCGATAATGTCGAGGTGTGGCAGGGCGACGACGAGTTTGCCACCCCAAGCAGCGACATATTCGAGTTGCGCGCTGATCTCTGCTCGCAAGTTCCACGGCATGATCACCACGTAGTCGGGGCGGGCAGATTCCAGGGCCGCAACCGGATGGACCGGAATATGGGTTCCGGGCAGGAACCGACCGTGCTTATAGGGATTGCGGTCCACGGCAAAGGAAATGAGGTCGGAGCGCACCCCGCAATGGTTGAGCAGGGTGTTGCCCTTCCCGGGTGCACCGTAGGCGACGACGGTGCTACCTTCCCGGTCGCGGGCGATGAGGAACTCGAGGAAATCGTTGCGGACGGCGGCCACCGCAGCGGCGAAGCCACCATGCCCCGCGACGGTGTGCAGGCCAGCGGCTTCCTCGACCTCCAGCACGCGGGCCACTGCAGCGGTAGGCGTCGGGGCGTGCTCGGTCGGCGCCGACCATGTCCGCAATGAGCCACCGTGGCTCGGCAGTTCCTCGACGTCGACCACCGTCAGCCCGGCAGCGGCGAGGACCCGCTGGGTCGTCAGCAGCGAGAGGTATGAGAAATGCTCATGGTAGATCGTGTCGTACAGGTTGTCCTCGATGAGGCGCGCCAGGTGCGGAACTTCGATGCTCACCCGGCCTTCGTCGGACAGCATCGCACGCAACCCTCTGGCGAAATCGACGATGTCCGGCACGTGCGCGAAGACGTTGTTGGCAACGACCAAGTCAGCACGGCCGTGCTCGCGGGCAACCTGGCTGCCTGTCTCTTCGCCGAGGAAGGCCACCAGAGTGGGGATCGATCGGTCAATAGCCGCTTGCGCCACGTTCTCGGCCGGCTCGATGCCGAGGCAGCGGATCCCACGTGCGGTGACATGTTGGAGCAGGTACCCGTCATTGCTCGCCACCTCGACGACGAACGACTCCGGGCCGAGACCGAGTGTGACTGCGCTGTCGTCAACGAACCGGCGGGCATGCGCCACCCATGAGTCGGAGTACGACGAGAAATAGGCGTAGTCGGTAAAGATCTCCTCGGCAGGAACGTAGGTGGGTAATTGCACCAGCAGGCACTCACCACAGATCCGCACGTGGAGTGGGTAGAACGTCTCGGGCTGGTCGAGCTGATCTGATCGGAGGAAATTCTCGCAGAGGGGCGACATCCCGAGATCCACGAACGTGTGATCGAGTTCCGCTGTGCACAGCCGGCAACGTGGGGCCGGCATCAGCGGGCAACTTCGTTCATCCGCAATGTCGTCAGGTCGAGTTGACCGGCTTCTGCCAGTTCCTGGATACGGCGCAGACGCACGAACCTGGGACCTTGGAAGTCTTCGGAGGTCAGGCCCCGTGTCTTGGCGTCGCGCCAGATCTCCCGGATCCCGGCGGGAACGGTCCACTGTGGCTTGAACTCGGGCAGGAGACTGCGGATCTTCGTGAAGTCGACCCGGTAATTCCTCGTGTCCGGGCCAGCGTCAGCAGCGAAGGTCACAGGGGCCCCGGTAATCTGGCTCACTTGCTCGGCGATGGTACGGATCTGCACGACGTCCTCATCGCGGCCCACGTTGAAGGCTTGGTCGTGCACGAGGTCACGGGGCGCCTGCAGCACTGCCAGGAAAGCCCGGGCGATGTCTTCAGCGTGGACCAGGGGTCGCCACGGAGTCCCATCGGACTCCAGGCGCACCTCACCCCGGGTGAAGGCCGTACCCGTGAGATTGTTCACGACGATATCGGCGCGAAGCCTGGGCGAGGAGCCATAAGCCGTGGCGTTGCGTAGGTAGGTCGGTGCGAAGTCATCATCGGCCAGCCGGGCGATGCCCTCCTCCGCCCGGACCTTGCTCTCGCCGTACGGGGTGACCGGATAGAACGCACCATCCTCATCGATCGGCCCTGCACTGCCTGACCCATAGAGCGAACATGACGATGAGAACAGGAAGCGCGCAACCCCGGCCTCCTTGGCGGTGCGAGCCATATGGATCGCACCCGCGGTATTGACGTCAAAGGTGGCGGCCGGGTTGAGGTGACCGATCGGATCATTGGAGATCGCTGCGAGGTGAACCACCGCGTCGAAGCCGCGCAACTCCGCCGGCTGAGCGTCGCGGATATCGCCGGTGCGTTGCTCATACCCCTGCGGTTGTGCCCCGAAATCGCAACCGTCGTACCAGCCGATATCGAGCCCGACAACCTCGTGTCCGGCGCGCTGGAGCAATGGCACCAGGACGGAACCAAGGTACCCGCGGTCGCCGTCGACCAGTATGCGCATCGTGCACCCTTCGCCGCGTGAGAGATCCCCCGGAGTCGAAGATACTCCTATTCAAGGCTGTCGTGTTCTGGTCCTGGGGAGATTCTGAAAAGGGGCTCGATAAACCTGCCACATGGGAGACAAACCTCGCCGACGTGCGGGAGAATTAGCATTATGAAGGTGCTTCGCATCTCGCACAGTGCGGTCGTGGATGCATGGCGAGAACGGGAACGAGTGCTGCTCTCCCACGGGGTCGATGTGCGGCTGGTCTCTGCGCGAGAGTGGAACGAGGGAGGGACTCAGGTACGGCTGCAGCCCAAGCCTGGCGAGAAGGTCCGGGGGTTAGCCACGTTCGGTTCTCACCCGGCCTTGTTCGTGTATGAGTTCCGCCGGTTGTGGCGCACTCTTGGCGAGGGCTGGGATCTGCTGGATATTCACGAAGAACCTTATGCATTGGCCACCGCGCAGATCTTGTTCATGCGTACGTTGCAGCAAATCCTGCCTCGCTTCCGGACGAACCCGCCATCGCCGTACATGCTGTACTCGGCGCAGAACATCGAGAAACGCTACCCCTGGCCCTTCCGGACGCTCGAAAGACGCGCTCTACGCCACGCCTCGGCTCTCTCGGTCTGTAATCGAGAGGCGGGAAGGATCCTTCGGTCAAAAGGCATGGTGGGGCGGATCGAAATCATTCCGCTCGGAGTGGACCTGGAGATCTTTGCTCCGGGTCCATCACCCGAGGAACGGCAGGCGCCCCCGTCCAGGGGACAGGAGGCTCGCCCGCCCGAGGGAGAGGCCACAGCGGGCGGTGTAGTCGTGGTGGGTTACGCCGGCCGGCTGGCCGAACACAAGGGTGTCGATGTGCTGCTGCGCGCCGCCCTGGACGACGAGCGCCTCCACCTGCGCATCGCTGGGGCCGGGCCGCTGGAGCACCAGTTGCGCAGCCGGACTGCGGGCCTCGGAGACCGGGTGAGGTTTCTCGGCGCGCTGAGCGGGGAGGAACTGCCCTCCTTCTACCGTTCCCTGGACGTGCTCGCGGTCCCGTCCGTGCCCACCCCGGGCTGGGTCGAGCAGTTCGGACGGGTGGCCGTCGAGGCGATGGCGTGCGGCATCCCTGTTGTGGCGAGCGACACCGGAGCCTTGCCCGACGTCGTAGGAGACGCCGGGTTGCTCGTCCCTGCTGGTGATTCGCGCGCGTTGGGAGATGCCCTGCTCACGGTGGCGGACGAACCGGGCTTGGCCGAACAATTGCGAGCTGCGGGCTCCGCGCGCGCCCGCGCGTGTGCCTGGCCGGAGGTGGCGCGCAGGTATCGCGAGTTGTACGAGCACTGCATCACGGGCCCGCAGCGCCCAACCTCAGCATTCGCTGCATCCGCGAGGGAACGCAGCGGTGAGGCGCTCCGCCCGGAAGTGGTGCTGGTGGCCTACGGCGCTCCGGACATGGTGCGCTCCGCGCTGGCCCCGCTGGTGGGACACTTCCCCCTGACCGTGGTGGACAACTCCTCGATGCCGCAGATCCGCAGCATCGCCATCGACGCCGGGGCGCGGTACCTGGATCCCGGCCGCAACGGCGGGTTCGCCGCCGGGGTGAACTACGCCCTGGACCGGCGGGACCACCCGGAGCGGGACGTGCTACTGCTCAACCCCGACGCCATCATCTCCCCCGATGACGTCACCCTCCTGCAGCAAGCGCTGCATGCCGACCCGGCACTAGCCAGTACCGGGCCGAGCCAGGTCGATGATGACGGCGTCGCGGCCACTGTGACCTGGCCTTTCCCCACCCCGGCCGGGGTGTGGATCCAGACGATCGGGCTCGCGCGTCTGCGGCGGGCCAGGCCCGGCAGGTCGTTCGTCATCGGCTCGGTGCTGTTGTTGAAGGCCGCCGCGATCGCCCAGGTCGGGCGGTTCGACGAGCACTTCTTCCTGTACGCCGAAGAGACCGACTGGGCCTTCCGTGCTCATCGGCAAGGCTGGCGGCACGCGCTGGTCCCTGCGGCCACGGCCCTGCACCTGGGGGGCGGGACGAGCAGCGACCCGCATCGCCGCGACATCCACTTCCACGCCTCCCAGGAGCGCTACCTGCGCAAGCACTTCGGGGCCCTGAACTGGCAGCTCGCCCGAGCCGGAGTACTTGCCGGTGCCCTCCTGCGATCGGTCCTCCTGCGCGGCGCTGCGGCGCAGAGTGCTCGATGGCGCCTGCGGACCTACGCCAAAGGCCCGGTCCGGGCGGAGGCATCGTTGTGATCGTTCGTTCCACTGCCTGGCTGGTCGTCACCGGACTTGGCGCGGCCCTGTTGCTGGTGATCGGGTTCCTGGTGCCGGGAAACTCGCTCGTGGCGATCGCGATGGCGGGTCTGGTCCTGCTCGTGGGGCTGACAGCCCGCCAGCCGGCGACCCTGCCGATCCTGGCGATGCCGGCCTCGGTGATCATCCAGCGCGTCGGCGGCGGGGGCGTCGACCTGTCGGTGTCCGACTTCGCGCTGTTCGGAGCCTTCTGGGCCGCTGTGTTCCTCGCGCCGCGGCCGTTCTCCAGACCGATGCGCTCGATGCTGTGGATCTCGGCCATCTACCAGGTGGCCACCCTGTTCACGGTCATCGCCAACCCGTTCCTGGCCAACACGGTCGAATGGTTCCACGCCTGGCTGTTGGTCGGCGGCTCCCTGGTGGTGGGATGGGCGGTGGGGCGGGGTGGGCGCGCACGGCTCGGGCTGACCCTGTTCTTGCTCCCGTGCATCGCGATTGCGGTCATGACCCTCAGCACGGCGGTGCAACAGTTCGGGACCGGGTACGCCGGGGTCTACCTCTTCAACATGCACAAGAACTTCATCGGTACCGTCCTCGCGTTCGCGGCCCTGGTCGCCTATGTCAATCCCCACTGGCTGGACTGGCCCCGCCGACTCGCACAGGCCACCTTCCTGCTTCTGGCGCTGGGCGTGGTCGCCTCTGAGGCCCGCCAGGCGCTCATCGGCCTCGCAGCGGCCATCGTCGTTGTCATCCTGCGGCCGGACCCGGAGCGCAGACGATCCAAGGTGGTTCTGTTCGCCATCATCCCGGCCATCTTCTACGTCGGTGGCGCGGCGCACGAGCAACTCACCGAGGACAACCCCTTCAACTCGGCGTTCCAACGGCTCGCCTGGTACGACGACGCGATCGAGGTGTGGCGGCGCAGCCCGTGGGTCGGGATGGGGCTGCGCTACTGGACAGCGGGCCGGACGGAGTTCGGTTTCCAGCCGCCGAACGCCGAACTCGAGATGCTGGCCTCTGCCGGCGTGATCGGCCTGGCGGGCTTCCTTGTGCTGTTCGGCGCCAGCCTGGTCGTGCTCTGGCGGGTCGACCCCCGGTTCGGCACCCTCGCCTTCACGATGGTACTGATGCGCTTCGTGCAGGGGCAGTTCGACCTGTTCTGGGTCTCGGTCCAGGCGTCCGTGCCGTTCCTGATCGTCGGTGTCTGTCTGGGGGCGCACGCATACGCGCACGCACAGCAGGGCGGTGATGTCGAGGACGGTCCCCCACTGCCGCTGGACGTCCGCCCTGCGACTGATGTGGGGCCAGCGGTGAGCAAAGCAGCGACGCCGTGAGGGTGCTGCACGCCATCCGGTCCGGCGCGTTCGCCGGGGTGGAACGCCACGTGGCCGCACTCGCCCGGGCTCAGGTCATAGCCGGACACGATGTGGCGATCATCGGAGGACGGCAAGAGTCCATGCGGGCGGAGGTGACCGGCCACAGGGTGCGGCTGTGGCCCGGGGAGACCACCCTGGAGGTGGCTCGCCGACTGCGGCGGGTAGCGCCCGGTGCGGACATCGTGCACGTGCATATGACCGCCGCCGAGATCGCCGTCACTCTCGCCGCGGCCGGCCTCCGCGACTTCCCTGCGGTGGTAACGACGCGGCACTTCGCCCGGGCTCGGGGCAGCGGCATCGGGAAAGCGCTGCGGGCGGCACTGGCCCGCCGGCGGCTCAGCACTCAGATCTCGGTCAGCGGATACGTGGCCGAGCATGTCGACGGGGCCAGCGTGGTGGTGCACCCGGGCATCCCGCCGGTGCCGGGGAGCCGACCCGCACGTGACCGCGATCCCGTGGTACTCATCGCCCAGCGCCTGGAGGCCGAGAAGCGCACCGATCTGGGGGTGCGCGCCTTCGCCGCCTCGGGGCTGGCGCAGGCAGGGTGGTCGCTGCAGATCGCCGGTGACGGCTCCCAGCGGACGGCGCTGGAGGACCTGGTGGGCAGCCTCGGCCTGACCTCGCAGGTCCGATTCCTGGGTCACCTCAACGACGTTCCCGGCCGGATGGCCAACGCCGGCATATTGCTGGCCCCCTGCCCCGTCGAGGGACTGGGCCTCAGCGTGCTGGAGGCGATGGCCCACGGACTGCCGGTGGTCGCAGCCGCATCCGGCGGGCATCGTGAGTTGCTCGCCGGTCTGGACCCTCTAGGCCTGTACCCACCGACGGATCCCCGCGCAGCGGGTGAGTCCTTGGCGGCACTGGCGACGGACCCGGCGCGGCGAGACGTCTACGCAGCCGCGGCCCGGTCGGCCCAACAGCAGCGTTTCAGTCCGGCAAGACAGTCCCGGGCTACCGAGGACGTCTACCGGTCCGTCCTGCAAGGTTCCTCGCCGGGCCCGGAACTCGTGGTGGTCTCACTGGAAGCATGGGATGAGATCTGGCGCCGCAACCAGTACCTGATCGCCGAACTCCTGGGAGACGACCCCGGCCTACGCGTGCTCTTCGTGGAGCCGCCTGCCGACCCGTTGTTCCAACTCTCCCGACGGCGACTGCCCCGATGGGGAGCAGGATTGCGCCCGCTGCAGGCCACGGGTGACCTGAGGAGTGGCCAGGTTCTGCTGTTCCAACCAACGAAGGTGTTGCCGCGCAGAGTTGACCGGCATGCCGACCAGCGGCTCGCGACAACCGTGCGGCGGGCCGCCCGCCGGGCGGGGTTCCGCAGCCCGACGCTGTGGGTCAACGACCCGGCCGCCTCCGCGATGATCACGAGCACACCCTGGCCATCGCTGTACGACATCACCGACGACTGGCTGGCCGCCGACCGGGACGCCGCCGAGCACGAGCGGCTCGTCGCCAGTGAGCGAGTCCTGCTAGCCCGTTGCGACGAGGTCACCGTCTGCTCTGCGCACTTGGCCCGCACCAAGGGCGACCAGCGACCGGTCACGCTCATCACCAACGCCGTGGACCTGGACCGGTACCGCCGGCCCCAGCCACGCCCCGAGGACCTACCGGCCGGGCCGATCGCGCTGTACCTGGGCACGGTGCACCCGGACCGGTTCGATGTTCCCCTGGCTGTGCGCACGGCTCGTGCGATCGGAGATTCAACCACGCTGGTGCTGGTTGGACCGATCGTCGACATCACTTCCGACGAGCAAGCCCGGCTGGAGCAGGCCGGGGTCGTCGTCCTCGGCGGACGACCGTGGCGTTCGGTTCCGGCCTACCTGCAGCACGCCGACGTGCTCTTGGTCCCGCACGTCGTGAGTGAGTTCACCGACAGCCTGGATCCGATCAAGTTCTATGAGTACCGAGCTGTTGGTCGCCCGATCGTGGCCACACCCGTTGCGGTGTTCAGGGACAGCGAGGACCCGTTGATCACCGCGGTGGACGCCCACCACTTCCCGCAGGAGGTCGCCCGCGTCCTGGAACGTGAACGTCCGCCCGCGGACCTGCCCGCCGGGATCCCGACCTGGCGAGATCAGGCGATCCTCATGGGTGAGGTCATCGCACGCTTGCAGCCGCACGGCGCCACGTCGCGGTGACCGTGGCAGCCGTCTGCGCCACCGAGAACCGCTCACGCGCCGACGCCCACGCCTGCTCCGCCGTCCTCGCCGCGCCCTCGGGATCGGCCAGCGCTGTGCTGATCCCCCGGGCCAGGTCGGTCACGTCCCCCGGTTCCACCAGGATGCCGAGCAACTGGTCGTCGTCCCGCAGGATCTCCGGCACCCCGCCGGCACGGGTGGCCACCACCGGCACGCCCCGGATCATCGCCTCGACCACCACCTGCCCGAAGGGCTCGGGAACCGGGGAGGCGTGCACGAAGACGTCCAGGGCGTCCAGCTGCGCGCCGACGTCGTCGGTGAAGTCCAGCCACGTGATCCGGTCGCCCAGGTCTTCGGCTTGGCGACGCACCTGCCTAGCGTAGTCCTCCGCACCGAACATCGCCGCGCCGACGATCCGGATCTGCGCATCGGGGTACTCCTCGAGCACGAGCCGGGCGGCAGCCACGAACTCGGCCTGGCCCTTGGTCGGGCTGATCCGCCCGATCATCCCCACCACCCGCCCGGCGGCCTTCCGGGGCGGTGCCGCCAGGGCCTGCTCCTGCTCATAGCCTGGGTAGGCGATCACCACCGGCACCCCCGGGAGCGTGCGCGCGGTGGCGTGGGAGTTCACGATCACCGCAGCAGGCACTCGGGAGAGCAGGCGGACCAGGCGCACCATCGTGACCGGCAGGTAGTCGGGGCTGATCCGGTCATGCACGTGCCACACCAGCGGCCGCCGGGTCAGCGCGGCCACAGCAATGCCGATCAGGTCCGCCTTGAGGGAGGTGGTGTAGATCAAGTCGGGTCGGAGCCGGCGCACCCGGCTGGTCAACCGGATGGTGAACCGGGTGACCTGTGCCGCCACCCGTGGACACCCGGAGAGCCGCCCGGCGCTGCCCCGGTCAAGTTGCCCGAGCCGAGGTGACATAGGTTCGATGCCCACCGGCACACCAGTGCGCCGAATGCGTTGATGCAGCGGGCCGTCCTCGAACAGCAGCGCTCGCGGATCGACGACCTTGCGGTCAAGGGCCTTGCACAGACGTTCCAGCGCCAACTCTGCCCCACCGAGGCGGGCGGTGTGATCCAGGATCAGCACCCGCAGAGGCCGGTCTCCTCCACTGGGGGCACCTCCACCGGGGGCACCTCGACTGGGTGCACCCGTGCTCATGACCGCCCGGCCGGGCTCCCCACCCCGCTCTGAACCTCCCGTCGCGACAGGACCTTCGACGGCACTGTCACGTCGGTTGCGGAGGGCGGACTACCGGGCGTGGCGGGGTTATCCGGCCTCGCTGCGGCCTGAGCCCCGGAGTCCTCCCCGGTCGAGCCGGGCCCGGGCGTCTGCGCATCGGCTGCGGCCTGGTCGACCCCAGCGGCCTTCGGAGCGGGCCGGCCGGCTGCAACGGTTTCCGCACCGGCTTCGCCGGCCTCAATCGCCGCCGCCCGCGGCTGCTCGCCGCGGCGGCGAGCAGAGAACCGTTGGCGCAATTTCCCGGCACGTCCGGTCAGTTCATCGCTGCCGTAAGTGGAGGCGTACATAAGCCGGCGATCGCGGGCGACCCCGACCAGAGCAATGCCGACCAACGGGACCTGATTCGTTCGCAGCCGGTCTACCGCCTCGGTCAAGGCGTTCCGTTCGGTCTTTCCCGTCGTAGCGACCAGCACCACACCGCTGGCGTACTGGCCCAGAATCGTGGCGTCTGCGGCCGCCAGCACCGGAGGTGCATCGATCACGAGCACCTCACAGGCGTTGCGGAACTCCTCGATCATCGCCCGCACCCCGTCGGTGGCCAGATAGTCCGCCGGGTCCAGTCGCTGCTGCGGCAGTGTTCGCACCGAGAGGTTGGCGATCTCACTACGCTGTGGGTCCGATTCACTGCTGGTGCCGACAGACTGGAAGAGCCGATCGAAGTCAGGCTGGCGTAGGTCACCGGACAGCGCAATCGTGCTGCGGCCACTCAGGGCGAACGATGCCGCCAGGTTCGCCGCGCCGAACGAGCGCGAACCGTGGCCGTCGACCGCGGTCACCACCACGACCTGATGCTGCTCCGGTGGCATGGTGACCGCGACAGCGGTGCGCAGTTCCCGGATCGACTCGGTGAACGGGGTGGCCACATGGCGTGTCACCGGGAGCATGCGCGTGGCACGGAAGTCCCTGGTCGCCTGACGCAGGCCGTAGATATGTGCCAGCACCGGGGCTCCCGCTAGATCGGCGACCTCGCCATCGATGCGGAGGCGTTGGTCGAGACTCCGACGCAGGAAGGCTAATCCCACCCCCGCGACCAGCCCGCCGAGCCCCGCGAGGGCGATCACCTGCATGTCGGGCATGCCTTGAGGCGTGGCGAACTCGGCCCGGCTCGTGATGATGGCCAACTCGGGGTTCGCCTGCAGGGTATTCAATCGCACCGAGAGGGCCGTGTACTCCTCTACGATCAGGTTCTGCTCCGCCAGGGCCAGGGCGTCGTCCTCATCGACGTTGAGGCGGTCGGTCACCTCGGTCAACTGCTCGGAGAGCGCCTCCTGGCGTTCCTCGACATACTCGATCTCAGCAGTCCGATACCCGGCGAGATTGTCGATGTAGGCCTGAGCGAACGCATCAGCCATGTCCATTGCCTGCTCCGGGCTATATCCCTCAGCAGTGACGTCGACCATGGGGCCGAACTGTTCCGCGGAGACCATCGATGCCAGCAACGTCGGCGGTGCTGAACTGTCCAGCAGCGCCGCAGCCGCCTCCGCCACAGAACTCGAGCGGAAACTGGCGCTGACATCACCTTCTGAGCCCGCACCAGCCGGGGTCCCCTCGCTCAGTTCAGTTGCCAGGTCCTCCTGCAACTCGAGCCTCGTCACGGACTCGAACATCGGCATCTGACGGTCAAGGTAGAACCACGCGCCAGTCAGGGCCACGACCATGGCGAGTAACACCAGGTACCACCCAGACCGAATAACCCGGCCGAACTCGCGTAGTGTCATCCGGGGCCTCCTCAGGCTGCCCGGGGCCGCTTCGCCCCCGAAGAATTAACGCATTCCAGCGTCACGGTGCGCAGCCGGGAGATGAACCGGTCGAGCCCGAACCCCGCGACATGCGCTCTGATTACGTCAGTATCCCACGTTTGTGCTGTGACATCAGCCACAGCAACTGCGATCTTTTCGGCTTCCGGAGCGGCGAAGAATGCTCCGGTGACGCCATCGATCACGGTGTCCAGGTAACCACCGTCGCCCAGAACTACCGAGGGCTTGCCGAATGCCCCGGCTTCCAGGGGCGACAGCCCGTAGTCCTCGTAGGAGGAAGCAACCAGCGCACCAGCGCCCTGATAGAGCCAGCGCAGTTCGGCGTCCGCAACCCGGCCAAGCAGCACCACACGCCCCGCACCGGAGGCGTTGACCTGCTCGGCCATCCTCTGCAGTCGCATCCGGTCCGGCCCGTCACCCACGATGACCAGAGTCTGTCCATCGAGCAAACCCATCGCCTCGACCAGGACGTCGACGTTCTTGTACGGCAGCAGACGCGCGACACATAACAGAAAGCCCGAGTCCAGGTCCGCCACCGGCTGCACCTCGCCGCCGGGCAGCATTGCCGGTGGGGGTGGCAGCACCTCTGCTTCGATCCCGTAGACCTCGCGGATCGCTCGGGCGGTGACGGTGGAGTTCGCCAGATACACATCGGCCCGGTCCGCGGCCCTGCGGTCCCACCCGCGCAGTGCCGGCGTCAGCGCGGTCAGCGCTCCGCTCGCCAGGACTCGGCGGGCGCGGTTGGCCAGGCCTGCTCCGTCCCGACCGCTGAGGTAGCGGGAGCGCTGATAGAGCCAACGGGCGGGGGCGTGGCAGTAGACGACGGTGCGCTCCGCACCACGGTAGCCGTGCGCCCAGCCGGTGGAACTGGTCAGCAGGACGTCGGCCTGCACGCGTTGCGCGGAGACAGCCGGCGCCAGCAGCGGTAACGCCAGGCGGTGGTGCCGGCGAAAGGCTCCGATCCTGTTCAATCCGGTGGTTCGCAAATCCAGCGCGCCGAACTCCGGGAACGTCCCCTCTGGGTCGTACAGCGTGGTGTACATCGGAGCATCCGGAAATGCCTGAGCGAGCCACAATGCCACCCGCTCGGCTCCACCGCGCTGGGTGGCGTAATCATGGGCGAGGGCCACCGGCACACTCATCGGGCATACCCCTTCAGTGTTGACGAACTCGTCCGTGACGCCCCGGCACATGGCAGCGATGCAACGACCAGCAGCGCCCTGGGTCCACCCGCTCGTGCGGGAGATTGCCGTGGCATGGCCACCCGGTGCACGTCGTTGCCGCACATGTCATCGCCCCCGAACACGACGGCTACCTCAGCAGCATGGTCGCCGCAGGTCGCCTGGCACCATGTGCTGGTCCGGCGAGGAATGGGCGAACGTGGCTCGGTGTCGTTCGCGCCGGCAGGAGGAAGTGCGCCCCCGTCGGGGGTCCGGGAGCGCACTCCCTCCAGCCGGCGCGAACGGGGCGGAAGCGACGGAACCGACGTTTGTTCGGCTGACCCGACCGCTCGTGCCGACAAGCGGAGGTACGCCCCCGTCGGGGGTCCGAGGGCGCACCTCCTCCAGCCGGCGCGAGCGCACGGCAGTTCGTGACGTCAGTACGCACCTCGACCCCCGACCACCGCGCCCGCGGTGCGGGCGAGGATCTTCAGGTCGGCCCGCACACTGCGGTTGTCCACGTACCGAAGGTCCAGTCGGACCGACTCGTCCCAATCAAGATCGGAGCGCCCCGAGACCTGCCACAGGCCGGTCAGCCCGGGCTTGGCCAGCAGCCGGTGGTAGGCGCGGTCGTCGTACTCGGCGACCTCCCGCGGCAGCGGCGGACGCGGCCCCACCAGGGACATGTCGCCCCGCACCACGTTCCACAACTGGGGCAACTCATCGATGGAGAAGCGGCGCAGGATCCGGCCCACGGGTGTGACCCGGGGATCCTCGCGCATCTTGAACAGCACGCCGTTGCCATCGCTCTGCTGGACCAGTTGGGCCAGACGCTCCTCGGCGTCGAGGTACATGGTGCGCAACTTCAGCATCGTGAAGGGCACTCCGTCCTCACCGACCCGGGTCTGACGAAAGAACACCGCGCCGGGACTGGTCACCTTGACCGCCAGCATCGCCGGGACCAGGACGGCCATCGCCAGGACGGTCAGCATCAGGCCCAGGCAGCGGTCCATCGCCGCCTTCAGCAGCATCGTGACCCGGGAGGGGCCGAGCGCGATCCGCACCATCGGGGTGCCCTTGACCGAGACCAGTTCGGTGCGGTGTGAGGCGACCTCGGCGACGTCCGGCGCGACCAGAAGGTTCACACCGAGCGGTTCGAGCCGCCAACTCAACTGCCGCAGTTCCTCCGCGGTGAGGGCGTCTGCGGCCACCAGCACCGTGTCCGCACCGAGTTGCCGCACCAGTCCGGGTGCCTCGGTTACGCCGCCGAGCACGTCGTCGTCCTGGTCCGGTGCGCCCCCAGGCCGGCATCGGCCCAGGATGGTCACGCCCTGCCCGCCGTGTTCACGCATCAGACCAGCGAGCCCACCGAAGGAATCGGCTGCCCCGATCATGAGCACCCGGCGGTCCAGATCGCCGTCGCGGCGCAGGCGTCGGATCAGCAACTGGTGCACCCCGCGCATCAGTGCCGCCATTGCGACGCTGACGCTCACCGAGTACAGGAGCAGTGGTTGCGGGATCTCCACCACACCGAAGTAGGCCAACCCCATCGCGACGGCCGCTGCCACGAGGATCCCGTTGAGCAGTGCCCGCAGGTCCTGGCGGGCCAGGCCCCAGTGGTGGCGCCGGTACCCTCCGCGCAGTGCGACCACACCGGTGATCACCGCGCCGGCGCAGGTTCCGGCAGCCAGAGCGTGCAACGGGGAGTACGTCAGCCCGGTGACGACGGCGACGGCGATCGAGACGGCCATCAGGTCCACCGCAGCCATCCCGATGGTGAGCACCGAGGCCTGTGGCCGCAGCGTCTCCCGCAGCCATCCGGTGCGCCGGTTGACCAGGTCGAAACGATCCAGAACCGCCGAGTAGACGCTCATGAACTCATCCCGGCAGGTGCGGTCCGGAGGCCGGAGGTGCAAGGGGACCGGCGCGTCGATACGACCATCGCGATCCCTCCGATTCCCTCTGGAGGGCCCTAGTTGCCCCGGATCCGATACCGAGTGGGCGCTCCCCCGAACACTGTTGAGTCAACTCTCATCGGCACCCGGGTTCCAGGACGGGACCGGATGATTCCGGCCGGACGCCGGGTGAGGCGCGCGAGGCTCCGACGTCGCCGCAGGACGAGGGGGTTGTGGACTCGGGGTGATCAGAAGCGTGACGGGAGCCGAACAAGGGTCGACGGCGGAGCGAATCTCCGCGCAACGGGCGGGTGAGCCCGCCTCACCCCCGGCTCACCCGCACCGTCAGTGCGCCGGGTACCGCCGTCCTCGATGGCGGGGCCAGGGACGGACGCGTCCGGCCGCGGGCCGGTGCGGGGGACGTCGCTCGGGCGGGTCCGATGATCGGGGCGGTTCAGCCCGCCTCCGTCGTCCATAGGGCATGCCCGACGACGTGGGCGGGGTGGGTTGGTCGGCCCCGGCCAGTGCGTGGTGGCTGCCCGCAGCACGAGTGTCAGTCCAGTGGTGCGGCGGCGACACCGCGGGCGGCCAGCTCGGCTGCTCCGCCATCGGGTGCGGTCAGCACCCAGATCCCGCCATCGTGCACCGCCACGGTGTGCTCCCAGTGGGCGGCGCGGGACCCGTCCGTGGTGACCACGGTCCAGTCATCGGCCAGCACCTTCGTCTCGGCGCCGCCACGGGTGATCATCGGTTCGATCGCCACGCACAGGCCGGAGCGGACCTTGGGTCCCCGGTGGGTGGAGCGGATGTTCAGCACGTCGGGAGGCTGGTGCATTGCCGACCCGATGCCATGGCCCACGTACTCGGCCACGATGCCCAGCGTCGTGTTCTCCCGAGCCGCGACGTGCTCGATCTCTTCCTGGATGGCGTCGCCGACCACGCCCAGGCGTTGCCCCTTGGCAAGCGCGGCGATCCCGGCCCACATGGCAGATCGCGTCACCTCGCTCAGCAGGTGGTCACCCGGGTCTGCGGGATCGGGGTCGCCGGCTCCCACCACGACGGTGAACGCGGCGTCGCCGTGCCAGCCGTCCACCACGGCGCCACAGTCGGCCGAGAGCACGTCGCCTGCTTCCAGGACCCGCTGCCCGGGGATGCCGTGCACCACCTCATCGTTGACCGACAGGCACACATGCGCGGGGTAGCCGTGGTAGCCGAGGAAGTTCGAGACGGCACCGGCGCGCTCGAGCACTCCGGCAGCGACCGCGTCCAACTCGCAGGTGCGTACTCCGGGCACCGCCGCCGCGCGGATCGCCGCATGGATCTCGGCCACAACCAGGCCCGCCTTGCGCATCCGACGGATCTGATCAGTGGTCTTGTACTCGATCTTCGAGAACAACCGCCTGGCGCCTACTCCCGGGGGCCGGCGGCGTCGTGGCCGGGAGCGTGGTGCAGCCGCGGGTTCAATGCCGCCAGGATCCGCTCGGTCACCTCATCGACAGCGCCCAGACCGTCCACCTGCACCAGCAACCCACGCTCTTCGTAGACGCTGGTCAGCGGCGCGGTCTGCTCGGCGTAGACCTGCATCCGGCGGCGGATCACGTCCTCGGTGTCGTCGCTACGACCCTGCTCGGCGGCACGGCCCAGCAGCCGGGCGATCACCTCATCGGTGCCCGCAGTCAGTTCGACCACCGCATCCAGGTTCTTGCCCGCCTCGGTGAGCATCCGGTCCAGTTCGGCCACCTGCACACCGGTGCGCGGGTAGCCGTCCAGGAGGAAGCCCTCGGCGGCGTCCGGCTGGGCCAGGCGGTCGGCCACCATCGCGTTGGTGACCTCATCGGGTACGTACTCACCGGCGTCCATGTACCGCTGGGCGCGCTGGCCGAGTTCGGTGCGCTCGGCCACGTTGGCCCGGAAGATGTCTCCGGTGGAGACGGCCGGGATGTTGAGTTGCTCCGCCAGGCGGGCCGCCTGGGTGCCCTTGCCCGCTCCGGGCGGGCCGAGCAGGATGATGCACTTGCTCATCGCAGGAACCCTTCGTAGTGACGCTGCTGCAGTTGTGCGTCGATCTTCTTGACGGTATCGAGGCCGACGCTGACCAGGATCAGGAGTGAAACCCCACCGAAGGGGATGTTGGAACTGACACCCATCAGTTTGAACGCGATGGTGGGGATCAGCGCCACGATGGCCAGGTAGATCGCTCCCACAGTGGTGATCCTGGTGATCACGTACCGCAGGTACTCCGCGGTGGGCCGGCCGGCGCGGATCCCCGGGATGAAGCCACCGTAACGCTTCATGTTGTCCGCCACGTCGTCGGGGTTGAACGTGATCGAGGTGTAGAAGAACGCGAAGAAGATGATGAGCAGGGTGTAGATGGCGATGTGGATATTCGCCGCTGGGTCCTGCAGGTTCTCGAGGACCCACTGCACCCAGCCGGTGGTCTGGTCCTCGGCGAACTGCACCGCCAGCGTCGGCAGCGCGAGCAGCGAGGACGCGAAGATCACCGGGATCACACCGGACATGTTGATCTTGATCGGGATGTAGGTGGAGGAACCGCCGTACATCCGCCGGCCCACCATCCGCTTGGCGTACTGCACCGGGATCCTGCGCTGGGACTGTTCCACGAACACGATCAGCACGATCACCACCGCACAGATCAGCAGGAACAGCACCACATTTAGCACGCCGTCCTCGGCGGCCGCGATCTGCTGGACCGCACTGGGGAAGCTGGCCGCGATGGAAGTGAAGATCAGCAGGGACATCCCGTTGCCGACACCACGCTCGGTGACCAGTTCGCCAAGCCACATGATCAACCCGGTCCCGGCGGTCATGGTCAGGATCATCAGGACCAGGGTGGACCAGTTGTCGTCCGGAATGATCGGGACCTCACAGCCCGGGAACAGGTTCCCGGTGCGGGCCACGGTGATGATCGTGGTGGCCTGCAGCACGGCCAGGAAGATGGTCAGGTAGCGGGTGTACTGGGTCAGCACCGCGGTGCCCGACTGTCCCTCCTTGTGCAGTTCCTCGAACCGCGGGATCACGACCCGCAGCAGTTGCACGATGATGCTCGCGGTGATGTAGGGCATGATGCCCAGCGCGAACACGCTCAACTGCAGCAGGGCGCCCCCGCTGAACAGGTTGATCAGTCCGAGCACGTCCCCGCCCTCGGTGGGCTGACCGGCAATGCAGACCTGCACGTTTCCGTAATCGACCCCCGGGGTGGGGATGAAGGAACCAAGGCGGAAGAGCGCCATGATCCACAGCGTGAACAGCAACTTCCGCCGCAGATCAGGTGTGCGGAAAGCCCGCACGAATGGGCTGAGCAATGGTCCTCCTGCTACATCGGCCGCGCACGGCCCGGTCCGGGCGTGGCGGTGTGCTCCACTACGACCCTACCGGGCATCACGCATCGACCATGATGGGTTGGTCGGGTCGCCAGCGGGCCTCGGGACGCCGAATGCGGCGGCTCGGGACATGACTCCCGATGCCGCCGCCTTCACGCATCGTCTCAAGCCTGCTCGACGCTGCCGCCGGCCGCCTCGATCTTCTCCTTGGCCGAGGCCGAGGCCGCGTCCACGGTGATGGCGATCTTGACGTTGATCTCGCCCGAGCCGAGGAGCTTGACCGGGTGACCGCCGCGCACAGCGCCCTTGGCCACCAGGTCCTCCACGGTCACGGTGCCGCCGTCGGGGTACAGGGCCGACAACCGGTCGAGGTTGACGACCTGGTACTCGGTCTTGAACGGGTTGTTGAACCCGCGCAGTTTCGGCAGTCGCATGTGCAGCGGGGTCTGACCACCCTCGAACCGGGCCGGAACCTGGTTACGGGCCTTGGTGCCCTTGGTCCCCCGGCCGGCGGTGGTGCCTCGACCGGAGCCGTCACCACGTCCCACCCGCTGCTTGCGGGTCCTGGCACCGGGTGCGGGACGCAGGTGGTGCACCTTCAGCGCCGGCGCCGGCGACTCGGTGGACTCGCTCGCCTGCTTGTCGTTCTTCTCGGCCATGGCCTACTCGACCTCCTCAACGGTGACCAGGTGGGCCACCTTGTCGACCATGCCACGGATCTCCGGACGATCCTCCTGCACCACCGTGTCACCGATGTGCTTGAGGCCCAGGCTCCGCAGCGTGTCGCGCTGGCTCTGCCGCCCGCCGATGGCGGACTTCTTCTGGGTGACCTTCAGTTCGCTCATGACGCCACGCTCGCGGAGGCGTCGGCCGAACCTTCACCCGAGGCCGCATCATCGGCGTTCTGCCCACGGCCCTCGGCCTGGGCGCGCAGCAAT
Organism: Pseudactinotalea sp. Z1748; assembly: GCF_049725185.1. Taxonomy (NCBI): domain Bacteria; kingdom Bacillati; phylum Actinomycetota; class Actinomycetes; order Micrococcales; family Cellulomonadaceae; genus Pseudactinotalea; species Pseudactinotalea sp. Z1748. Next base: position 270,573 of record NZ_JBMPQB010000002.1, on the reverse strand, counting down.
GCGGCCGGCGCGACGTGGTCCAGGGGCAGGCCCCGGCGTGCCGCGACAGCCTCAGGCTGCTCCAGGGACTTCAGCGCCGCCACCGTGGCGTGCACGATGTTGATCGCGTTCGTGGAGCCCAGGGACTTGGACAGCACGTCGTGGATCCCGGCGCAGTCCAGCACGGCGCGGACCGGACCACCGGCGATAACTCCGGTACCGGGGGACGCCGGGCGCAGCAGCACCACACCGGCGGCGTCCTCACCCTGCACCTTGTGCGGGATGGTGTTCTTGATCCGGGGCACGGGGAAGAAGTTCTTCTTCGCCTCGTCCACGCCCTTGGCGATCGCGGCGGGCACTTCCTTGGCCTTGCCGTAGCCCACACCCACGGTGCCGTCGCCGTCACCGACGACGACCAGTGCGGTGAAGCTGAACCGGCGGCCACCCTTGACGACCTTGGACACGCGGTTGATGGTCACGACGCGCTCGACGAAGTTCTTCTCCTCGTTCCCACCACGGCGGCCATCGCCACCGCGGCGGTCGCGCCGACCCCCGCTGCGGGAGTCGGCGCCACGGGAGTCAGTGCGCTCGGATCGGTTGTCGGCGCTCCCACTGCTACTGCGCTCGTTCCTACTGCGCTGCGGTGCAGCCATCATCGATTCCTTTGCTTGTCGGTGCGGATTCGGTCGGTCACAGGGACAGACCTCCTTCACGTGCGCCCTCCGCGAGCGCGGCCACACGGCCGTGGTAGCGGTTACCGCCGCGATCGAACACCGCGGTCTCGACACCGGCGGACTTGGCGCGCTCGGCGATCAGTTCGCCGACCCTGCGGGCCTTGTCGGTCTTGACTCCGTCGGCGGCGCGCAGGTCGGCTTCCAGGGTGGAAGCCGAGGCCAGCGTGGTGCCGGTGGTGTCGTCGACCAACTGGGCCACCATGTGGCGCGCCGAGCGGTTGACCACCAGGCGGGGACGCTGCGGCGTGCCACTGATGCGCTTGCGCACCCGCAGGTGCCGGCGGGCGCGGGCGTTCCGCCTCCCGGTTCCCTTAATGGAGACAGCCATGGCTTACTTACCAGCCTTTCCGACCTTGCGGCGGACCTGCTCGCCCTCGTACCGCACACCCTTGCCCTTGTAGGGCTCGGGCTTGCGCAACTTACGAATGTTCGCGGCGACCTCACCGACCTGTTGCTTGTCGATGCCGGAGACGGAGAACTTGGTGGGCGATTCCACCGTGAACGTGATGCCCTCGGGGGCGGTGACCGTGATGGGGTGGGAGAAGCCGAGCGCGAACTCCAGGGTGGAGCCCTTGGCCACGACGCGGTAACCGGTACCGACGATCTCCAACTTCTTCTCGTACCCCTGCGTGACCCCCTGGACCAGGTTGGCCAGTAGGGTCCGGGTCAGGCCGTGCAGGGCGCGGGACTCCCGCTCCTCGTCCGGACGGGACACCACCAGGGCGCCGTCGTCGTCCCGGACCACCGTGATCGGGTCCGGCACGGTGTGGTTCAGGGTGCCCTTGGGGCCCTTGACGGTGACCGCAGCGCCGTCGATGCTGACATCGACGCCGCCGGGCACGGCTACTGGGACCTTTCCGATGCGTGACATGTTCCGATCCCTCCCGTCACCAGACGTAGGCGAGGACTTCCCCACCCACGCCTTTCTTCTCGGCCTGCTTGTCGGTGAGCAGACCCGAGGACGTGGACAGGATCGCCACGCCCAGGCCGCCGAGCACCTTGGGCAGGTTGTTGGACTTCGCGTACACCCGCAGACCCGGCTTGGACACGCGCCGCACACCGGCGAGCGAGCGCTCCCGATTCGGCCCGAACTTCAAGTTCAGGGTGAGGGTCTTGCCGACCTCGGCGTCCTCGACGCTCCAGTCGCTGATGTAACCCTCCGCCTGCAAGATCTCGGCGATGTGGGCCTTGAGTTTGGAGTACGGCATCGCAGCCGACTCGTGGTACGCCGAGTTGGCGTTGCGCAACCGCGTCAACATGTCGGCGATGGGGTCTGTCATAGTCATGGGCTCTGCGCCCTTCCTCGTCGTGGTTTCCTACCCGGACCTTCGACGTAGTCGTCTTACCAGCTGCTCTTGGTCACGCCGGGGAGCTGGCCCTTCAGGGCCATCTCCCGCAGGCAGATACGGCACAGGCCGAACTTGCGGTACACCGAGCGCGGACGGCCGCATTTGGTGCATCGGGTGTAGGCGCGCACGCCGTACTTGGGCTTGCGATTGGCCTTGTTGATCAGTGCAGTCTTGGCCACGTCAGTTCTCCTTGAACGGGAAGCCGAGACGACGCAACAGCGAGTGTCCCTCGTCGTCGGTGTCGGCGGTGGTCACAACCGTGATGTCCATGCCGCGGACCCGGTCGATCTTGTCGGGGTCGATCTCCAGGAAGACCGACTGTTCGTTCAGCCCGAAGGTGTAGTTGCCGTGCCCGTCGAACTGCTTGGGCGGCAGCCCGCGGAAGTCGCGGATCCGGGGCAGGGCCAGTGTCAGCAACCGGTCCAGGAACTCCCACATCCGGTCACCACGCAGCGTGACACTGGCGCCGATGGCCTGGCCCTCGCGGAGCTTGAACTGGGCGATGGACTTGCGGGCCCGGTTCACACGAGGCTTCTGCCCGGTGATCTGGGTGAGGTCGTTGATCGCGCCCTCGATCACCTTGGAGTCGCGGGCCGCGTCCCCCACGCCCATGTTCACCACGATCTTGACCAGACCGGGCACCTGGTTGATGTTGCCGTAACCGAACTCGGTCTGCAGTTCGCTCAGGATCTCCTGGCGATACTTGCTCTTCAACCGCGGCAGCACGGCTGCGCTCTGGGTGGCGGAGTCGGTACTGGTGCTCATGAGATGTCCTTACCGGAACGCTTGGCGACGCGGACCCGGGCGGTGCGCGTGCGGCCGTCGCGCTCGACTTGCTCGCTGCGGTAGCCGACCCGGGTGCCCTTCTTGGTCTCCGGGTCGACCAGCATCACGTTGCTGACGTGGATCGGGGCCTCGATGGTCTCGATACCGCCGGTGGTCGAACCGCCGCGGCCCGCCTCGGTGACCTTGGAGTGACGCTTCACGCGCTGCACACCCTCGACCACCAGGCGTCCGGTCTCGGCCTGGACTTCCAGTACCCGGCCGGTCTGACCCTTGTCCCGTCCTGAGATGACGACGACGAGGTCGCCCTTCTTGATCTTTGCCATTGCTTACAGCACCTCCGGGGCGAGCGAGACGATGCGCATGAACCGCTTGTCCCGCAACTCACGGCCTACCGGGCCGAAGATTCGGGTTCCGCGCGGCTCGCCGTCGGCCCGCAGGATGACAGCGGCGTTCTCGTCGAAGCGGATGTAGGAACCGTCGTTACGGCGGCGCTCCTTGCGGGTGCGCACCACAACCGCTTTGACGACCTCACCCCTCTTGACGTTCCCGCCGGGGATCGCGTCCTTCACGGTGGCGACGATGACATCGCCGATGCCGGCGTAGCGACGCCCGGAACCACCGACCACCCGGATGCACAAGATCTCCTTGGCCCCGGTGTTGTCGGCGACCTTGAGTCGCGACTCCTGCTGGATCATTCGTTCTACTCCTGTCGTCGTGCCGGTTCTCGACTACTCCTCGAGCCTGGCCGAACGGATTGGTGGACTTAGCGGGATCAATCCCTGATGGTCACTTGGCCTTCTCGACGATGGACACGATCCGCCAGCGCTTGGTGGCGGACAGCGGCCGGGTCTCCATAATTCGGATCAGGTCACCGACACCGGCCTCGTTCGCCTCGTCGTGCGCCTTGACCCGGGTGGAGCGACGGATGACCTTGCCGTACAGCGGGTGCTTGACCCGGTCCTCCACCTCGACCACCACGGTCTTGTCCATCTTGTCGCTGACCACGTAACCGCGACGGGTCTTGCGGTACCCGCGCGGGGTGGCTGCGTCCTCTGCCGGCGCCTGCGGCGCCGGTGTCTCTGTGACTTCGCTCATCGTCGCCTCTTCGTTCACTTCGCGTCAGCGGTCGGCGCGGTCCGGATTCCCAGTTCGCGCTCCCGCAGGATCGTGTAGATGCGGGCGATGTCGCGCCGCACGGTCTTCAGCCGCCCGTGGTCCTCCAGTTGCCCGGTGGCAGAGGAGAAGCGGAGGTTGAACAATTCCTGCTTGGCCTTCTTGAGCTCACCCAGCAGGATCTCGGAGTCCATACCGTCGAGCTGATCGGGCATCAGGTCCTTGGAACCGATCGCCATCAGACGTCACCACCCTCGCGGCTCAGGAACCGCGTCTTCATCGGGAGCTTGTGCTGCGCGCGGCGGAGCGCCTCGCGAGCAAGGTCCTCGTCAACGCCGGCGAGCTCGAAGAGCACGCGTCCGGGCTTGACGTTTGCGACCCACCACTCCGGGGAACCCTTACCGGAACCCATGCGGGTCTCGGCAGGCTTCTTGGTCAGCGGCCGGTCGGGGAAGATGTTGATCCACACCTTTCCGCCACGCTTGATGTGCCGGGTCATGGCGATACGGGCGGCCTCGATCTGGCGGTTGGTCACGTACGCAGGCTCCAGGGCCTGGATGCCGTAATCACCGAAGGCGATCGAGGTGCCACCCTTGGCCACGCCGGAGCGCTTGGGGTGGTGCTGTTTACGGTGCTTGGTGCGCCGGGGGATGAGCATGGCTCAGGCCTCCGTCTCAGTGGCTGTTTCGGTGGCGGCCGGTGCCGCCTGGCCGGTGGCTGGAGCGCCCGCAGCCTCGCTGGGCTGCGATCCGGGCGCGGGCTGGGATGCCGGTGCTCCCTCACGGGGGCGGCGGCCACGGCCCCCGCGCTCGCCACGGTCACGGTCACGGCCGCGTCCACGCGCGGGCGCTGCCGAGGCCTGCGCGGCGGCGAACTCCTTCTCGGTCTGGTCGCCCTTGTAGATCCACACCTTCACGCCGATACGACCGAACGTGGTGCGGGCCTCGAAGAAGCCGAAGTCCACGAACGCACGCAGCGTGTGCAGGGGCACCCGGCCCTCGCGGTAGAACTCGCTCCGGCTCATCTCGGCGCCACCGAGCCGACCGGATACCTGCACCCGGATGCCCTTGGCGCCGGCCCGCTGAGCGGACTGCATGCCCTTGCGCATCGCACGACGGAAGGACACGCGCGAGGCGAGTTGCTCGGCGATACCCTGGGCCACGAGTTGGGCGTCGATCTCGGGGTTCTTGACCTCGAGGATGTTCAACTGCACCTGCTTGCCGGTGAGTTTCTCCAACTCACCGCGCAGGCGGTCGGCCTCGGCGCCACGACGCCCGATCACGATGCCCGGGCGAGCGGTGTGCAGGTCCACCTGCACCCGGTCGCGGGTACGGACGATGTCGACCTTGGAGATCCCGGCGCGCTCCAGCCCGGAGGCCATCAGTTTGCGGATCTGGACATCCTCGTTCACGTAGTCGCGGTAGCGCTGGCCCTTGGTGGTGGAGTCAGCGAACCAACGCGACCGGTGGTCGGTGGTGATGCCCAGGCGGAATCCGGTGGGGTGTACCTTCTGGCCCATCAGCGAGGCCCTCCCTTGATCTGACGCTCATCGGCCACGATCACGGTGATGTGGCTGGTGCGCTTGAGGATGCGGTTCGCTCGCCCCTGCGCGCGGGGGCGGAAGCGCTTGAGGGTCGGGCCCTCATCCACGTACGCCTGGGAGATGACCAGGTCGCCGGCGTTGAACGCCACCGACTGCTCATCCGCCTTGACGCGGGCGTTGGCGATCGCGCTCTCCACGATCTTGCGCACGTCCTGCGCCACTGCCTGCGGGGCAAAGCGAAGAACGTCGAGGGCCTCATCGGTCTGCTTGCCGCGGATGATGTCCACGACCCGCCGAGCCTTCTGGGGCGTGACGCGCACGTATCGCGCCTGCGCCTTGGCTTCCATCGTTAGTCCTGCTTTCTCAATCACAAGTGTTCGGTGTCCTCGGGCGCGCCTCTCAGCGACGCCGCGCCCTACGGTCGTCCTTGTCGTGCCCTCGGTAGGTACGGGTCGGGGCGAACTCGCCCAACTTGTGGCCGACCATCGACTCGGTGACGAACACCGGGACGTGCTTGCGACCGTCGTGCACCGCGAAGGTGTGGCCAAGGAAGTCGGGGGTGATGACCGACCGACGGGACCAGGTCTTGATGACGTTCTTCGTGTTGGCCTCGTTCTGTGCGTCCACCTTCTTCTGCAGGTGGTCGTCGACGAACGGGCCCTTCTTCAGACTACGAGGCATGATCGTGGCTCCCTATCAGCGCTTCTTGCCAGTGCGACGACGGCGCACGATCTGGCTGTCGCTCGGCTTGTTCGGACGGCGGGTACGGCCCTCTTTCTGGCCCCAGGGACTGACCGGGTGGCGACCACCGGAGGTCTTGCCCTCACCACCACCGTGGGGGTGGTCCACCGGGTTCATCGCCACGCCGCGCACGGTGGGACGCTTACCCTTCCACCGCATCCGACCGGCCTTGCCCCAACTGATGTTGGCCTGTTCGGCGTTGCCGACCTCACCAACGGTGGCGCGGCAGCGGGCGTCCACGTTGCGGATCTCCCCGGACGGCATCCGCAACTGGGCGTTGCCGCCCTCACGGGCCACCAACTGCACCGAGGAACCGGCCGAGCGGGCGATCTTGGCGCCCCCACCGGGCTTGAGTTCGACTGCGTGGATCACGGTACCGACCGGGATGTTACGCAGCGGCAGGTTGTTGCCGGGCTTGATGTCCGAACCGGGACCGGACTCGACCATGTCGCCCTGCTTGAGCTTGACCGGCGCCACGATGTAGCGCTTGGCCCCGTCTGCGTAGTGCAGCAGCGCGATGCGTGCGGTCCGGTTCGGGTCGTACTCGATGTGTGCGACCTTCGCGGGCACGCCGTCCTTGTCGTTGCGACGGAAGTCGATCACGCGGTAGGCCCGCTTGTGACCGCCGCCGATGTGCCGGGCGGTGATCCGCCCGGAGGAGTTGCGCCCACCGCTCTTGCTCAGCGGTCGGACCAGCGACTTCTCCGGCGTGGTTCGGGTGACCTCGACGAAGTCGGCGACGGAGGAGCCGCGTCGGCCCGGTGTCGTCGGCTTGTACTTACGGATGGCCATGAAGTGTCTTCCTCAATCTCTTACTGGCTGCCGGCCTTTTCAGACCGCGCCGCCGAAGATGTCGATGGTGCCCTCGCGCAGCGTCACGATCGCGCGCTTGGTGTCCTTACGCTTACCCATCCCGAACCGGGTCCGGCGGGTCTTGCCCAGTCGGTTCGCGGTGTTGACGCTGTCGACCTTGACGTCGAAGATCTTCTCGATCGCGACCTTGATCTCGGTCTTGTTCGCACGCGGGTCGACGAGGAAGGTGTACTTGCCCTCATCGAGCAGGTTGTAACTCTTCTCCGAGACCACCGGGGCCAGGATCACGTCCCGGGGGTCCTTGTTCACGGTCGGCGTGCTCACTGGTCCTCCTCAGTGGTGTCCGTCGAGCCGGCGCCGGGGGCCCGGCCGGAGACGAAGGCCTCCAGTGCCTCGGTGGTGAAGACCACGTCGTCGGAGACCAGGACGTCGTAGGTGTTGAGCTGATCGGGGTGGATCAGGTGCACAGTGGGTGCGTTCCGCAGCGACTTCCAGGTCAGGTCGTCCCCGCGGGCCAGAACAACCAGCACGTGCCGGCTGGGGGCCACCTGGTTCAGCAGGGCCACCGCGGTGCTGGTCGAGGGCACATCGGTCTCGGCGAAGGCGCTCACCACGTGCACACGACCCCCGCGGGCCCGGTCCGACAGCGCCCCACGCAGGGCGGCGGCCTTCATCTTCTTCGGGGTGCGCTGGCTGTAGTCACGCGGCACCGGGCCGTGCACGATGCCACCACCGGTGAACTGAGGGGACCGGATCGAGCCCTGACGGGCGCGGCCGGTACCCTTCTGGCGCCAGGGCTTACGACCACCGCCGCGCACGTCGGCGCGGGACTTCGTGGCGTGGGTGCCCTGGCGGGCTGCGGCCAGTTGGGCCACCACGACCTGGTGGATCAGCGGGACGTTGGCAGCCGCATCGAAGATGGCGGCGGGCAGTTCGGCGGAGCCGGTTGCCTTGCCGGTGGCGTCCAGCACGTCCACCGTTCGGGAAGCAGTTTGGGTAGTCAAGACGTTCACGCACCCTTCGCAGCGGTACGGACCATGACCAGGCCGCCCTTGGGGCCGGGAACCGCGCCGGTGATCAGCAGCAAGCCCTTGTCGGCATCCACGGCCTGGACGGTCAGGTTCTGTGTGGTCTGGCGTTCGTGGCCCATCCGCCCGGCCATACGCAGGCCCTTGAAGACCCGGCCCGGGGTGGCGGCGCCACCGATCGAGCCGGCCTTGCGGTGGTTGCGGTGCGCCCCGTGGGAGGCCACCGCACCGGCGAAGCCGTGCCGCTTCATCACACCGGCCGTGCCCTTGCCCTTGGTGGTGCCCACGACGTCGACCAACTGGCCGGTCTCGAAGGTCTCCGCGGTCAGTTCCTGGCCGACGCTGTACTCAGCGGCGTCGGAGGTGCGGAACTCGGCGGCGTGGCGACGAGGAGTCAGGTCGGACTTCTCGGCACGCACGCGCAGCGGCTGGGTCACCTTGCGCGGGTCGATCTGGCCGAAGCCGATCTGAACCGCTGAGTACCCGTCCCGCTCCGGGGTGCGGACCTGGGTCACCACGTTGGTGTCCACCCGCACCACGGTGACCGGGTGCAGACGACCGTCGTCGTCCCACACCTGCGTCATGCCGAGTTTGGTGCCGAGCACCGCCTTGATGGCGCGCTCGGAAGCCTGGGGAAGTGAAGTCATGGGTGCGTCCTCAGAGCTTGATCTCGATGTTGACGTCCGCAGGCAGGTCCAGGCGCATCAGCGAGTCCACAGCCTTGGGCGTCGGGTCCACGATGTCGATCAACCGCTTGTGGGTCCGCATCTCGAACTGCTCGCGGCTGTCCTTGTACTTGTGCGGTGAACGGATGACAACGAACACGTTCTTCTCGGTTGGCAGCGGCACCGGGCCCACGACCGTCGCACCAGCGCGGGTCACCGTGTCGACGATCTTGCGCGCCGAACTGTCGATGACCTCGTGGTCGTAGGACTTGAGCCGGATGCGGATCTTCTGTCCCGCCATGCGTCGTCTGACTCTCTCTCTCGTACCGCTTGACCGACCCCCGCGCTCGGGCGTGTCGCTCTCGCAACACTCCACACCGGCAGGCACCATGAAGGTGATGGTCGGAGATGACTGGTGAAGTTCGTCCGCCTACCGGAGGGCAGTCAGCCGATCTTCTGATTGGTTACTCGTCGGTTCCGGACCCGAAAGCACCGACTCACATCAGATGCACACCGAATCAATCACCCGCGACGAGGCAACTTGACTAGTTTGCCACAGCACGGTGGAGAACCCAAGCCGCAGATCGGATTGGCCGCCGTGGGATAGGCCACACCTGCCCCGGACCAGACCGAGGATCATCAGATACCGGTGATCCGACACCCCTCGTCCAGGCCCAGGATCTCCAGGCGAACACTGATGTTGCGCACCTGCACACTCACGTAGGCACGGGCGGCGATCTCGCTGATCTTCCTGGGGCCGTCGGCGATATCGCCCAGGACCCCCCGCGCGAAGCCGGACCTGCCGTGGATCAGCACACCCTGCCCCTTACGGAAGGTGCCGTTCTCCACCCAGCCGGTGAAGACAACCGGCTGACCGGCCGCCTGGAAGGCGCCGACCAGACGCAGCACCCCGGTGTCCCGTCCCGGTGCGGGCGGCTCGTCATCCCAGAGCGCCTCCGCCTCTGCGGCCGTGGGGCTGACCTGCGTGCCGGTGGTGAACCATGACATGGGAGCGATCCTACTGCTCACACGGCCCGAGCCACCGCCCTTGGCGCCGCCGCCGTAACCCGGCACGGGACGGGCATGAGGCAGGGCCCGCCAGCCGAGGCTGACGGGCCCTGTGGGACTCACTGTGCCGGACGGGGCGTCCAGCGCTGGATCACTTGGTGATCTTGGTGACCCGACCGGAGCCGACGGTGCGCCCACCCTCACGGATGGCGAAGCCGAGGCCCTCTTCCATCGCGATCGGCTGGATCAGCTCCACGGACATCTCGGTGTTGTCACCGGGCATCACCATGTCGGTGCCCTCGGGCAGGGTGATCACGCCGGTCACGTCGGTGGTGCGGAAGTAGAACTGCGGACGGTAGTTGGAGTAGAACGGGTTGTGCCGTCCCCCCTCGTCCTTGGCCAGGATGTAGACCTGGGCCTCGAAGTCGGTGTGCGGGGTGATCGAACCCGGCTTGGCGATGACCTGCCCACGCTCGACGTCCTCACGCTTGGTGCCGCGCAGCAGCAGACCCACGTTCTCGCCGGCCTCGGCGTAGTCCATGAACTTCCGGAACATCTCCACACCGGTGACGGTGGTCTTCTGCGGTGCCCGGATGCCGAGAATCTCGATCTCGTCGTTCACGTTCAGGGTCCCGCGCTCCACCCGGCCGGTCACCACGGTGCCGCGGCCGGTGATGGTGAAGACGTCCTCGACGGGCATCAGGAACGGCTTGTCGGTGTCACGCACCGGGTCCGGCACGGACTCGTCCACCGCCTCCATCAGTTCCTCGATGGACTTGACCCACTTCTCGTCACCCTCCAGGGCCTTCAGGCCGGAGACCTTGATGACGGGCACGTTGTCGCCGTCGAAGTCCTGGCTGGAGAGCAGTTCACGGACCTCCATCTCGACGAGCTCGAGGATCTCCTCGTCGTCGACCATGTCGGCCTTGTTCAGGGCGACCAGCAGGTAGGGCACGCCCACCTGACGGGCGAGCAGCACGTGCTCACGGGTCTGGGCCATCGGGCCGTCGGTCGCGGCGACCACCAGGATCGCGCCGTCCATCTGGGCGGCACCGGTGATCATGTTCTTGATGTAGTCAGCGTGACCGGGGGCATCGACGTGCGCGTAGTGGCGCTTCTCGGTCTGGTACTCCACGTGGGAGACGTTGATGGTGATCCCACGCTGACGCTCCTCCGGAGCGTTGTCGACCTGATCGTACGACTTGAACTCGTTCAGGTCGGGGTACTTGTCGGCCAGCACCTTGGAGATGGCAGCCGTCAGGGTGGTCTTGCCGTGGTCAACGTGACCGATGGTGCCGATGTTGACGTGCGGCTTGGTCCGCTCGAACTTGGCCTTCGCCACTGTGGTTCCTCCTGGAACTCGGGTAGTTGTACGCAGCTTGCGGATCGAGGTTCTCGATCTTTCCGGCTTCGCAGATCCTACGGGTCGGTTTGGGTTGTTGTGTTACAGGTCGACCAGTGGGACTACTCGCCCCGGGTCTTTGCCACGATCTCCTCGGCAACACTCCGAGGAACTTCGGCGTAGTTGGAGAACTGCATCGCGTACACCGCGCGACCCTGGGTCTTCGACCTCAGGTCACCGATGTATCCGAACATCTCCGACAACGGCACCAAGGCTCGAACAACCTTGACGCCACTCGCGTCCTCCATTGACTGGATCTGGCCGCGACGGGAGTTCAGGTCGCCGATCACTTCACCCATGTACTCCTCGGGTGTGCGTACCTCGACATCCATCACTGGCTCCAACAGCACCGGGCTGGCCAGCCTGACGCCTTCCTTGAAGACCATGGAACCAGCGATCTTGAACGCCATCTCCGAAGAGTCGACGTCGTGGAACTGACCATCCAGGAGGGTCGCCTTCACGCCCACCATCGGGTAGCCGGCCACGACACCGACCTGCATGGCGTCCTGGATACCGGCGTCGACGCTGGGGATGTACTCCCGCGGGATGCGACCACCGGTGACCTTGTTCTCGAACTCGTAAATCTCACCGGACTCGGTGTCCAGCGGCGCGAAGGTGACCTGCACCTTCGCGAACTGGCCGGAGCCACCGGTCTGCTTCTTGTGGGTGTAGTCGACCTTCTCCACGGTCTTGCGGATGGTCTCGCGATAGGCGACCTGGGGCTTACCCACGTTCGCCTCGACCTTGAACTCCCGCCGCATCCGGTCCACCAGGATGTCCAGGTGCAACTCGCCCATTCCGGCGATCACGGTCTGGCCGGTCTCCTCATCCAGGCGCACCTGGAAGGTGGGGTCTTCCTCGGCGAGCTTCTGGATCGCCTCGGAGAGTTTCTCCTGGTCACTCTTGGTCTTGGGCTCGATGGCCACCGAGATCACCGGCTCGGGGAACGTCATCGACTCCAGCACCACCTGGGAGTCCATCGCGGAGAGGGTGTCGCCGGTGGTGGTGTCCTTCAGGCCGATGACGGCGTAGATGTGTCCGGCCGAGACCGTGTCCACCGGGTTCTCCTTGTTGGAGTGCATCTGGAAGAGCTTGCCCAGCCGCTCCCGCTTGCCCTTGGTGGAGTTCATCACGGGCTGGCCCGAGGCGATCGAGCCCGAGTAAACCCGGATGTAGGTCAGTTTGCCGAAGAAGGGGTGCGAGGCCACCTTGAACGCCAGCGCCGAGAACGGCTCGGTGGCGTCGGCGTGGCGCTCGATGACCGTGTCGGGGTCCCCGGCGGCGTGCCCCTCGATGGCGGGCACGTCCAGGGGCGAGGGCAGGTAGTCCACGACTGCGTCCAGCATCGGCTGGACGCCCTTGTTCTTGAACGCAGAGCCGCACAGCACCGGGTAGGCCTCGCTGGCCAGGGTGAGTTTGCGGATACCGGCCTTGATCTCGGCCACGGTGAGCTCTTCGCCGTTGAGGTACTTCTCGAGGAGTTCCTCATCGGCCTCGGCCACCGCCTCAACCAGTTCACTGCGGTACTTCTCGACCTTGTCGGCCAGGTGCGCCGGGATCTCCTCGACCTCGTAGGCCTCACCCAGGGAGGTCTCCCCGCGCCAGGTCAGCGCGCGCTCCTCCACCAGGTCCACGACGCCCTCGAAGTCGCTCTCCGCACCGATCGGCAACTGGATCACCAGGGGCTTGGCCTTGAGACGGTCAACGATCGTCTGCACGGTGTAGTAGAAGTCCGCACCGAGCTTGTCCATCTTGTTGACGAAGCAGATGCGCGGCACGTCGTACTTGTCCGCCTGACGCCACACCGTCTCCGACTGGGGCTCCACGCCCTCCTTACCGTCGAAGACCGTCACCGCGCCGTCGAGCACCCGCAGGGAACGCTCCACCTCAACGGTGAAGTCCACGTGCCCGGGGGTGTCGATGATGTTGATCTGGGTGCCGTCCCAGAAGCTGGTCACCGCGGCCGAGGTGATCGTGATGCCGCGTTCCTTCTCCTGGTCCATCCAGTCGGTGGTGGACGCACCATCGTGTGTCTCACCCATCTTGTAGTTCACCCCGGTGTAGAACAGGATGCGCTCGGTGGTGGTGGTCTTACCGGCATCGATGTGGGCCATGATGCCGATGTTGCGGACCTTATTCAGGTCGGTCAGCACGTCGAGTGCCACGTTTGCTCTCTTCTTAGTCGTCTGAGCTCAGGTCAATCATCGGTGCCGGCGGACCGGCCCCGGAAGTGGCGTCTACCAGCGGTAGTGGGCGAACGCCTTGTTGGACTCGGCCATGCGGTGGGTGTCCTCGCGGCGCTTCACCGCGGCACCCAGTCCGTTGGAGGCATCCAGGATCTCGTTCATCAGACGCTCGGTCATGGTCTTCTCCCGGCGCGCCCGGGCGTAGTCGACCAGCCAGCGCAGCGCCAGGTTGGTCTGGCGGCTCGCGCGGACCTCGACCGGCACCTGGTAGGTCGCACCACCCACGCGGCGCGAGCGCACCTCCAGGGTGGGGCGCACGTTTTCCAAAGCCCGCTTGAGCACCACGGTCGGCTCGGTCTGGGTCTTGTCCCGGACGCCGTCGAGCGCCCCGTAGACGATCTGCTGCGCGGTGTACTTCTTACCGTCCACCAGGACCCGGTTGACCAACTGGGTGACGGTCGGGGAGTCATAGACCGGGTCGGCGACGACCGGCCGCTTCGGCGCTGGGCCCTTACGAGGCATTACTTCTTCTCCTTCTTGGCGCCGTACTGGCTACGAGCCTGCTGACGGCCGCGCACACCCTGGGTGTCCAGCGCACCGCGCACGATCTTGTAGCGCACACCCGGCAGGTCACGCACACGACCGCCACGGACCAGCACGATGGAGTGCTCCTGCAGGTTGTGACCCACGCCCGGGATGTAGGCGGTGACCTCGATACCGCTGGAGAGCTTCACACGCGCGACCTTACGCAGCGCGGAGTTCGGCTTCTTCGGGGTGGTGGTGTACACACGGGTGCACACGCCACGTCGCTGCGGGCTTCCCTTCAGGGCCGGCGTCTTGCCGTGACCGGTCCTGGTGCTGCGGCCCTTGCGGACCAACTGCTGGATGGTGGGCACTTAATCTCCGTCTCGAAAATTCGGTTGCTTCGTGGGGGTGATCTGCCGATCGTTGCCGGCGGTTCCGGCATTCCACCCCGTTGGACCCCCGCGCTCGGGTGTGTCGAGCCCCGGCACCACAGCGCCACCGTGAGAACGATCCCGGTGGGTGTCGGCAGGTGCGACATACCTGGCGGCCGACTCGGTGGATGAATGGCTCATCCACACATGCCTGCGCACGCACGCAAAGGCCCGACGAAGCGGGCACTGGCGACAAGAGTACTCCCCGCGCCCGGCCTGGTCAAAGGCGTCATCGTGCCTGCGGGCTGTGGTCTTGACCACTTCCCGCCCTCTGGCGCGGCGGTGAACGACCTCAACGCCCAGGCGACGGGAACCGTACCCGGCCGTTCGTCACGGTCGATCGGCGGCGACAGACAGCACCCTAGTGGCTCCACCGCATGCCCCAACCCGCCGCCGACGACGACCCGGCGGGCTATTGTGCTCTGGACGGGTTCGCAGCGGGCGCACCCGCCGAGGTGA